>JBAULH010000049.1:0-24136 GCA_049578085.1 Candidatus Deferrimicrobiaceae bacterium
AACTTCAAGTATCACGTCGTGGTCCCGTGGCTGTCCCTGAACGGCCGGTTCGTCATCAACGCGGGGATCCTCGTCGACAACCTGACGGCCGTGATGCTCGTCATCGTGACCCTCGTCTCGTTCCTCGTTCACCTGTTTTCGGTGGGCTACATGCACGGCGATCCGAAGTACAGCCGATACTTCGCCTACCTCTCCGTATTCTCGTTCTCCATGCTCGGGCTCGTCCTGGCCGAGAGCTTTTTCTTCATCTACATCTTCTGGGAGCTGGTCGGGTTTTCCTCCTACGCGCTCATCGGGTTCTGGTTCGAGAAGAAGTCGGCCGCCGACGCCGGGAAGAAGGCGTTCATCGTGAACCGGATCGGTGATTTCGGGTTCCTGATCGGGTTCCTGCTGCTGTTCGCCACGACCGGGGTGCTGGGGTTCGACGAGGTGTTCCAGGCGATCGGGGAGGGAAAGATCGGCGGGACCCTCCTGACCCTGGCGGGGATCGGGATCTTCTGCGGCGCGATCGGCAAATCGGCGCAGTTCCCGCTCCACGTCTGGCTCCCGGACGCGATGGAAGGCCCCACGCCGGTCTCGGCGCTGATCCATGCGGCGACGATGGTGGCCGCGGGCGTCTACCTCGTCGGGCGCGTCTACCCGATCTTCACGCCGGACGCTTTCCTCGTCATCGCCTACATCGGGCTCCTCACCCTGTTCATCGCGGGCACGATCGCGATCACAGCCACCGACATCAAGAAGGTTCTGGCCTACTCCACGTGCTCCCAGCTGGGGTACATGATCCTGGGCTTGGGGGTGGGCGGCTTCACCGCGGGCCTGGCGCACCTGACCACCCACGCTGCTTTCAAGGCGTGCCTGTTCCTCGGTTCCGGGTCGGTGATCCACGCGGTTCACAGCCAGGAGATCACCGAGATGGGAGCGCTGCGAAAGAAGATGCCGATCACCTTCATCACCTTCCTCATCGCCACGCTCGCGATATCGGGGGTCCCGCTCTTTTCCGGCTTCTACAGCAAGGACATGATCCTGGGCGCCGCTCTCGAGTTCGGGATGAAGAATACGCGGCACATGATCCTGTTCGCCGGAGCGCTCCTGACCGCGGGGATGACGGCCTTCTACATGTTCCGGCTCGTGATCCTCACGTTCCTCGGAAAGCCGAAGGACCACCACAAGTTCGATCATGCCCACGAGTCGCCTCCCAACATGTGGGTTCCCCTCGTGATCCTGGCGGGGCTGTCGTTCTCCTTCTGGTACAGCGGGTGGTTCGGCGACCTGATCAAAAAGCCGGCTCCCGTCATACCGGTCGTCGCCGCGGTTTCTGCGCCTTCATCGGTGGGGCACATGGGGGAAATGGCCTCGATGGCGCACGCCGCGAAGGAGGGCCACGCTCCCTCGACGACCCACGCGGCGGCGGCGGGGGAGCACGAGGCTTCGGGAGGGCACGCCGCGCAGGAGGCGCACGGGGGCGGGAACGAAGAGCACCTGGCGCACGTGGCCCACACCTGGGCGATGCGGCTTTCGGTTCTCTTCGGTGGCCTGGGAATCGGGCTTGCGTTTGTCGTCTACCTGCTCGGGTGGATCAACCCCGACAAGGTAGCTTCCTCGCTCCGGCCAGTCCACACCTTTTTGGTGAACAAGTGGTACTTCGACGAGCTGTACGAGGCGACCGCCGTCAACGGGACGAAGGCCCTCTCCCGCGCGCTGGGGTGGTTCGACCTGCACGTCGTGGACGGACTCGTCAACCTCTGCGCGCAGATGGGCGTCTGGATCTCGTATCTCACGGGGAAGTTCGACAACAGCGTGGTCGACGGCGCGGTGAACGGTATGGCCGACGTCACGATCGGCAGCGGATCCTTCTTCCGCCGCGTCCAGACCGGGAAGCTCTACCATTACGTGTTCGTGCTGGCCGGCGGTGCGCTGATCATTTTCCTGATAAAAGTTTTCTGACCGGAGGAGGTCTTTCTTGGACTTTATCAACAACCACATCCTGAGCCTGATGACGTTTCTTCCCCTGGCCGGCGCGGCGGTGATCCTCATGATGCCCAGGGGCAAGGACGAACTCGTCAAGACGATCGCCGCCGTAGCCTCGTTTCTCCCGCTCCCTCTGGCGGTCCAGCTCTGGCTCACCTACGACCGCACGGTGGCCGGGGTGAACGTGGCGAGCCAGTTCCAGTTCGTCGAGCACTTTTCCTGGATTCCTTCGATCAACGTCGAGTACTTCCTGGGGGCCGACGGGATCTCGATGCCGATGATCATCCTCACGGCGATCATCTCCTTCCTGGCGGTGATCGGCTCCTGGAATATCGAGAAACAGATCAAGGGATACATGGCCCTCCTCCTCCTCCTCGAGACCGGCATGATGGGCGTCTTCTGTGCCCTTGACTTCTTCCTGTTCTACGTCTTCTGGGAAGTGATGCTTCTTCCGATGTACTTCCTCATCGGGATCTGGGGCGGGCCGCGCAGGGAGTACGCGGCGATCAAGTTCTTCCTCTACACCCTCCTGGGCTCGGTCCTGATGCTTTTGGTGATGCTGGCGCTCTATTTCAACACGGTCAACCCGGAGACGGGCGGGCACACCTTCAACATGCTCCACTACATGCAGCAGACTACCCACAACGGGTGGCTCAAGGGATTCGACATCCGGGTCATCATGTTCCTCGGCCTCTTCATCGGTTTCGCGATCAAGGTCCCCCTCTTCCCGTTCCACACGTGGCTCCCGGACGCCCACGTCGAGGCGCCAACCGCCATCTCGGTCATCCTGGCGGGGATCCTCCTGAAGATGGGAACGTACGGGCTGATGCGGATCTCCTTCCCGATGTTCCCCGACGTGACGAAGTGGTTCGTCATTCCGATGGCCGTCCTGGGGGTGATCAACATCGTCTACGGCGCATTGTGCGCCATGGCCCAGTCAGACCTCAAGAAACTGGTCGCCTATTCCTCCATCAGCCACATGGGGTTCGTCCTCCTGGGGATGGCGGCGCTCACGCCCGCCGGGATGATCGGCGCCGCGTTCCAGATGTTTTCCCACGGCATGATCACCGCCATGCTGTTCTTCCTGGTCGGCGTCGTCTACGACCGGGCGCACCACCGGGACATCGACGGGTTCGGGGGCCTGGGAGCGGTCGTGCCGGTCTATACCTTCTTCGTGACCGTGGCCTTCTTCGCGTCCCTTGGCCTGCCGGGTTTTTCCGGGTTCATTGCCGAGGCCATGGTCTTCCTCGGGTCGTTCTCCGTCTTCCGAACGCTTGTGATAATCGCCGCATCGGGAATCATCCTCGTGGCGGCGTTCCACCTGTGGGCTCTCCAGCGCATCTTCCTGGGGCCGCTCAACCCCAAGTACGCCCAGCTCGAGGAGATCAACGCGCGGGAGATCTTCTGCCTTGCCCCGCTGGCGCTGATGACGCTTTTCCTCGGCGTCTACCCGATGCCGGTGCTCAACCTGATGAGCTCGTCCCTGAATCATCTCGTCGACATCGTGAAGATGGTGGTCTAGATGCTCCTGGGGAACTTCGACAGCCTTCGCTACTTCCTGCCGGAGCTTGCGATCACCGCGACGATCCTGCTGCTCGTCATGGTCCACGTCGCCGGGAAGAACCGCCGCTCGCCCGCGGCGGCCCTCCTGGCGCTCGTCGGAACGGGCACGGCGATCCTCTTCGCGTTGATGACCCCCGCGGGAGGGGGGAGGTTCCTCTTCGAGGGGATGGTCGTCCTGGACGGCTTCGCGGCCTTCTTCAAGGTGCTGACCGCCCTGGCGACGGCCATCGTGATCTTCATGTCGATCGACTGCGCGGAGCTCTCGGATAGGACCCAGGCCGAGTACTACGTCTTCCTCCTCTCCGTGCTGCTCGGGATGTTCCTCCTTTCCTCGGCCACCGACATCGTGATGGTCTACCTCGCGCTCGAGCTGGTCTCAATCCCCTCGTACCTGCTCGCCGGCTACCTGAAGGGGAAGGCGTCCTCCACCGAGGCGTCGATGAAGTACGTCGTCTACGGGGCGACCGCCTCGGGCGTGATGATCTACGGGTTCTCGCTCCTGTACGGCATGACGGGGTCCACGCAGATTTCCGCGATCGGAAACGCGCTCACCATGGGGACGTTGCCTCTGCCCGCGATGCTGGCGGCGGTAATGGTGACCGTGGGGTTCGGGTACAAGATCGCCGCGGTTCCGTTCCACATGTGGAGCCCCGACGTGTACGAGGGGGCGCCCACTCCCGTGACGGCCTTTCTTTCCGTGGGCCCCAAGGCTGCGGGCTTTGCGGTCCTGGTGCGCTTCTTCTATACCGTCTTTGCTTCTCCCGACGCCGCAGGGGGAATGTGGAAACTGTCTCCTTCCGTGGACTGGACGTTCCTGTTCGCGGTCCTGTCCGCGGTGACGATGACGGTGGGGAACCTGGTCGCCATCAACCAGAGGAACGTGAAGCGACTGCTCGCCTACTCCTCGATCGCCCATGCCGGGTACATGCTGATGGGGTTTGTCCTGCTCACCGCAGCGGGGCTGAAGGCGATCCTGTTCTACCTCGTCGTGTATCTCTTCATGAACCTGGGCGCCTTTTACGTGGTCGTGCTGGTCACCAACGGCAGCCGGGACGAGGACATCTCGCACTTTTCCGGGCTTGGCACCCGGGCGCCCCTCGCCGCGGTCTCCCTGGCCATCTTCCTGTTCGCGCTGACGGGGATTCCGCCGTTTTCGGGGTTCATCGGCAAGGTCTACCTGTTCGCCGAGGTGATCAACCAGGGGGTCTACTGGCTGGCCCTCGTGGCGGCGCTCAACAGCGTGGTTTCCCTGTATTACTACGCCCGGATCGTGAAGGTGATGTTCCTGGAGGACCCGACACATACGGGAGAGCTCTCGGTCGGCTTCGTGCCGAGGGTCATGCTGGCCATCCTGGTTGTTCCCACGCTTTTGCTGGGGGTATACTGGGAGCCGGTTATCCGCATCGCCGAGTCATCCGTGCGCATTCTGACCAATTGAGAGGAAGGGGCCGGTGGCAAACCTTTTTTTCTCCATCGACTTTGCCGACCCGTACTTCTCCGTACTCCTTCTCCTGGTCATCGCCGTCGGGATGGCGGTGGGGTTCGTCTTCCTCTCGCAGGCCCTGGGGCCCAAGAAGTACGAGCCGGTCAAGTACAGCGTCTACGAATGCGGCGTGGACCCCTTCACGTCGGCCGCCGTGCGCGTATCGGCGAAATTCTACCTGGTCGCCCTGATCTTCATCCTCTTCGACCTGGAGACGGCGTTCCTCTACCCGTGGGCGGTCCTCTTCCGGGACCTGGGTTTGTTCGGTTTCGTCGAGATGGCCATCTTCGTGGGGATCCTCCTCGTGGGGCTGGTCTACGCCTGGAAAAAGGGAGCGCTCGAGTGGCAGTGAATCACGCGAAGGACGGCGCACCGGGATTTCTGACAACCCGGTTCGAGGCGTTGCTCGCCTGGGGGCGGAGGTACTCGATCTGGCCGTTCACGTTCGCCACCGCGTGCTGCGGGATCGAGGTGATGGGGGCGTTCGGGACCCATTACGACATCGCCCGGTTCGGGGCCGAGGTCATCCGGTTCTCCCCCCGGCAGGCGGACATGCTGCTCGTGGCGGGTACCGTCAACTACAAGATGGCGCCGGTCCTGGTGCGCATCTACGAGCAGATGCTCGAGCCGAAGTGGGTGGTGGCGATGGGGGCGTGCGCCTCCTCGGGGGGCTTCTACAACAACTACAGCGTCGCCCAGGGGATCGACAAGTTCATGCCCGTGGACATCTACATCCCGGGGTGCCCGCCGATCCCGGAACAGATCATCGACTCCATCGTGCTCATCCAGAAGATGATCGATAGCGGGGGCTCCCGGTCCCGGGAGCGCTGGCCCATCAAGATCTGAGGCGGACGAAAAAATGGCCGACGAACGCAAAAGCATCGTGCTCCAGAAGCTGATCGGGCGGTTCGACCACGATATCGTGGCGACCCACTCCGATTTCGGGGACGACACGGCGTTGGTCCGGCGGGAAAGGATCGTCGAGATCTGCACCTTTCTGCGGGACGACCCGGATCTCCTGTTCGACTTCGCGATGGATCTGACCGGAGTGGATTACCTGGGGGAGGAGCCCAGGTTCGAGGTGGTCTATCATCTCTATTCTCTCGAAAAGAAGCACCGGGTGCGCATCAAGGCCCGCGTCCCAGAGGAGGACCCGGTGATCGACACGGTCATCCCGGTCTGGGTCGGAATGGACTGGTTCGAGCGGGAGGCGTACGACATGTACGGCATCGTCTTCCGCGATCACCCCAACCTCAAGAGGATCCTCATGTACGAGGCATTCGAGGGGCACCCGCTGCGGAAGGACTATCCGAAGGCGAGGCGCCAGCCGACCGTAGGGGTGGAGGAGTAGAGGGAGCATGGCGGAGATCGAGGCATACCGGAGGGAAGGCGGGCGGCTCGACATGCAGGCCGAGCCGATGATCCTCAACATCGGCCCGTCGCACCCGGCCACGCACGCGACGCTTAGGCTCATCGCGGAGCTGGACGGGGAGACGATCCTCAAACTCACCCCCGAGTTCGGGTACCTGCACCGGTGCTTCGAGAAGGAGTCCGAGAACGCGACCTGGACCCAGGTGATCCCCTACACGGACCGGCTGAACTACGTCTCCTCCCTGATGAACAACGTCGGGTACGCGATGGCGGTCGAGAAACTGTGCGGGGTCGAGGTCACCGAGCGGTGCCAGTACATCCGCGTCCTCATCTGCGAGATCTCCCGGATCATCGACCACATGGTCTGCATCGGGACGAACATGGTCGACATCGGGGCGCTGACCAACTTCTGGTACTTCTGGAAGCCCCGCGAAGAGGTGTACAGGCACCTCATCGAGCCGTTGACGGGGATCCGGCTGACGACGGCGTACACGCGAATCGGCGGCCTCATGTGGGACCTGCCCGACGGGTGGGTCGAGAAGTGCCGCGACATCTGCCGGGACGTGATCGTGCCCGCGATAGCGGACGTGAACGCCCTCCTGACGAAGAACCGTATCTTCATCGAGCGGACGATGGGAGTGGGGAGCATCACCCCGAAGGAGGCGATCGCCCGCGGATTCACCGGCCCGTGCCTGCGCGCCGCGGGGGTGCCCTTAGACCTCAGGAAGGACGAGACGTACCTCGTGTACGACCGATTCGACTTCGATGTGCCGATCGGGGAGGAAGGGGACACCTGCGACCGGTACATGGTCCGGATGGAGGAGATGCGCCAGTCCCTCCACATCATCGACCAGGCTCTCGACCAGCTTCCGGAAGGGCCGGTGAACGTGGACGACCCGCGGTTCATCCTGCCGGCGAAGAAGGATGTCTACGAAAACATCGAGGCCCTCATGAACCACTTCAAGCACGTCATGGACGGCGTCCAAGTCCCCGCCGGCGAGGTCTACTCGGCCACCGAGGCCGCGAACGGGGAACTCGGGTACTACATCGTCAGCAAGGGGGGCGGAGGGCCGTACAAAATCAAGGTCCGACCGCCGTGCCTGCCCCTGTTCCAGGGGATGCCGCACTTGTGCGAGGGGGGGATGATCGCGGACCTCGTCGCCGTCCTAGGCAGCGTCAACATCATCGCGGGGGAGCTGGACCGGTGAGCCTCGCCTTTTCCGAGGAGGCCCGGGCGAGGTTTGAGAGGATGCTCGCGCGGTACCCGAACCGGGAGGCGGCCATCCTGCCCACCCTCCATCTCGCCCAGCGCGAATTCGGCTCCCTCTCTCCGGAAGCCGTCCTCTACGTCGCCTCGCTGCTCGGATTCACGCCGGCGCGGATAGAGGGCGTGGCGACGTTCTACACGATGTACAACCGGAGGCCGGTGGGGAAGTATCACCTGCAGATCTGCCGGAATCTCTCCTGCTCCCTGATGGGGGCGGAGCACCTGATCGAGCACGTGGTGAAGAGGCTTGGCGTGAAGCCGGGGGAGACGACCGCCGACGGAAGGTTCACCCTGTCGACGGTGGAGTGCCTGGGGAGCTGCGGGACCGCCCCGGTGATGCAGGTGAACGACGACTATTACGAGAACCTGAGCGAGGAGTCGATCGAAGAGCTCCTCGACGGGCTCCGGTGACGGAAACCAAGTGATTCATTTCACAAATACGGTAACGGGACGATGCGATACACGCGCCAAAGTGCGCAGCGGGGGGTTCCCGGCGTCCGGTACGCGAGCGGAACCGGCAGCGAGCGGGCGCAAGGTCGCGAGCGTAGCGGCGGCGGAAGCCCCCCGCGAGCACGTGGCGCCGATGGAGCAATAGGCGGGAGATGATGGGACTCGTACTGACGACCCATTTCGGCAACGACCGGTACCGCCACGCGGACACGTACGAGGAGCTTGGCGGGTACGCCGCCCTGCGAAAGGCGATCTCGATGCCGAAAGAGGAGATCGTCGCGGAGGTGAAAAAGGCGAACCTGCGCGGGCGCGGGGGCGCGGGATTCCCGGCGGGCGTCAAGTGGGGATTTCTCCCCAAGGACCTTTCCCGGCCGCGAATCCTGGTGATCAACGCCGACGAGGGGGAGCCGGGGACGTTCAAGGACCGTCTCATCATGTCCCGGGGCCCCCATCTCATGATCGAGGGGATCGTCATCACCTGCTACGCCCTGACGACCCACACCTGCTACATCTACATCCGCGGGGAATTCGTCCGGGAGGCGGACATCGTGCAGGAGGCGATCGACGAGGCGTATGCGAAGGGCTACCTCGGCAGGAACATCCTCGGCTCCGGGTTCGACCTGGACGTGACCGTCCACCTGGGCGCCGGCGCCTACATCTGCGGGGAGGAGACCTCCCTGATCAATTCCCTCGAAGGCAAGCGCGGGTGGCCGCGCGTGAAGCCCCCCTTTCCCGCCTCGGTAGGGGCGTTCGGGCAGCCCACGATCGTGAACAACGTGGAAACCATTGCCGACATCCCCTGGATCGTCACCCACGGCGGAGAGAAGTTTGCTTCCCTCGGGGTGGAAAAAGACGGCGGGACCCGCCTGATCTGCGTGAGCGGCCCCGTGGAAAAGCCGGGCGTCTACGAACTTCCCGTGGGGACGTCGTTGCGGTCGATCATCTACGAGCATGCGGGAGGACTTCGCGGCGGGAAGGCGCTGAAAGCCGTGATCCCCGGCGGTTCCTCCACGCCGGTGCTCCGGGCCGATGAGATCGACGTGGCCTTCGACATCGAATCGCTGCAGAAGACCGGCACGATGGCGGGGTCGGCGGGCGTCATCGTCATCCCCGAGGGTACCTGCATGGTCCGCGCCCTCTCCGTGCTCATGAACTTCTACGCCCACGAGTCGTGCGGCCAGTGCACTCCCTGCCGGGAGGGGTGCGGCTGGCTGGCCAGGGTCCTGCACCGCATCGAGAACGGCCAGGGGCGAAGCGGGGACGTGGAGCTGATCCTGGAGGTCTGCGACAACATGCTGGGCAGGACGATCTGCCCGCTGGCCGACGCCGCGGTGATGCCCGCCCAGTCGTTCATCTGGAAGTTCCGCGAGGAATTCGACCAGCATCTCCGGGAGAAGAACTGCCCGTACGGAAACCGGTTTTAGGACGATTATGCCAAAATTCACACTCAACGGAATCTCCGTGGACGTCCCCGACGGAACGACTGTCCTCCAGGCCGCGGAGAAGGTGGGGATGGAGATCCCCCACTACTGCTATCACCCGAAGCTCTCGATCGCGGGGAATTGCCGCATGTGCCTGGTGGAAGTGGAGAAGTTCCCCAAGCTGCAGATCGCGTGCAACACCGTCGTGACGGAAGGGATGGTGGTCAAGAGCAATACCGAGAAGGTGCGGCAGGCCGTCACGGGCGTTCTGGAATTGATGCTCATCAACCACCCGGTAGACTGCCCGATCTGCGACCAGGCCGGCGAGTGCGGGCTGCAGATCTACTACATGAAGTACGGCCTCCACAGAAGCCGGCACGCCCTCGAAGACAAGGTGCACAAGAAGAAGGTGCAGGACATCGGAGGTCAGATCGTCCTGGACGCCGAGCGGTGCATCCTCTGCTCTCGGTGCATACGCTTTCTCCAGGAGATCACACGCACCTCCGAGCTCGAATTCTTCCAGCGGTCTGACCATTCAGAGATCTCGATCTTCCCCGGGAAGCCGCTGAACAACAACTACACCGGGAACCTGGCGGACATCTGCCCCGTGGGGGCGCTGACCAGCAAGGATTTCCGGTTCCGGTGCCGGGTCTGGCTCCTGCGGGGCGCCAAATCGATCTGTCCCGGATGCGCCAGCGGCTGCAACGTGGAGGCGCACTTCAAGGGGGACATCCTCTACCGCTTCCAGCCCAGGCGGAACGACAAGGTCAACCAGACGTGGATGTGCGACCCGGGCCGGCTCGAGTACAAGAAGGCGAACGACGCGAGGCTCCTCACCCCCATCGTCCGGGAGGACGGAAGCCCCCGGGCGACCTCGTGGGAGGCGGTCCTTTCCGCCGTCGCCTTCCGGCTTTGGGAGACGATAGAAAAGGACGGTCCCGAATCGGTCGCCGTCATCGCGTCGCCGCAGTTCTCCAACGAGGAACTGTACCTCACCCGGAAGCTGGCGGACGAGGTCCTGCGCACGCCGAACCTGGGCTTCTCCCCCCGGACCTTGGGCAACGGGATATCGGACGACTTCCTGATCAAGGCCGACAAGAATCCCAACACCCGCGGGGCGCAGCTACTGGGAATCTCCAAAGGGAAGTTCGATGACATCGTTCGGAAGATCACGGGCGGCAAGGTGAAGGCCCTGCTCGCGTTCGGCAACAGCATCGCCGACTTCTCCGAGGAAGAGACGGAGCGGCTTCTGGCCAATCTCCCGTTCGTCGTACAGGTCGGAACGAACGAGGGGGCCGTCTCCCGCGCGGCGCACGCCGTCCTGCCGTCCGCGTCGTTTATCGAGCGGGGGGGGACGTTCACCAACCACGCGGGCCGTGTCCAGCGGTTCTGGATGGGGTTCCCGCCGAGGGGAAAGGCGAGGAACGGCATCGAGATCATCACCGGGCTGGCGAACCGTCTCGGCGCGGGGTGGAAATTCGCCGGGGAGTCGTCGGTGTTCCGGGCGATCGCGCAATCGGAGGCCCCTTTCGCCGGGATGAGCTACGAGTCCCTTGGCGAGTCGGGGCAGGTCGCAGGGGGGAAGGGATGAACGGACTGTTCGACCTTGGGGTGTCCGTGGCCCGGGTGGCGGTGATGCTCGCCTTCACCCTCTCCCTCGTCCCGATCCTCGTGTGGGCGGAGCGCAAGGGAGCGGCCTACATCCAGGACCGCCGCGGGCCCAACCGGGCGAAGATCCTGGGGCTGACCCTCGGAGGGCTGTTCCATCCGCTCGCCGACGCGCTCAAGCTCCTGTTCAAGGAGGACTTCATCCCGGACCACGCCCACCGGCTCTTCTACCAGATGGCGCCGATGTTCGCCCTGGCCCCGGCCCTGATGACCTTCGCGGTCATCCCCTTCGGGCCGCCGGTCGTGATCGCGGGGCGCCCGGTCGCACTGCAGGTGGCGGACTTGAACGTGGGCATTCTCTACATCTTCGCCATCTCGGGGATGGCGGTCTACGGCGTGATCCTCGCGGGATGGGCCTCCAACAGCAAGTATCCGCTCCTGGGGGGGTTGCGCTCCTCGGCGCAGATGATCTCCTACGAGGTCTCCCTGGGGCTTTCCCTCATCGGCCTGGTGATGGTCTTCCGGTCGGTCCGGCTTTCGGATATGGTGGCCTCGCAGGGGGATCTCCTGTGGGGGATCGTGCCGAAGTGGGGCGTATTCCTGCAGCCGCTCGGCTTCCTCCTCTTCCTCGTGGCGGTCTACGCGGAGGCGAGCCGGACCCCCTTCGACCTGCCGGAGGGAGAATCGGAGATCGTCGCGGGGTTTCACACGGAGTACGGTTCCTTCAAGTTCTCGATCTTCTTCATGGCCGAGTACATCCACATGGTGGTCGGCTCGGCCCTGATCGCGACGCTCTTTTTCGGCGGCTGGCAGTTCCCCTACCTGGCGGACTCCGGCTTCCTGCTCCCCGGGGGAATTTCCTTCGGGCTTCCCGGCGCCCTGGTGCTCCTCCTGCGGATCGGGGCGTTCGTGGGAAAAATGCTCTTCTTCGCCTGGCTCTTCATCTGGGTCCGGTGGACGATTCCCCGGTTCCGGTACGACCAGGTGATGCGGCTGGGTTGGAAGGTCCTGCTCCCCCTGTCGCTGGCGAACATCTTCGTGACGGGGCTTGTCCTGCTCCTGGTCGGCGGAGGCGGGTGAAACGACGATGACGATCGGAGTGAAAAAGGTCGCCCGGCCCCGGAAAATGTCCGGGGGGGAGAGCCTCTACCTCCTGGAGATCGTGAAGGGGCTCGGGGTGACGATCGGGCATCTCCTGCGCAACATACGGCACCAGGAGAACATCGCCACGATGGAGTACCCCGAGGTGCGGCGGGTGATGCCCCCAAGGTTCCGCGGTCTGCACCGGCTGATGAAGCGGCCCGACGGGACGCCCAGGTGCGTGGCGTGCTTCTGCTGCTCCACGGCGTGCCCCGCGGTGTGCATCACCATCGTGGCGGGGGAATCCCCCGAGCCGAAAGTCGAGAAGTACCCGGTGCGCTTCGACATCGACATGCTCCGGTGCGTCTTCTGCGGGCATTGCGTCGAGGCGTGCCCCTGCGACGCGATCCGGATGGACACGGGCTGGTATACGCCACCGGATTTCACGAGGGAGAAGCTCATCTTCACGATCGACATGCTGCTGGAAAAGTAGGGGAGAGATGGAACCGATCCTGTTCGTCGTATTCGGCGCGATCTCGGTGGGCGGGGCGATCATGGTGGTCACGCGGCGGCACCCGATGGCCTCTGCGCTCTATCTGATCCTCACCCTTTTTGCCGTCGCGGCCCTCTTCGCCCTCCGGCAGGCGCACTTCCTCGCGGCGATCCAGGTCATCGTCTACGCGGGCGCGGTGGTCGTCCTGTTCATCTTCGTGATCATGCTGATCAACGTCCCGGAGAGCAGGCTGCCCATCGAGCGGCTGACGGGACTGCGTTTCCTCGGGGTCACCACGGCGGGATTGCTCATTCTCGAGTCGGCGCTGGTGGCCCGACGCTTCGTCATGCCGGGCACCCCCGCCGCGGACTCCGGCTCCGTGGAGGCCGTGGGGCGCGCGCTGTTCACCGATTACCTCCTCGCGTTCGAGCTCACCTCGGTATTGCTGCTGGCCGCGGTGATCGGGGCGATCGCGCTGGCGAAGAAGAAACTGTGACGGTGCGCGTGGCGAGAGCGCACCAAACGCGGAGACCTTCGTAGATGATGGAACCGTCGGCATACCTGCTCCTCTCCGGGATCCTGTTCGGGATCGGCGTGGCGGGGGTCGTGGCGCGCAAGAACGCCCTCATCGTCCTCATGAGC
This sequence comes from Candidatus Deferrimicrobiaceae bacterium, assembly GCA_049578085.1. Classification (GTDB taxonomy): domain Bacteria; phylum Desulfobacterota; class Deferrimicrobia; order Deferrimicrobiales; family Deferrimicrobiaceae; genus CSP1-8. The sequence continues at coordinate 13,347 of JBAULH010000049.1, forward strand.
GTGGAGATCATGTTCAACGCCGTCAACGTGGCCTTCATCGCGGTCGGGTCCTACCTGGGCGACGTCACGGGATCGGTCTTCGCCTTCATGGTCATGACCGTCGCGGCGGCCGAAGCCGCGGTGGGGCTGGCGATCCTCATTGCGATCTTCCGCCTGAAGGAAACGATCGACATCACGGAACTGAGCGTGCTCAAGTGGTAGGCGAAATCCTCCATTATCTCTGGCTCGTCCCCGCGCTGCCTCTTTTGGGCGTGATCGTGAACAGCGGGATCGCGCTCTTCGCGGAGCGGCCGCTTCTCCTGGCGGAGGACGCCCGCGGCCTGGTCGATCCCCCTGGCCAACAGGCCGGTACCCCTGGCCAACAGGCCGGTACCCCTGGCGGGGACCACGGCCATGGGCACGGGGCCTCTCCCCACGGACCTTCAACCCGTGGGACTTCGGCCCCGATGGTAAAAGGGAACGGGGCCTCTTCCCACGGACCTTCAACCCGTGGGACTTCGGCCCCGATGGTAAAAGGGAACGGGGCCTCGCACGCCGCGCCGGGGTACCGGAAGCTGGTCGCGTTTCTCGGCCCCGCGGTGGTGGGCGCCTCCTTCGTCGTGTCGGTCCTGGCCGTCCTCGCCCTGGCCGCAAGGCCCCCGCACGATCGACTCTTCGTCCAGGTCCTCTTCCCGTGGGTGCAGGCGGGGACGTTTTCCGCGCCGGCGGCTTTCCAGCTCGATCCGCTCTCCTCCGTGATGATCCTGGTGGTCACCGGGGTCGGTTTCTTGATCCACGTCTACTCCGTGGGGTACATGTCCCATGAGAGGGCTTTCGCGCGGTACTTCGTCTACCTGAACCTCTTCACCTTCGCGATGCTTCTTCTCGTCCTCGGCAGCAACTTTCTCCTGATGTTCGTGGGGTGGGAGGGGGTGGGACTGTGCTCCTACCTGCTGATCGGATACTGGTACGAGAAGAAGAGCGCCGCCGATGCCGGAAAGAAGGCCTTCGTCGTGAACCGGGTGGGCGACTTCGGGTTCCTCGTCGCCGTGTTCCTCATCTTCTGGACCTTCGGATCCGTCGAATACACCGAGGTCTTCGCCCGGATCCCGGGTCTGGCGGAGAGCGGCGCGCTCACGACCGGGATCGCCACCGCGATCACCCTCCTCCTGTTCGTCGGTGCCGTGGGAAAGTCGGCGCAGATTCCGCTCTACGTCTGGCTGCCCGACGCGATGGAGGGCCCTACCCCCGTTTCCGCCCTGATCCACGCCGCGACGATGGTCACCGCCGGGGTGTACATGGTCGCCCGAACAAACGCGCTTTACCTGCTGGCACCGACTTCGATGGCCGTGGTGGCCGTGGTCGGCGCGGCGACAGCGATCTTCTCCGCCACGATCGGGATCACGCAGAACGACATAAAACGCGTGCTGGCCTACTCCACCGTCTCCCAGCTGGGGTACATGTTTCTCGCGTGCGGCGTCGGCGCGTTCACCGCCGGGATCTTTCATCTCATGACCCACGCCTTTTTCAAAGCGCTCCTCTTCCTGGGCTCCGGCTCCGTGATCCACGCCCTCTCCGGGGAGCAGGACATGCGGAAGATGGGCTCCCTGAAAAACCGCCTGCCCGTGACCTTCGTCACGATGTTCATCGCCACGCTGGCGATCTCGGGGATTCCCGGGCTGTCCGGTTTCTTCTCCAAGGACGAGATTCTCTGGAAATCCTTCTCCTCCGGGCACGGCCACGTGGGCCTGTGGCTGGTCGGGACGGCCGCGGCGGGGATCACGGCCTTCTACATGTTCCGTCTCGTGTTTTTGACCTTTTTCGGACCGTCCCGGATGGACCCGGAGGTGGATAAGCACGTCCACGAGTCCCCGTACTCGATGACCGTCCCGCTGATGCTCCTTGCCGTCCTGTCGGTTGCGGGCGGCTGGGTCGGCATTCCCCACGTCCTCGGCGGCCACAACTACTTCGAGGAGTGGCTTGCCCCCGTCTTCGCGCACGGGGTGGAAGGGGCGGCCCACGGCGGGGCTCACGCAAGCGCGGCCCTCGAGTCCCTGCTCATGGCCGGGTCGGTGGGCGTGGCGCTGTGCGGGATCGGGCTGGCCTGGTACCTGTACCGGGTCCGCCCGGAGGTGCCGAAGGAGATCGCCGACCGGGTGCCGGGTCTTTACGATCTGGTGCTGAACAAATATTACGTGGACGAGATCTACGATGTGGCCATCGTGCGAAAGATCGTGAACGGCTCGATCTGGCTGTGGGAAGCGTTCGACGCTGCGTTTATCGACGGGATCGTAAACGGCATCGCGGCCCTCGTGCGGGAGGCGGGCGACAGGGTAAGACGCCTGCAGACCGGCGTGGTGGGGAACTATGCCCTTTCCCTGCTCCTGGGCGCGGTGATCCTCGTCGGATTCCTGATCTGGCCGTGAGAGCGGCGGGCAGGAATTTCCGGAGCGTGTGCCAATGACATCCATACCGCAGGCATTGGTGACGAACCTGCTGACCGTGCTGATCTTCTTCCCGCTTGCCGGGGTCCTGGCGCTCGTTTTCCTGCCGAGGGAGAACGGAAGGCTTATCAAGAACCTGACCTTCGGCGTCACGCTCGCGGAGTTCCTCCTGTCCCTGCCCATTGCGCTCCTGTTCGACGGGTCGACCGCCGCGATGCAGTTCGTCCAGAAAATCCCCTGGATCCCGCAGTACGGGATCAGCTACCACGTGGGGGTGGACGGCATCTCCCTGTGGCTCCTGATGCTGACCACGCTCCTGATGCCCGTCACCATCCTGTCCACCTACGCGTCCGTCGAGAAGCACGTGAAGGAGTTCATGATCTTCATGCTCCTCCTCGAGGTCGGGATGGTGGGCGTGTTCCTTGCGGTCGACCTCTTCCTGTTCTACATCTTCTGGGAGCTCGTCCTCATCCCGATGTACTTCCTGATCGGCGTCTGGGGGAGCGACCGGCGGATCTACTCGGCGATCAAGTTCTTCCTGTTCACCTTCACGGGCTCGGTGCTGATGCTGGTCGCCATCATCGCGCTCTATTTTCACCACTACGAGGTGACCGGCGTCTACTCCACCGACCTCCTGGCCATGTACGAGCTCGCGATTCCCGTAAAGCTCCAGTTCTGGATGTTCGCCGCCTTCGCGCTGGCGTTTGCCTTCAAGGTCCCGATGTTCCCGTTCCACACGTGGCTGCCCGACGCCCATGTGGACGCGCCCACCGCGGGGTCGGTCATCCTGGCGGCGGTCCTGCTGAAGATGGGGACATACGGTTTCCTGCGGTTCGCGATTCCCCTGTTCCCCGTGGCCGCCGTGGACCTGACGCCGCTCATGGCGACGCTTGCGGTCATCGGGATCCTCTACGGCGCGCTGGTGGCGATGGTCCAGAAGGACATCAAGAAGCTCGTGGCCTACTCCTCCGTCGCTCACCTGGGTTTCGTGATGCTCGGGCTGTTCGCGTTCAATGTGCAGGGAATCGAGGGGGGGATTCTCCAGATGGTCAACCACGGCATCTCGACGGGGGCCCTCTTCCTCCTGGTCGGCATCATCTACGAGCGGCGTCACACCCGCCTGATCTCGGAGTACGGCGGGCTCTCCCGGGTGCTCCCCCTGTACGCCGCCTGCTTCATGGTCATTACCCTCTCCTCGATCGGGCTCCCGGGCTTGAACGGCTTCGTCGGGGAGTTCCTCATCCTGGTGGGGGCGTTCCAACCGATGAGGGGGCTGACGGTGGTGGCGGCCAGCGGGGTCATCTTCGCGGCGGTCTACCTGCTCTGGATGTTCCAGCGGGTGATGTTCGGACAGGTCACGAACGAGAAGAACCGGCACCTTCCGGACATGAACGCGCGGGAGGTGGCCTACATGCTGCCTCTCCTCGTGTTTGTGTTCTGGATCGGCGTCTATCCCCAGACGTTTCTCCGGAAGATGGACGCCTCCGTGGAAGCCCTCGTGACGCGGATCGAGACGAAACGCCAGGCAGCGCTTTCCGGCTTCCCCCCGGGGGAGACGCTGCTCGCCCGCTATTTCGATGTGAGGAAGTAAAGCAACGATGGGACCGATTGCCATCGACATGCCGGCGCTGGTGACGAGCCTCTACAGCATCCTCCCCGAGATCCTCGTGGTGGCCACGGCGATCTTCGTCCTTCTCCTGGACGTGGTGCTCCCCGAGGAGAACAAGCGGGTTCTCTGCGGTTCGGGGCTGGTCGGCATCGGGATCGCCCTTTTCTCCGTATACGCTCTCGGACAGGGGAAGATCGAGGGGTTCTCGGGAATGATCGTCCACGACGGGGCGGGCGCCTTCTTCGACGTCGTGATCCTCTCCGCCTGCGCGCTCACGCTCCTGATGGCGTCCGGCTACTCCGAGTGGGAAGGGACGCACAAGGGGGAGTTCTACTCGCTCATCCTGTTCTCCACATCGGGGATGATGTTCATGGCCAAGGGAACCGACCTGATGACGGTCTTCCTCGGCCTGGAGACACTGTCGATACCGATCTACGTCCTCGTCGGGTTCCACCGCAACCGGATGTCCTCGATCGAGGGGGCCCTGAAGTACTTCCTCCTGGGCGCCTTCGCCTCGGGGTTCTTCCTCTACGGCATCGCCCTGATGTACGCGGCCACCGGCACGACGAAGATCCCCGTCCTGGCGACGATGCTCTATGATCCGCGGATCGTTGCGAGCCCGTTATTTCTCATCGGGACGGGCCTGCTCCTTACCGGGTTCGGCTTCAAGGTTTCGCTGGTCCCCTTCCACATGTGGACCCCGGACGCGTACGAAGGGGCCCCGACGGTTGTCACCGCCTTCATGTCCGCCGCGGTCAAGGCGGCCGCCTTCGCCGCGCTCATCCGGGTGCTCCTGGTGGCACTTCCCGGCCTGCAGCCCGCCCTGTGGAAGGTCCTCTGGGGCCTGGCCGTGCTGACGATGACCGTGGGGAACCTGTCGGCGCTCATGCAGGACAACGTCAAGCGGCTGCTCGCCTACTCCTCGATTGCCCACGCCGGGTATGTCCTGGTCGGGCTCGTCTCCGGCGACGTCCTCGGCGGGCAGGCCTCCCTGTTCTACCTCCTGGTGTACGCGTTCATGAGCATGGGCGCATTCGGCGTGGTGATCCTCATCGCACAAAAGGAGGACGACGGGTACGACATTGCGCACCTGAAAGGGATCGGCTTCAAGTACCCGGTGCTGGGCGCTTTGCTCACCCTGTTTCTCGTGTCGCTGGGGGGGATCCCGCCGACGGCCGGATTCGTCGGGAAGTTCTACCTCTTCAGCGCCGCGGTGAAGAACGGCTATATCTGGCTGGCCGTCATCGGCGTGCTGAACAGCGCCGCCTCCGTCTATTACTACCTGCGGCTGGTCGTCTACATGTACATGGTGCCCGCGGACGGCGAGGTCTCCGTCCCGCGCCCGCCGCGCTTCCTCTTCTCGCTGGCCCTGTCCGCCTCGGCGGCCGCCGTCGTTGTCCTGGGGGTCGTCCCCCGCTCCGTACTGGAGATCGCCGAACGCTCCATCCTCTCCATGCTCATGTAACAGTCCGGGGACGTTGCTGGACTGTCATCCGCTGCGGCGAAAGGACCCTCACTCGCGGGGGGCTTCCCGCGCCGCCTCCATCATCATCTCCGTGGGCACCGCGCCCACGAGGATCCGGTTTCCGATGAGGAAGGTGGGAACCCCCGTGATGCCAAGCTGGGCGGCAATCGCGCGGTTCGCGCCCAGTGTTTCCTCGAAGGCCGGATCGCTCCAGGCGTGCTCGACAACGTCGGGCGTCACCCCGGACTCTTCCGCCAGGGTCCGGAGCACGGAGTCGTCGCCGATGTTTCTCCCCTCGCCGAAGAACGCCGCAAAAAGCTTCTCGTTGAGGGAGTTAAACACATCTGCTCCTTCCCCCTTTGCCGCTTCGGCGAGCAGAAGCGCCTTGTGGGAGTTCGTCGTGAACTTCCGCTCGGCAAGGGGGATATTCTCCTCGCCGGCCATCCGGGAGAGGTGCTCCATCATCTGCCGCCACCGTTGCGGCGGGTACCCCAGTTCCGAAACCGGCATCCCTCCCGGTGGCGTGTCGGGGTGGATCTCGAGAAAACGCCAGTCCACCGCAAGATCGTAGTGCTCGGCTAGCCTGGCCAGGCGTCTGTCACCTATGTAGCAGAACGGGCAGATATAATCGAAATAAACGGACACCGAAAGCCTTGGTCTCTCCCCCATGTTCCCCTGCCCCTTTTTCTCTTTTTAACGTCTTTCCGTAACGTTTTGGATACCCCCGAACGGCAGGGGGATTCGTCGTCTGTCGCTTCCCGGGGTTTACGAATCCCCTTTCCGGTACCATCGGACCGGCAGGAACCGGGGGACGCGCTGCTGGTAGTTTCGGTACTCCTCCCCGAAGGTGCGGACCATGCGTCGTTCCTCGAAGAAGGTCCCGATATAGAAATAGAGGATGACCAATACCATGGAGAGGAATGTGTTGCGGCTCTGCACGGGGTGAAAGGCCAGGATCACGGAGATGCCGAGATAGAGGGGATGGCGGACGATACGGTACGCTTTTCCGGTGAAAAGTCGCACCCCCCGGTCCGGTTCCTTCGCCCGGCCGTCCCGGTGCCGCCTCCACTGGCGGATGCCGAGGAACTCCCTTATGTCCCAAGGGGTCCAGAAAAGCAGCGCGACGGCTAAGGCCTGTATGGCGTGGAACAGAAGACGCACCCCGCCCTCCAGGCGGTAGAGGGGATGGTCCGGTACGGTCCGCAGATACAGGACGAGCAGGAAAAATGCGACGAAGGAGTACCCGGTGAAGAGAAAGCGATGATACGCGGCGAACGCCCGCTCCCCCATCGACCGGCGCGCAAGGCCTTCATACCTTTCCGAAACGGTCAGGCTGTGAAACACCGCGAAGGCGGTCCACGCCAGGATCACCCGCAGTACGTCCAAACACGCCTCCCGCGCTGCCATAAGACAGTCGATGGTTCTTCTTCGCCAGGATCCTGACCCGGATCCGGGCGACGCATTCGTCAAATATAGCACCGGGGCATAGAAGGCGGAGACTCCCCCTGATCCCGGGGGCCGGATATACTGGGGCGGATGGACTGCCCCATTTGCAGAATATCCTCCCTGCGCCGGGTGATGGCGGGGGAAAAGGAGATCGACCGGTGCCTTGCCTGCGGAGCCCTCTGGTTCGACTACGGGGAGATCCGCGAGCTCACGGAAGGGCACCTGCCGGTCGATCCCGGAGAGGAGACGACGCAGGATCCTCCGGGAGGACTGCTCCGCAAGATGCACCGGCAGGCGATGTCTATTTCCTGCCCGCGGTGCGGAGGGGCCGTGGGGGCGATCGATTTCCAGATGACGGGGGTCCCCGTCATCCGCTGCAGGAAGTGCCGGGGATACCTCGCGCCTCGTCGGTCCGCGGCCGCCATTGTCGAACGGTTCCGGGTCGCCCGCGAGCACGGGAAGAAGTTCGCAGACCTCGGGGAGTCGCTCGCCGGGGCGATGAAGCGCCGGATGGAGCGCACGCACTGGCCTGTCATGGGCACCTCGGATATGCCGATCCCCCTTCCGGTCATCGTACCCCTCGCAGACGATGGGCCGGCCGTCTCCTCGTTTCCCCTTGTTACCTCCCTGCTCATCGCGCTTTCCCTGGGCGTTCATATCCTCGCCCGAATCGCGGACGCGACCATTACACTGCCCGGAGGTCTTCCTGGCCTTCCGTCGGGGTCGGGAATCCAGGGCGTCTCGTTTACTGACCTCCTGATCTATCCGTTCCTGCACGCCGGGCTGGTGCCGCTTCTTACCGGCGCCCTTTTTCTGTTCGTCCTGGGCGACAACGTGGAGGACCGGATGGGGTGGCTGCCGTTTCTTCTTCTGTATCTTTCGTGCGGTGTTTTCGCGGGGACGGCCCACGTCCTCTGGGGGAAACCGGGGGGATACGCGGCCCTCGGGTCGGCGGGCGCGGTCGCGGCGGTCCTTGGCGCCTACCTCGTCTTTTTCCCCGACGTCGCCATCGAAATGTACGGACTGGGAAAAGTGACTACCGTTCCGGCATATCTGTTTGCCTGCGCCTGGGTGGCGGCCGCCTTCCTGATCGGGCCCGGCCCGTTCGTGGAGATCCTAAACCCCGCGCCCCTATCGCTCGTCGGAAACTTGGCGGGATTCGGGGCGGGGGTTGCCGGCGCGATTCTCTGGCGGTTTCATGAGGAACGTCCTGCCGGCCGCTCCCCATCCGGCAACAGGAGCTAAAACCCCCTCCCCTTCTTCCGTTATTTTCCCTTGCGCAGGACCCGCTTGTCGCCTATCCGCAGTGTCACCTTGGACATGTCGAAGTGTTCGAGCAGCGGGATGATGTACTTCCGGGAGAGCCCCCCGGCCAGCTCTTTGAACTCGGGGACGGTGATCTCCCCCTTCTTCTCGAGGAAGGAGACAAGTTTTTCCTTCAATGCGCCGGTCGCGCCGGGGTCGAAGAAAAGCTCCTTCACGCGCAGCGCCGCACCGCCTTTCACGAGCGCCTCGAGCGTCCTGTCGAACTCCCTGCGGTCGCCGGGGTGAAGGGCATCGGCGAGTTCCGCCTTCGAGAGGGCGGACAACCCCGTCTCGCGGATTTTCCCCGCGATCGCCCTGGCAAGGGGCGACGACAGTTCCACCGATCGTGGTTTTTTCGCGGGCAGGAAGTAGAGGTCCCCCGCCTTTCCCGTTTCCGGTCGGCCGGCAAACGAAAGCGCGACGAGTTCCGGGCCGCATCCCCCGGGAACCTGGGCGGCGACTTCGTCGCGGGGAAACCCTTCCCGGTCCGGGAACCGGTCGTGGAGCACGGTGAGGGCGCGGATCCCTTCCCTCCCCGTTTCCTCCACTGCGGCGGCGTGCCAGTACCGGCCTCCCCCGGCATCGGCCCGGATTTTCCCGGAGGAGACCAGGCGCCCGATTTCGGCCTGCGCCGCGGGAAGCCCTACCCCTGCGATGACGGCAGCCTCTTTTGCCCTGAGCCCGCTGCGTCCGGCTTCCTGCAGGGCGGCCAGGATCCGGGCGGACATCTCGGTGGACCGCAGGCCGGAAAGCGCCTGCGGGACCGCCTTTCCGGTACCTTTTCGCCGGGGAGGATAGGGGTTCAACACCCGCCCTCCCCCGATCGTGTACCCGAAGTTCTCGAGGGCGGAGAAGCCGCGCAGGATGAAGCGGTCCCCCCCCATGAGAACGATCTCCTCGTCGAGGGTTACCCGGGCGCACCCCGAGCCGCCGGGCGGGATTTCCGATGCGCCGAGAAGGAGGACCTTCGCGAGGGAGGACGACGTCCCCGAGTGGAACGAGACCCGGGTGCGGCTTTTCATCGGCCGGGAGGCCATCGGGAGGTATTCGACGAACGCGTCGACCTCCTTCGTTGGGAAAAGCGTCCCCGGGTGGCATAGAACCGACCCGCGGGGCACGCTCTCCTTTTCCACGCCCTGGAGGTTTACCGCGGTACGCGTCCCCGCCGAGGAGGAGTTCGCCGTTCCCCCGTGCACCTGCAGACCCCGGACGCGGGCGACCGGCCCGCCGGGCAGCACCTGGACCTCGTCCCCGGACCGGACGGTTCCCCCGGTCACGGTACCGGTCACCACCGTGCCGAACCCTTTCATCGAGAACGAACGGTCGACGGGCAGGCGGAAGAAAAGATCGGGGTCCTTCTCCTGCGCGTGCGACGCGATGGCGTCCAGCGCCCCGACGAGCGCCGGAAGCCCCTCCCCCGTCACCGCGGAGACCCGCACGACGGGGGCGTCCCCCAAAAAAGTGCCGTGCATGAACTTGCGGACCTCCTCCTCCTGGAGAGCCGCCCAGTCGTCGTCCATCTTGTCGCACTTGGTCAGGGCCACAAGCCCGTCCCGGACGGAGAGAAGACGGCAGATGTCCAGATGCTCCCGGGTCTGCGGCATCACTCCCTCGTCCGCGGCAACGACCAGCATCACGATGTCGATGCCGGCGGCGCCGGCGACCATCGTCCGAACGAACTTCTCGTGTCCGGGGACGTCGATGATCCCCGCGAGCGTCCCGGAGGGAAGGAAGAGATGGGCGAACCCCAGTTCGATCGTGATCCCCCGCTCCTTCTCTTCCTTCAGCCGGTCCGGGTCGGTCCCCGTGAGCGCACGGACGAGGGCGCTTTTGCCGTGGTCGATGTGCCCTGCCGTTCCGACGATCACCTTTTTCGACATAGGCCTATCTTACCGGATTCGGGAAGAGGTGGTAGCGTGGTGGGATACAGGGGCAAAAGAGGAGGCGGCGCTGGATTCCCCGCACAGGATCCCGATCGAGGACCACATCGACCTGCACGTGTTTTCCCCGAAGGACGTCGTCTCCTTGGTGGAGGAGTATCTCGAGGAGGCATCGAAACAGGGGCTGCGCCAGGTCCGGATCATCCACGGACGCGGGATGGGGACCCAGAGGCGCATGGTCCGTAACGCCCTCTCCCGGCACCCGCGCGTGGAGGCGTTCGGAAACGCTCCGCCCGAGGCCGGGGGGTGGGGAGCCACGCTGGTGCTGCTGCGGCTTCCCTGATAACGTGTTATTTCCGCAGGGTGATCTCGATCCGGTCGACGATCTTGACGATGGTGCGGTCCTTTTTGATGATCGGCTCGCCGTCGAGCGATTTCTTGAGGAAGGAAAGTGCGGCCGCGTGCAGCGGAGTCGCCGCCTTGTCGGGCAGCCGGTAATCGATCCACAACCCGTCTTTTTTCGATTCAACCAATCCCGCCTCGGAAAGGGTCTTCAGGTGATGCGACACGTTGGGCTGCGATCCTTTGAGCACGTGCTGGATCTCGCAGACGCACAGCGGCCTTGCCTCCAGCATCTTGAGGATGCGCAGACGCGTCTCATC
>JBAULH010000050.1:0-21250 GCA_049578085.1 Candidatus Deferrimicrobiaceae bacterium
GACACTCCTGGTGTATTCGCCGAGAAAAACAGGAGTGTCCCCCCCCATCCTCAGTCGCGCGCCTTGCCGGACCGGCGCATCGACGCTCTCGGTGCCGTGTCGAAAATGAATACGTCGCCGTAATTATGAAGCGCAGCACTTAGTCTTGCTTTGCATGGGGAACCGACTCGGGAAAGGGGTTTGGGTGATGAGCAATATCCTCAAGGAACTGGAGACGTCGCAACTTCGGAGCGATCTCCCGGTGTTCCGGGCCGGGGATACCGTGCGCGTTTTCCTGCGAATCCGGGAAGGGGAAAAGGAGCGTGTCCAGTACTTCGAGGGGATCGTCATCGGGTTCCACCGCAACAGAGCCTCCACCACCTTCAAGGTCCGCAAGGAATCGTACGGCGTGGGCGTGGAGCGGACGTTCCCGCTGCACTCGCCGCTCATCGAAAAGATCGTCGTGAAGAAAAAGGGGGACGTCCGCCGGGCGAAGCTTTTCTTCCTGCGAAAGGTGTCCGGAAAGAAGGCCCGGATCCGCGAGAAGAAGGACTGGCTCGGGAAGAAGGGGATCGACGTCCCGGTCGAGGGGACCGCGGAACTCCCGGAAGAGGATGTCGCCGCGCCGGGAGATGCGGCGCAGGCGGAGGCACCGGAGACCAAGGAGTAGGGCGGTTCCGTTGGACTGTTTCGAGGCCCGGGCGCGCGCGAGGGGTTTTCTCACGGTGGCCGGCGTCGACGAGGCCGGGAGGGGGCCGCTCGCCGGGCCGGTGATGGCAGCGGCGGTGGTGCTCTCTCCGGGGTTTACGCGACCGGAAATACGTGATTCGAAGGCCCTTTCCCCGAAAGCGCGGGAAAGGGCCTTTTTCCTTATCACCTCGAACGCCCTCGCCTTCGCGGTCGGCCAATCCACCCCCGAGGAGATCGACCGGATCAACATCCTCAAGGCATCGCTACTCGCCATGCGCCGGGCTGTCGAAAAACTCTCACCCGTTCCGGATTTTCTCTATATCGACGGGAATCTTACGATTCCTCCGGCGGAGGGCGGCCCGTGGGGGAGCATCCGCCAGGAAGCGATCGTCTCAGGGGACACCCGGTGCGTTTCGGTCATGGCGGCGTCCATCCTCGCGAAAGTCACCCGGGACCGGCTGATGCTCGAGTACGACCGGGTATATCCCGGGTACGGCTTTGCCTCCCACAAGGGGTACCCGACGAAGGCGCACCTGGCCGCCTTGGCGGTGCTCGGTCCCTCCCCGATCCATAGGAAGACGTTCCGCGGGGTCCTTCCCGGGTGACTCGCAAGCCGGAAGAGAGGACATCGGCGGGTCGGGAGGCGGAAGAATCGGTCTGCGCGTATCTGCGGAAAAGAGGAATGGAGATTGTGGAGCGGAACTTCCGCGCCCGGGGCGGCGAAATCGACCTCATCGCCCGGGACGGGGACGTTCTTGCCTTCGTCGAGGTGCGCTTTCGCACGGAGGACGGGCACGGGCTCCCGGAGGAGTCCGTGGGGCCGGCCAAACGCAAGAGGATCGCATCCGCGGCGCGTGCCTATCTGTCGACGATTTCCCCGGATTCGTGGAGGGAAGCACGGTTCGACGTCGCCGCGGTCGACGGAAGCGGAGCCGCCCCGGCCATCCGCTATTACCCCGCCGCGTTCGACGCCCGCGGCAAGATCCTCTGACAGTACGGGGACGTTCTTAAACTTTTTAATGCCGGGAAGTTCAGCAACGTCCCCGTACTTATCCGAAGAATTCCTCGGCGATCTGGAAGAGTCCCATGTTGACCGTTTTCGGCTGCGCGGTGGCTTCCGCCAGAGGCACGGCGACGATCTCTTTCCCCTGGAGGCCAGCCATCTTCCCGAACTCGCCGCGGTGGGCCATCTCGGTGGCGAAGACGCCGAACCGGGTGGCCAGCACCCGGTCGTGGGCGGTCGGGGAGCCGCCCCGCTGGATGTGCCCAAGGACCACGAAGCGCGTCTCGAACGTCGTCCGCGTCTCGATCTCCTTGGCAAGGACCTGCGAGATCCCGCCCAGCCGGACGTGCCCGAACTCGTCGGTCTTCGTCTCCTGGACGATCAGCTGGCCGTCCTCGCCCGGCTTCTCGGCGAACTTCGCCCCTTCCGCCACCACGACGATGCTGAAGTTCTTCCCGCGGCTGTGGCGGCGCAGGATCAGGTCGCATAACTCGTCGACATCGATCGGCTTTTCCGGGATGAGGACCGCGTGCGCCCCTCCCGCGATCCCCGAGAAGGTGGCGATCCAGCCCGCGTTGCGCCCCATCACCTCCACGACCATGACCCGGTTGTGGGACTCCGCCGTCGTGTGGATCCGGTCGATGGCATCGGTGGCTATGGAGACCGCCGTGTCGAACCCGAAGGTGAAATCGGTCCCCGAAAGGTCGTTGTCGATCGTCTTGGGGACGCCCACCACCGGCAGCCCGCGCTCGTACAGCTTGCTCGCCGCCCCCAGGGTATCCTCGCCCCCGATGGCGACGAGCGCGTCGAGGCCGAGCAGGCGGAAGTTCTTCAGGACCTTGTCCGGTCCGCCGGGGTCCTTGAAGGGATTGGTGCGGGAGGTGCCGATGATCGTGCCGCCGATGTGCAAGATCCCCGTGACCATCTTGGTGTCGAGGTCGTTGTAGGAGATGTCGACGAGCCCCTTCCACCCGTTCCTGATGCCCACCACGCGGGAATCGTAATTGTCGGATTTCCGGACCACCGCCCGGATGACCGCATTGAGTCCCGGGCAATCTCCGCCACCGGTCAGCACGCCGATCTTCATCTCGCATCCTCCCTGAATACGGTATGGCTTGAGTATAGCAAAGTCCCGCTCGCAACAATTGAATGGAACGAGGCTATATGATAACTTATACAACTTATATCCCGGCAAGAAAGAAAGGAAAATCGTTGTCCATCCCCGCAAGGGAAAAGGTCGGGCTTTTTTCTGGAAACGAGGCGATCGCCCGGGGGGCATTCGAGGCGGGCGTGAAGGTAGCATCCGCATACCCCGGGACCCCGAGCACGGAAATCCTCGAGAACTTCGCCCGATATCCCGGTGTCTACGCGGAGTGGGCCCCCAACGAAAAGGTGGCGGTGGAGGTGGCGCAGGGTGCCTCGATGGCGGGGGTACGGGCGCTCGCGGTGATGAAGCACGTGGGGGTGAATGTTGCTGCCGACCCGATTTTCACCGCCTCCTACACGGGGGTCCGCGGCGGCTTCGTGATCGTCACCGCCGACGATCCCGAGCTGCATTCGTCCCAGAACGAGCAGGACAACCGCCACTACGCCGTAGCGGCGAAGATCCCGATGCTGGAGCCGTCCGATTCCTGGGAGGCGAAGGAGTTCACAAGACTTGCCTTTGCGCTTTCGGAAAGGTACGACACCCCGGTATTCCTGCGGAGCACCACTCGGATATCCCACGCCAAGGGGGCGGTCCGCCTGGGAGAAGTGTCGGAATCCTCCCTCGCTCCCGGGTTCGTTCGAGACCCCGCCAAATGGGTCATGCTTCCCGACAACGCGAGGCGTCGCCACGTGATCGTCGAGGAGAGGATGCGGGCGCTGGCTTCGTTCGCGGAAGAATTCGACGGCAACCGGATCGAATGGGGCGACCGGGACCTGGGGGTGATCACGGCCGGCGTGTCGTACCAGTACGTCCGCGAGGTGTTCCCCGATGCGTCGGTTCTGAAGCTGGGGATGATTCACCCCCTCCCGTCCAGGCTCATCAGGGAGTTTGCGGCGGGCGTGTCGCGGCTCGTGGTGGTCGAGGAGCTGGACCCCCACATCGAGACGCACGTGAAGGCACTGGGCGTGTCGGTCCAGGGGAAGGAGATCATTCCCATCGTGGGGGAGCTATCCCCCGGGATCGTCCGGAAAGGGATTTCCGGACAGGGGATTCCCGTTCGTCCGTTTGCGGTCCTCCCCGGCAGGCCGCCGAACCTGTGCCCGGGGTGCCCGCACCGGGGGCTTTTCTTCGTCCTCAACAAGTGCAAGGTCACGGTGGCCGGCGACATCGGTTGCTACACCCTCGCGGCGCTGCCACCGCTCAAGGGAATGGACACCTGCGTCTGCATGGGAGCCTCCCTCGGGAACGCCTTCGGGATCGAGAAGGCGCTGGGAAAGGCAGCTCTCGGGAAGGTGGCGGCCGTCATCGGGGATTCCACCTTCCTCCACTCGGGGATCACGCCCCTGATCGACATCGTGTACAACCGCGGGTTCACCACCGTGATCATCCTGGACAACCGCACAACAGCCATGACCGGCGCCCAGGAAAACCCGGCCACGGGGAGGACGCTCATGGGCAAGCCCACCCGCCGGCTGGACTTGGCGGCTCTGTGCCGCGCGGTGGGGGTGGACCACGTCTACACCGTCAACCCGCACGACATGGCGCAGACGGAGGCGGTCCTGAAAAGGGAGCTCTTCCGCGAGGAGCCGTCCGTGATCATCACGGAGGCGCCGTGCGTCCTTCTCCCGGACCACCGCAAGAAAAAGCGGCCTGTCTACGAGGTGATCTCCGACCTGTGCACGGGGTGCATGGCGTGCAGCAAACTCGGTTGCCCCGCGATCGAATGGGTTCCGTTCGCGCCGGGCGAGGCGGTCGCAGCGGGGAAGAAGGCGTCCCAGAAGGGGATGACGCGGATCAATCCCCTCCTGTGCGACGGGTGCAACCAGTGCCCACCGTTGTGCAAGTTCCAGGCGATCCTGGAGAAGAAGGATTGAAACAGGCCCGCGGGAACGTCTTCCTGGCGGGCGTAGGCGGGCAGGGGGCCCTTCTCGCGTCCGAAGTGCTGGGGGAGGCGTTCCTCATCGGCGGATACGACGTCAAGAAGAGCGAGGTCCACGGGATGGCCCAGCGCGGAGGTGCGGTGACGACCCACCTGCGGTACGGCCCGAAGGTGTTCTCGCCGCTTATCGAGCCGGGATCGGCGGACCTGCTCGTCGCCTTTGAGAAGATGGAGGCCCTGCGCTTCGCGCACTTTCTGAAACCGGACGGCGCCGCCGTGGTCAACGCGCAGGAGATCATGCCTCCTTCCGTGGCTACCGGGCGGGAGCGGTATCCGGAAAACATGGCGGAGAGGCTGGTCGGGGTGATTCCGAACCTGTATCTGATCGACGCCCTGGCTGCGGCTCTCTCCCTGCGCGAGGTGCGCGCCGTGAACATGGTGATGGTGGGAGCCGCATCGCACCTGCTCCCGCTTCCGGAGACGTGCTACCTGGAGGCCCTCAGGGCCCGCCTCCCGGAGAGAATCGTGGAGGTGAACGCGAAGGCGTTTCATTCCGGTCGGGCGCTCATGGCCCCGCGCGGGGCGGGCCGGTAGCCCCCGCGGTGACGGCCTGCGCGATCCCCATCCCGTTCGGAGGAGGAAGGATGATCTGGGACAACGAGTTCGAAACGCTCCCCCGCGAGGCTCTCGTGGCGTTGCAGTCGAAGCGGCTCCGGGATCTGATCGGCAGGGTCTACGCCGAGGTGCCTTTCTATCGGCGGAAGCTCGATGGCGCACGGTACAAACCGGGCGACGTCGGGGGGGTAGAAGACCTGAAGAACCTCCCGTTCACCACGAAAGACGACCTTCGGGATACCTACCCCTTCGGGTTGTTCGCGGTCCCGATGGAACGGGTCGTGCGGGTGCACGCCTCCTCGGGGACGACCGGCAAGCCGACCGTCGTCGGCTACACGCGCCGCGACATCGACACCTGGGCGGAACTCATGGCACGCACGCTCGCCTGTGGTGGGACGACGAAGGGGGACGTGGTCCACAACGCATATGGATACGGCCTGTTTACGGGGGGGCTGGGCGCCCACTACGGAGCGGAAAAGATCGGAGCGACCGTCATCCCGATTTCGGGCGGCAACACCAAGCGCCAGATCATGCTCATGCAGGATTTCGGATCCACCATCCTCCTCTGTACCCCCTCCTACGCGCTCAATCTCGCCGAAGTGATGGCGGAGGAGGGAGTCGACCCGGCCGGCCTGCGGCTCAAGTGCGGCCTGTTCGGCGCCGAGCCGTGGAGCGAATCGATGCGCGGGGAAATCGAGAAGAAGCTCAAGATCAGCGCGCTCGACATCTACGGGCTCTCGGAGGTCATCGGGCCGGGTGTGGCGTCGGAGTGCATCGAGGAAAAGCGCGGCCTGCACATCTTCGAGGACCACTTCATCGCGGAGATCATCGACCCCTCGACGGGGAAAGTGCTCCCTTACGGGGAAACGGGAGAGCTCGTCTTCACCACGATCACCAAGGAGGCGTTTTCGGTGATCCGCTACCGGACGCGCGACATTTCGCGCCTCGATGTCTCCCCCTGCTCCTGCGGCAGGAGCCACGTACGGATGGACCGGATCTCGGGTCGGACCGACGACATGCTCATCATCCGGGGTGTCAACGTCTTCCCGTCCCAGATCGAGTCGGTCCTGATGACGATCGAGGGCGTCGAGCCCCACTACCAGCTGATCGTCTCGCGCGAAGGGACCCTGGATCTCCTCGAGGTGCAGGTGGAAGTGGGCGAGGCGGTCTTCACGGACGAGATCAAGGGGCTCGAGACGCTCGCGAAGCGGATCGAACACGAGATCAAGGATCTGCTCGGAGTCTCCTGCAAGGTGAAACTCGTGGAGCCGAAAACGATCCAGCGCAGCGAGGGAAAGGCCAAGCGGGTGATCGACAACAGGAAGCTGTAATGGCCCGATTCGTAAATATGGCTGCATTCGAGCGCCGCTGCATACGCTCCAGCTTTGTTGCGCTTCCTACGCGGGGGACACTCCTGATTTTCTCGGCGAATAACCCAGGAGTGTCCCCCCCCTCCTCGGTCGCGCGCCTCGCTGGCGCGGCGCATCGACGCTCTCGGTGCGACGCCCTCTTTCCGAACCGGACCATTACAGCTTCCCGCTGTTCATAGAGGGGGTTGGCGGTGTCAGGCGGTGCACACCCAAGATCGAGGGCGAACGCTTCTCGCCCGATAGGGGGCTGCGATGAAGGTCGAGCAGATTTCCATATTCCTGGAGAACAAGTCCGGGCGTCTGGCCGAGGTGACGAATATTCTCTCCCGGGCGGGCGTCAATATCCGTGCGCTCTCCCTGGCCGACACGGCCGATTTCGGAATCCTGCGCCTGATCGTCAACCAGAGTGACCGGGCGAAGCAGGTATTGAAGGAGAACGGGTTCACGGTGGGAAAGACGGAGGTGGTGGCCCTCGAGGTCCCGGACCGTCCGGGAGGGCTGGGAGAAATCCTCAAGATACTGCACGAGGCGGGGATCAACGTGGAGTACATGTACGCCTTCGTGCAGCGATCCGGCGACAACGCGGTGATCATCTTCCGCTTCGACGAGCTCGACAAGGCGATATCGGTCCTTACGGCTGCCGACGTGCGGGTGCTTAAGGGAGAGGAGGTCTACTCATTGTAGCGCCGCTCGCGCGAAAAAGCGGCCTGCATGGCAGAACGGGGAAAATCGGAAGGAAAATCGGTTTGACCGCCGGGTCCCGGGAGGTCGGGGAAAGAGGTCCCCAAACGGGTGAGGCGGCAAATATCCCACGAAGAAGGAGGGGAACATGAGGGGGAGAAATGGAATCATCCTTGCAATCGTTGCGCTGACCCTGCTGGTCGGCGCAGGCGTCCAGGCGGCCGAGCCGATCAAGGTCGGGGCGATCCTCGCCGTGACCGGTCCGGCCTCGTTTCTTGGTGCTCCCGAGGCGAAGACACTCGAGATGCTCGCCGAGGAGGTCAACGCCAAGGGGGGGATCAACGGGCACAAGGTCGAGCTGTTCATCATGGATTCGGGGGCAAATCCCGAGAAGGCGGTCTCCTTCGCCAAGCAATTGATCGAGGAGAAGAAGGTCCTGGCGATCCTGGGGCCCTCCACGAGCGGGGAGACGATGAAGATCAAGGGCATTGCCGAGGAAGGGAAGACGATTCTCCTCTCTTGCGCGGCGGCCGAGGTGATCGTGAACCCTGTGGCGAAGTGGGTCTTCAAGACCCCGCAGAAGGACAGCGATGCCATCCAGGCGATCCTCAACCAGATGAAGAGGATGAAGATCTCCAAGATCGGCGTCCTCTCCGGCAATACCGGCTTCGGCAAGGCCGGAAAGGGGCAGATCGAGAAGCTCGCCCCGGAGAACGGCATCACGATCGTGGCCAGCGAGGTGTATGACAAGGCCTCCACCGACCTGACGGCCGAGGTGACCAAGCTCAAGGCGGCCAACGCCGAGGCAATCGTGAACTGGTCGATCGTTCCGGCCCAGTCGATCGTGATCAAGAACGCACGCCAGATCGGATTCCTGGGGCCCATATTCCAGAGCCACGGGTTCGGGAACATCAAATATGTGCAGGCCGCTGGAGTGGCAGCGGAGGGTGTTATCTTCCCCGCCGGACGACTGCTCGTCGCCGACGTCCTTCCGGATTCGAATCCGCAGAAATCGGTTCTCGTAAAGTACAAGAACGACTACGAGAAGAAGTACAAGGAGGATGCGAGCACCTTCGGCGGGCATGCCTATGACGCGTTCATGATCCTCGCGAAGGCGATCGAGAAGGCGGGCAGCACCGACAAGGAGAAGGTCCGGGACGCGATCGAGACGATGCGGGGGTTCGTCGGCACCGGCGGTATCTTCGACTTCTCGGCGGAGGACCACAACGGCCTCGATATCGATGCGTTCGAACTGCTCACCGTGAAAAACAGACAGTTCGCCATATACTGAAATTAGGAAGAACGGATCGGTAAGAAACTTCACCGCGGGAGTATCCGCGCACGGTGCGGATACTCCCGATTTGTTGACGAGGCGCGATGAACCTCGATCTGTTCCTGCAATACATGGTCGCCGGAATCACCTACGGGACGATCTACGGGATCGTCGCAATCGGCTTCAACATCATCTACAACACGACGGGGATCATCAACTTCGCCCAGGGGGAATTCGTCATGCTCGGCGGGATGACCGCCGTGACCCTCGGCCGGTTCCTCCCCCTTCCGGCGGCCATTCTCGTCGCCGTGCTCATCACCACGGCGGTCGGCGCCCTCATCGAGATCCTGTTCATCCGCTGGATCCACCGTCCCTCGGTGCTGCGGATGATCGTCATCACGATCGGGCTTTCGATCCTGATCCGGGAAGTGGCGCTCCACATCTGGGGGGAGAGCGTTCGGGCCCTTCCCTACTTTACCGGGAATTCGGTGACCTCGATCCAGCTGGGCGGAGTGTATATCTCCCCGCAGGTGCTCTGGGTCGTAGGCATCAGCGCGGTCGTCGTGGCGACCTTGGGAGCCTTCTTCCGGTACACCTTGCTGGGAATGAAGATGCGGGCCTGCGCCGCGAACCGGGACGCCGCGAGGCTTTGCGGCATCAACGCGAAGAACATGGTGACCTTCTCGTTCATGCTCAGCGCCGCCATAGGCGCGCTCGGAGGGTGCATCGTCTCCCCGATCACCTACGTGCAGTACGACAGCGGGGTGCCGCTGGCGATCAAGGGGTTCACGGTGGCGATCCTCGGGGGGCTGGGAAACAGCCTGGCTTCCGCCGGCGCCGGCATGCTTCTCGGGATTCTCGAGGCCTTCAGCATCGCGGTGCTTCCGGCGGCCTACAAGGACGTGATCTCGGTCGCCATCCTGCTTGTCATCCTCTTTGTTCGGCCGAGCGGGCTATTCGGGAGCGCCGAAGTGGCGCGCCTGAAGGAGTTCTGATGGGGAAACAGGGCTTCCAGATCACCGGGTTCGCCGCGGTGGTCGTGGCAATTCAGCTGGTGGCCTCCCTGACCGGGAACGTATATCACCTGACCCAGCTCACGATGTCCGCCTATTACACGCTGGTCGTGCTCGGCCTCTGCATCCTCACCGGGTATGCCGGGCAGATCTCGATCGGGCACGCCGGATTCTTCGCGATCGGGGGGTATCTCTCCGCGCTGCTGACCACCCACGACCTGTCGGCCCACGGGGGGCCTATCGTCTCGGGGCTGGCCGCGATGGGGATTCTCACGCGCCGTCCCGACCTCTACGGGGGGGAGCTGCTCACGGTCCACCCCTGGCCCGCGTGCATCTTCGCGGTGTTCACCGCTGTTGCCGTCGCCTATGCCATCGGGGGTCCGGTCCTCAGGCTGAAAGGGCATTACCTCGCCATGGCCACGCTGGGGTTCGGCATCATCGTCTACCGGATCGTTCTCGGGACCGAGCTGGTCGGCTCAGCGGACGGGATCTACGACGTCCCGGCCTTTCCCCTGCTTCCGGGGATCGCGGTGTCCGGGAAATCCTCTCTCCGGGTGATGAATTATTATGTCGCCTGGGGGTTCGTGATCCTGGGGATGGTCTTCCTGCTGAACCTCGTCCGCTCCCGCGTGGGAAGGGCGCTTGCTTCGATCCACGGCGCGGAGGATGCCGCGGAGGCGATGGGAATCCCCACCGCGCGCTACAAGCTGAAGATCTTCGTGATCAGCGCCGCATTTGCGGCGGTCGCGGGGGTTCTCCTGACCCACTACAACGGCGGGATCGGTCCC
Organism: Candidatus Deferrimicrobiaceae bacterium; assembly: GCA_049578085.1. Classification (GTDB taxonomy): domain Bacteria; phylum Desulfobacterota; class Deferrimicrobia; order Deferrimicrobiales; family Deferrimicrobiaceae; genus CSP1-8. Next base: position 10,439 of record JBAULH010000050.1, read on the forward strand.
TCGGAATCCTCCGTCATGAAATCGATCCGCTACCTGGCGATCGTCGCGATCGGCGGCATGGCCAACCTCTGGGGCACGCTCCTGATGAGTTTCCTCCTGAACTACCTTTCCCTCCGCGGATATTTCGGGACGTTCGACGACGCCGTCTTCGGCGGGATCCTCATCCTGATCATGCTTTTCGCGCCCGACGGGCTCCTGCGGCGGCAGCTGTTCGAGGAGCTAAAAGACGCGGTGTTCCCCGCCGGCGGGGAGAAGGAAACGTGAAGCTCCTCTCGGTCCGGAGCATAAGCAAGCGCTTCGGCGGCCTCAAGGCGGTCGATAACGTCTCCTTCGACGTGCCACAGGGCGCCATCAAGGCCCTCATCGGCCCGAACGGCGCGGGCAAGACGACGCTGTTCAACCTGCTCTCCGGGTTCCTCCGTCCCGACCGGGGTTCCGTCGTCTTCGACGGTGCCGAGGTGCTGGGACTCATGCCTCACCAGATTGCGGCGCGGGGCATGGCGAGGACCTTCCAGCAGACCCGCCTCTTTCCGAAGATGACCGTCCTTGATAACATCCTGGTCGGACGCCACCTCCACAGCCGGGGGGGCTTCGTATCCTGTATGCTCCACCTTCCGTTCCTCCGGAAGGAGGAGAGCAGCGCGCGGGAAACGTGCCGGGAGATCCTTACGTTCCTGGGTCTTTCCGGGCAGGCGGATGAGGAAGCCGTTCGTCTCCCCTACGGACAGCAGCGCATCGTGGAGTTGGGCCGCGCCCTTGCGTGCGATCCGCGGATCCTTCTTCTCGACGAGCCTGCGGCGGGGCTGAACATCCGCGAAACGGCCGAGGTCGGGAGACTGATCAGCAGGATTCGCGAGCGAAACGTCACCGTCCTGCTCGTGGAGCATGACATGTCCCTGGTCATGGACCTCTCCGACGAGATCGTCGTGCTCAGTTACGGGCAGAAAATCGCCGAAGACAAACCGTCCTCCATTCAGGTGGACCCGGAAGTGATCCAGATCTACCTCGGGGAAGGCGATGCTTAGGATCAAGAACCTTGAGGCGGGATACGGTCCGTTGAAAGTCCTTCGGAAGGTTTCGCTTCACATCGGCCCCGGCGAGATCGTCACGGTCATCGGGGCGAACGGCGCGGGAAAGACGACGCTTCTGAAGGCAGTTTCGGGGCTTCTTGCATCACGGGGGGGCGAGATCTTCTTCGAAAAGAAGGCGATCCGGAAAGTACCGGCGGAGCGGATCGTTTCCCTGGGCTGTTCGCTCGTGCCCGAAGGCCGCCAGCTGTTCGCTCCCATGACGGTGCGGGAGAATCTGATGCTCGGGGCCTGTGTCCAGTACCGGAGAAGAAGGCAGGGGGAGGTGACCGAGGACATGGAGCGGGTTTTCGGCCTCTTCCCCCGGCTGAAGGAACGGGAGGCCCAGCTGGCCGGGACCCTATCCGGGGGGGAGCAACAGATGCTGGCGATCGGACGGGCCCTCCTTTCCCGTCCCCGGATGCTTCTCCTCGACGAACCCTCCATGGGGCTGGCCCCTCGGATGGTTCGGGAGATCTTTGCCCATATCGTGCATCTCCGGAAGGAGTTCGGGCTGACGATTCTCCTCGTCGAGCAGAATGCGCGGGGAGCCCTCGCAATCGCCGACCGGGGGTACGTCCTGGAGACCGGGCGGATGGTTCTCCAGGGACCGTCCGAGGAGCTCTTGTCCAACAAAAACGTGCAACGCGCCTATCTGGGGTGGAGTTCCGAGGAGAGCGCGTAACCGAAGGAGGTAGACAGATGTTCTGGGAGGCCGACAGGGAGTGCATGAACCGGGAGGAGCTCGAGCAGCTCCAGTTCGAACGGCTCCAGTCGACGCTGAACCGCATCTATTCCCACGTCCCCTTCTATCGGAAGAAGTTCGACTCTCTCGGGATCCTGCCGGAGGACATAGGCTCCCTGACCGATTTCTCCCGCCTTCCGTTCACCGCGAAGGAGGACCTTCGCGAGAGTTACCCCTACGGCTTCTTCGCGGTTCCTCTCCGCGAGGTGGTCCGAATTCACGCTTCCTCCGGGACGACGGGTGCGTCGACGGTTGTGGGGTATACGCGAAACGACGTCCGGATCTGGAGCAACCTCACGGCGCGGATCCTTACGATGGGCGGGGTAACGAAGGACGACGTGGTCCAGATCGCGTTCGGGTATGGCCTTTTCACCGGGGGGTTCGGTCTCCACTACGGCGCCGAGCGTATCGGTGCCTCCGTGATTCCCGCCTCGAGCGGCAACACCCTTCGCCAGATCAAGATCATGATGGACTTCAAGACGACCGCCCTGATCTCCACCCCTTCCTACGCGATGCTCGTGGCGGAGACGATCCGGGAGCAGGGGATTCCCCTGGCGGCTCTTTCCCTGAAATACGGTCTTTTCGGGGCGGAGCCCTGGTCCGAGCGGACGCGGCGGGAGATCCAGGAGAATCTGGGGATCATTGCCACGGACAACTACGGGCTGTCCGAAATCATCGGCCCGGGCGTCTCGGGGGAGTGCCGGGAGCAAAACGGCCTTCACATCAACGAGGATCACTTCCTGGTGGAGGTGGTCGACCCCGAAACGCTCCGGCCGATGCCCAAGGGGGAGACAGGAGAGCTCGTGATCACCTCGCTTACCAAGGAGGCGTTTCCGATGATCCGGTACCGGACCCGGGACCTGACAAGCCTGCTTCCCGGGCACTGCCCCTGTGGACGCACGTTGCGCCGGATGGCCCGGGTCCGGGGGCGGACCGACGACATGCTGATCATCAAGGGGGTGAACGTGTTCCCCTCCCAGATCGAGTCCCTTCTTTTTGAAATCGAGGGGACGGAGCCGCATTATCAGATCGTGATCGAGCGCAAGGGGGCTCTCGACGAGGTGACCGTTCTCGTCGAGGTAGGGGAAACAATCTTCTTCGATCAAATGCGGCGGCAGAGGGATATGATGGAACATATCCGGAAGCGCCTCGCCCAGGAGCTCGGGATCAGCGTCGAGGTCAAGCTTGTGGAGAAAAAGACGATCGCCCGGACCGAGGGGAAGGCGCAGCGCGTGATCGACAACCGCAATCTGTAATGCCTGGCAGGAGAGTGGAGATGAACACGGGAATGCCGGCATTCGGGCGCCGCCCGGAGGGCTGAAGATGAGCACGGGGACGCTGTACATCGTGGCTACCCCGCTCGGGAACCTCGAGGACATCACGCTGCGGGCGATCCGTGTCCTCAAGGAAGTGTCGGTCATCGCCTGCGAGGATACGCGGCGCACCGTCAAGATCCTCAACCGGTACGAGATCCGGACGCCCCTGTTCATCTTCCACGAGTACAACAAGGTCCGCGCCGGCGCCAGCCTCCTGCGCAGGCTGCGCGACGGGGAAAGCGTGGCGCTCGTGTCCGACGCGGGCACGCCCGCCATCTCGGATCCCGGGTTCGAGCTGGTGAGGGAGGCGATCGGCGCGGGCGTTCCCATCGAAGTGGTCCCGGGCCCTTCGGCGCTCGTCGCCGCGCTGGTGGTATCCGGGCTGCCGACCGACCACTTCACGTTCGAGGGGTTCCTGCCGGCCCGCCGGGAAAAGCGCCGGAAGGCGATGCAGGGTCTCACGGCCGGGACGAGAACGATGATCTTCTATGAGTCTCCCCAGCGGCTCGCGGCCTTTCTCCGCGAGGCCGCGGAGATCTTCGGCGATCGGCGGGCCTGCGTTGTCCGGGAGCTCACCAAGGTCCACGAGGAGATTCTGCGGGGGTCGCTTTCCGAGCTGGCCGCGGAGATATCCGGGCGCGAGTCGGTCCTTGGCGAGGTCACCATCGTGATCGGGGGAGGGGAGATAACGGTCGAGTTGTCCATGGAGGAAATCGTCAGGGCGGCTCTCGAAGAGGGCTCCGGTTCCTCCCGGGACCTCGCTCGGGAGATCACCGAGCGGACGGGACTGTCCCGCAAGGAGGTGTACGCGGAGATCCTGAGGCAGCGGCAGAAATAAACGCGGGCGGCCCGTGGACCGCCCGCGGGAAGGCCCTTGGCGCGGACCTCGTCTACTTCTTCCTTTCGCTCACCTTCACCAGCAACGAGTCGGAAACGTTCGTTACCAGCCCGTGGAACACATCCTTCGCCTTCCTGAAGGCAGGAGTGGAGAAGATCTTTTCCAGGGCCGCGAGGTTGTCGAGATCCACCTGAACGATGCGCTGCGGCGAGGAACCGCCCAGCATGCTCTTGTAGATCCGGACGGAGCGGACGCCCGGGGACTTGAACCAGATGTCCTTTCCCACGCGCGCCAGATATTTCTGGTAATCCTTCCCCTTCCCGGGGAGAACATCGAACCGGTACTCGAACGTGATCATCGCTTTCCCTCCTGTCGGGATGTTTTCTATGCGGCAGCCTACCAGCGGTCACCGCAGGCGTCAATCGACCCGGAGGACGATCTTCCCGAACTGCATCTTCTCCTCCAGCCGCTGCTGTGCCACCTTCACTTCGGACAGGGAGAAGACGGAATCGACCACCGGGACGATCCTTCCTCCCGAAACCATCCGGAGCATTTCGGAGAACTCGGCGTGCGTCCCCATCGTGGAGCCCATAACCGTCAGCTGGTTCCAGAAGATCCGGACGATGTCCTCCTCCGGGTTCGGCCCCGTCGTCGCCCCGCAGGTGAGCAGTCTCCCGCCCCGTGCGAGGGAGGCGATCGATTGCTTCCAGGTTTCCTTTCCTACGGAGTCGACCACGATGTCCACGCCTCGTTTCCGGGTAAGTTTCCGGGTTTCGCCGGCGAAGTCGGCCGTCCCGTGATCGATCCCGAAATCCGCACCCATCTCCTCCGCGCGCCGAAGCTTGGCCGCGCTCCCCGATGTGACACCGACGGTGAGCCCAAGCAGCTTCGCGATCTGGAACGCGGCGAGGGAAACGCCACCCCCGATGCCGACGATAAGAAGCGACTCGCCGGGTCTTGCCTTCGCTTTGGTGACGAGCATGCGCCACGCGGTGAGGAAGGTGAGGGGAAATGCCGCGGATTCCTCCCAGGTGAGACCCTCGGGTTTCGGGTAGGCGTTTATCTCGGGGGCAACGACGTATTCGGCAAAGGTCCCCCAGATGTGCTCCCCCAGAAGGTGGAAGCTTGCGCAGAGGGAGTGCTCTCCACGGAGGCAGAACTCGCAGGTTCCGCAGTGGATGCCCGGGTTCAGGACGACCTCGTCACCCGGCGTAAGCCGTGTTACTCCCGGCCCCACCGAGTCGACGACACCCGCTCCGTCCGACCCCATCACGTGCGGCAGCGAGAGGGAAAGCCCCGGGATCCCGATTCGTACGAAGATGTCGAGGTGATTGAGTGCGCCCGCCCGGATGCGGACCCTCACCTGGCCCGGTCCCGGTACCGGCCCGGGTAGGTCGCCGTACTGGATCGTTTCGAGATTTCCGTGCTCGCGGAAGAAGGCAGCCTTCATGGGGGCGATCCGCACCGGGGGCCCCCCGTCCCGAACCGCCGGGTCATGTCTCGATTTTGTTGCGGCGGATGAGGTCCTCGAGGACGGATACGTCTATCTGAAGAAATTCCGCGGCCCGCTCCCTGTCCCCCTCGGCGAGCGCCAGGGCCTGCAGGACCATCGGTTTTTCGAGTTCCTGGATTGCATTGCGGATGTCGGTTTCCGGAGGGACTTCCGGCTGCCGTTCCACCGGTTTCCTGCCTTTCCTGCCGTACAGGATCTCGGTGGGCAGGTCCGCGCCATCCACCACCGTTCCCTGCTTCTTCCGGGTGGAAATCGTCTTCACGAATTCCTCGAGCTCCCGCACGTTCCCGGGCCAGGAATAGGTCGAGAGGGCGGCTAGGGCCGTCTGGCTGAAGCCCCGCAGGGGCTTCTTCCGTTTCCGGTTCCCCTCGAAGAGGAAGTGGTGAAGAAGCAGGGGGATGTCCTCCGCACGCTCCCGGAGCGCCGGGATGCGGATTGTTCCCGGGGCGAGGAGGTCGCGAAGCTCTTCTGTCACTTTCCCCTTGGCAACGAGGGTTTCGAGGTCTGTCGAGGAGGAAGCAACCACCCGGATGTCGAGTTCGACCTCCTGGGTGGAGCCGACGGGCGTGATCGTCTTCGCGGCGAGGAGGGTGGTGATGCGTTCCAGCACCCGGGGGCCCGCCTCCATGATTTCCGAAAGAAAGATGGTTCCGTTGTTCGTCATCGCGATTTTCCCCGGACGGGGAAGCACCGCCCCCTCGTAGGCCCCCGCGGAGTACCCGAAGAGGTCCCCCGCCAGTTTCTCCTCGCCGGCTCCCGCGCAGTGCACCGGGACGAAGAGACCCGAGGAGCGGGCACTGTGAAAATGCAGTATTCGCGCGAAGAAGGATCGCCCCGTGCCCCTCTCTCCGACCAGGAGCACCGGTGTTTCCGTGTCGGAGAGACGCTGCACTGCGGCGATCACCTCCTGGATAGGGGGACTTGTGCCAACGACGGAGTGCAGCAGGTGCCCGCTGCGGGATTCGGCCTTGAGGTAGAGGTTTTCCCTCTTCAGTTGCCGCTGGACGTAGGCCTTGTCCACGAGATGGAGAACTTCCTCCGCCTTGAAGGGCTTCGCCAGGTAATGAAACGCGCCCGCCCGCATCGCTTCGATGGCGGTGTCCACCGTGCCGTACCCGGTCATCATGATCACTTCGGCGTCCGACTGGAGCTTCCTGGCCGTTCGGAGCACCTCGATCCCGTCGGATCCGGGCATCTTCAGGTCGGTGAGGACGATGTCGAAGCGGCTCTGCTCGAGCCTGTCGATTCCGGACGACCCCGAATCGGCGGTCTGTACCTCCCATCCTTCCGTCCGGAAGAGATCGTCGAGGAAGGTAAGGATCTGGAGTTCGTCGTCGACGATCAGGATTCTCCGGTGCAATGGAACCCTCATGAATTACTTCCTCCTGACTACCCAGAAGATCGCGGCCCCGCCCGCAGCGAGGATGAGCACCAGGGACGCCCATTCGAGGCGTCGAAAACGGGAACGCGTGTTTTTCTCCGCGGCGACCCGCTCCTGGTACGCCCTCGCCCTCCCCGCGGCGTTGTTCGCGTGAACAGGGAACGGTGGCGCCGTCAGAAGGAAGAGGCAGAAGAATAGCAAGCCGAATATGCCCCCCCGAACTGTTCTCCGGCGCGGAGGCGGGACAGTTTTCATCGTGTATTTATACCACGAAACGGAGGGACGCGGAGCAGGAAGCGCATCGGTTCCCGGAGAGGCCGGATGAGTCGGTTCGGTACCGATGCCTCCGGACGACGATACCCCCGCATGCCGGACAGACGGTGTCCTCGGCCCCCTCCAGGGGATAGTTCCCCACATAGACGTACGGCAGCCTCTCCCGCGCGATCCGGAACGCCGCGGCGAGCCGTTCAGGAGGAGTGGGGGGGGCGGTGAAGCGATACATGGGCATGTACCGGGAAAGGTGAAGGGGAATTTCCGTGTCGACCCCGGCGACGAAGTCGACGACGGCGTGGATCGACTCCTCCGAGTCGTTCTCCCCGGTGACGAGGAGGGTGGTGATCTCCACGTGGGTGGCTTTCGCGCTCTCCCGGATGGTGTCGAGCACAGGGTCGAGTTCCCCCCCGCAGATTTTCCGGTAGAACGTTGCGTCCATCGACTTCAGGTCGATGTTCATTGCGTCCACCAGGGGGAGAATTTCGGCGAGCGGCTCAGGCGAGATGTACCCGTTGGTGACAAGGACGTTCGTCATGCCGGCCTTCCGGAATTCCCGGGCACAGTCGACGACGAATTCGAACCATATCAGCGGCTCGTTGTAGGTGTAGGAGATTCCGACGGCCCCCTCCCGCCGGGCGGCCCGCACGAGGTCGGGAATGGGCACGGAGGTTAAGGGGACGCGTTTCTCGACCAGGTGATAGTTCTGGCAGAAGCCGCAATGGAAGTTGCAGCCTACCGATCCGACCGAGAGTATCGGTTTTCCCGGGTGGAAATGGAAAAGCGGTTTCTTTTCGACCGGATCGAACTGGACGGCGGCCACCTTTCCGTAGGTCAGGGCGAACAGCCTGCCGTCCCGGTTCTCCCGGACGCCGCAGATTCCCTGCTTCCTCTCGGAGATGAGGCAGCGGTGGGGGCACAGTTCGCACCGAACGGCGCCATCCTCGTGCCGCCAGTGGGCGGCCGGGTGGGGTTCAGTACCGGACATGGAACCCCTCGTGCCGTTCGACGGGGTCGCGCCACGTGACGGCGACGTCCGTGACGACCGCGCCCGGGGGACCTTCGCGCAGGAAGGCGATGACCTTCTCCACATCCGCCTTCTCCCCCTGGAGGACCGACTCGACCTGCCGTCCCGGGAGGTTGCGGACATAGCCGCTCACCTCGCACCGGGTCGCCGCCTCGCGCGTCGATGCGCGGAAGAAGACCCCCTGGACACGTCCTGTCACCACCACGTGGGCTTCCCGGAAATCCTTCATCCCTCTCCTCCGAATTCCCCCTCGAGAAATTCCTCCTCGCTGATCACGCGGATTCCCATCTCCTTAGCCTTCACGAGCTTGGAGCCGGGGTTCTCTCCCGCCACGAGGTAGTCCACTCTCCGGCTGATCGCCGTCGAGACGGTTCCCCCCCCCTTGCGCACGATCTCCTTCGCCTTCGCCCTCGGGAGCCCGAGGCTTCCCGTGAAGAGGAATGTCTTGCCGGCGAAGACCCCTTCGGTCGCCGGCTCCGGCCGGATTTTCACCGTTTCCCCCTCCAGGAGATGGTCCACGGTCCGCTTTCCTTCCGCGGACTCGAAATATTCCCGGATGCTCCGCGCCACCTCGGGTCCCACCTCGTGCCCCGCGGAGAGTTCTTCCTCGGTCGCGTGACGGACCGCCTCGATCGTTCCGAACCTCCGGGCGATCACCCCGGACAGGTGTTCCCCCACGTGGGGAATCCCCAGGGCGTACAGGAAGCGGCCCAGGGTGGGGGTTCGGCTTCGCTCGACAGACCGGACGAGGTTGTCCGCGGACTTGTCCCCCAGGCGCGTAAGCCCCGCCAGCATATCCCGGTTCAGCCGGTACAGATCCGCCGGTTCGGCGACCAGCCCCTCGTCGACGAGCAGGGAGAGGAGCCGGGGTCCGAGCCCCTCGATATCCATGGCGTTCTTCGAGACGAAGTGGCGAAGCGACTCCTTGCGTCGCGCCACGCAGTTCTTCCCCGTGCAGCGGTGCGCCGCCTCGCCCGGAACGCGCACGACGGGAGAGCCGCAGATCGGGCAGCGGTCGGGCATTCGGAACGGCACCTCCCGGTTATGCTCCCCACGCTTCGCGGAGAGGGATTCCACGACCTCGGGGATCACGTCCCCCGCGCGCTGGACCACGACCCGGTCCCCCACCCGGATGTCTTTGGATTCGACGTTGTCCTGGTTGTGCAGCGTGGCCCTCCCTACCCTTACTCCCCGGACCATCACGGGGGACAGGATCGCCACGGGGGTCAACGATCCCGTGCGGCCGACGCTCACGGCGATCTCCTTTACCGTCGTCTCCGCCCGGTCCGGGGAGAACTTCGCCGCAATGGCCCATCGGGGAGAGCGGGCGACTTCCCCCAGCTCCCGCTGGACGCCCCGTTCGTTGACCTTCGCCACGATGCCGTCGATCTCGTAGGGAAGGGAATCCTTTTTCGCTTCCACCTCCCGGTAAAACGCGATCACCCCCTCGATGTCGAGCGGATCGTCAAGGTAGTGGCGATCCGCGGGATTATGGCGCTTCTCGTCGGGGAGGAACCCCCTTGTCCAGCCCCGGTTGACCGCGAAGCCCCAGGCGGCGAGTCGGTCGAGCTCCTCCATGTGGGTGTCGAAGAGAAAGGACTCAATGGACGGGAGATCGGACCCACCGGGGACGACCTGCCCGATCCCGTAGACCCAGAGCCTGAGGCGCCGGCTCGCGGTCACGCGCGGGTCGAGCTGGCGGACCGACCCCGCCGCGGCGTTCCTCGGGTTGGCGAAAGGGGTTTCCCCGAGGCGCTTCCTGCCGCGGTTCAGGCCGGCGAAATCCTTCTTCTCCATGAAGATCTCGCCGCGCACATCCAGGATTTCCGGAACGGGCACGGCGGCGGACGTTCGCGGGATGGTGAGCGGAATATCCGATATCGTCCTCAAGTTTGCGGTCACATCCTCCCCCCGGACGCCGTCCCCCCTCGTGGCCCCCCGGATGAGGCGGCCGCCTTCGTAGGTCAGTTCCACTGCCAGTCCGTCGATCTTCACCTCGGCGGTGTACCCGAAAGGGTCGATGCGCCCCCCCCCGGGGTACCCCCGGTTCTCCAGGTGCCGGCGGATCCGGGCGTCGAACTCGCGCAACTCCTCCTCGCCGAATGCGTTCTGGAGGGAGAGCATGGGACTCTGGCGCACCACCACACCGAACGCCTCGACCGGCTCCGCTCCCACCCGCTGGGTCGGCGACTCGGGATCGGCCAGCCCGGGATGGGCCTCCTCAAGCCGCGTAAGTTCGCGGAACAGGGAATCGTACTCGGCATCGGTGATTTCGGGAGCGTCGTCCCGGTAGTAGCGGTCGTTGTGGTACCGGATCTTTCGCCTCAGCTCCTCGACGCGGGATGCGGGAGAACTGCGGGACATTCTTTGTTCCTTTCGAAAACGGTCTTGGGAAAAGACTTTGATCGGCTCCCCAGCACGATTATACAATGGAAAACGTTGAGAACTCCTTCGTCTGCCGCAGGGGAGCCGCCATGGGAGGTGAACGATGAAATCCTTCTGGAGAAAGCTTTGGGGGGGCGGCCGGAAGGGCCCCGATGAGGGAAAGGGCCAGTACGGAGTGGATTATGTCGGCGTGTCCGAGCTGATGCGATTTAACAGGAACCTGCTCGAGGCCATGAAGCACGAAAAGGGGGGGATCGAGCTGTACACGAG
>JBAULH010000051.1:0-17126 GCA_049578085.1 Candidatus Deferrimicrobiaceae bacterium
AAAAGAAACGCCAGGAGGAAGCCGGGGATAACCCCCGCAAGAAAGAGCTTCCCGATGGACTGCTCCACGATGATGCCGTAGATGATCAGGGTAACGCTGGGCGGGATGAGGATCCCGAGCGTGCCCCCGGCGGCGATCAGGCCGGAGGCCAGTCCCGCCGAGTACCCGCGCTTGCGCATCTCGGGAATGCCCATGCCTCCGATCGCGGCGCAGGTGGCCGGGCTGGATCCGCACATGGCGGCGAAGATGGAGCATCCCGCTACGTTGGCGACGCCCAAGCCCCCCGGCAGCCGGGCAAACCAGCGGTGCATCGCCTCGTACAAGTCCATCGACGCGCGCGTTTTTCCGACCACGGAACCCATGAGGATGAACAGGGGAATCGCGAGCAGCGTGAAATTGTGCAGTTCGCTGTAAAGCGTTTCCGCAATGATCTGGATATTGCTGGGGGGCATGAAGAGAAACATGAACGTGACGGCGACTCCCCCGAGGGCAAACGCGATCGGAATGCCGCTGAGGAGCAAAAGCAGCGCGGAACCGATATAGAGAAGCCCGATCGAGAAAACGTCCACGCTACTCCTTTCGGACGACAGAAACGAACAGATCGTCAACGAGCTGAACGAGGAACTGAAGGGTCAGCGTGGTCATTCCCAGCGACATGAAGAAATAGGGAATCCAGAGCTTGGGCGCCCAGATGGAGTCGGTCACCCAGCCTCCCTCCCAGGCCTCGGAGAAATAGCGCCAGGTATAGAAGGTGATGAAGCCGCAGAACCCGGCCGACAGGATGTCGGCGAGCAAGTGCCGCCCCCGGTTCCATCGCGGCGACAGAAGGCTGTCCAGCACCTCGATCCCCACATGGGCACGCCCTTCCTGCGTGTATGCGGCGGCCATGAACGTCGAGGCGATCAGCAAAAAGATGTTCAGCTCGAGGTTCCAGTCATGGGGCGCCCGGAAAAAATAGCGCGCCACGACCTCGAACGAGATCGCAAACGTTGAAAACACGATCAGGAGCGCGCTCAGATAGCCCGTAACGAGGTTGCTCCATTGCACTGCGAGCCGGAATCCCCGCCATGCTTGCCGCATGTCCGTCTAACCGAAAGCTACTTCACCGATTCCGCCAGGTCTATCAGGCGCTTCCCGTCCGGGACATGGTCCGCGTAATCCTTCCACGCGCTTTCTTTGGCAAGCTTGCGCCACTTCGTGAACATCGCCTCGTCCATGTCGTGAACGGCAACACCGGCCTTGGCGTACACGTCGGCCACCTGCTGGTCGTCCTCCTTGGCGGATTTCACCGCAAACGCATCCAGGGAAGCACCCACTTCCGTGACGATCTTCTGCTGTTCCGGCGTCAGGCTGTCGTAGGTGGATTTCGCCATCAGGAGCGGCTCGAACATGAACCAGAAGGTCTTGTCCCGGGCCGTGGTCACATGCTTTCCCACCTCGTAGAGCCGGTAGCTCACGAGAGAACCGCTGGACGTCCACAAGGCGTCGGCCACCCCGGACTGCATGGCGCTGTAGCTTTCGCTCGACGGGATGCTGACGATCGCACCGCCGGCCGCCTTGAGCATGACCTCGATCGATTTCCCGGCGCCCCGCACCTTCAGCCCGCTTACATCTTCCGGATTGAGAATCGGCTTGTCCCGGGAGACGTTGCCGCCCGCCTGCCATACCCACGTGATGATCTTGACGCCGTTTTTCTCCAGGGCTTTCGATAGCTCCTGCCCGATGGGAGCCGTCTTCCACCGAAGCCCCTGTTCGTAGCTCGTGATGAGCGCCGGCATGAGCGTGATATTGACCATCGGGATCTTCCCGCCCTGGTACGCCAGCGGGAACACGCACATGTCGAGCGCACCCCGCGACATGGCATCGAACTGCTGTTTCGCCTTCATCAGGGATCCGGCGGGATAGATTTCGAACTTCACCGAGCCGTTCGTGCGTTTCTCGACTTCCTGCGCGAACTTATGTGCCAGGCGAGCCCGAAAATCCCCCTTGTCCGCCGTGCCGCCGGGCCACTGATGGGAAATTTTAAGGACTTTTGCATCCGCCGCATGGGCCGGAGGCAGAACAGGGAAACTCAACATCCCGATCAGGACAAAAGACACGATCCATCCCATTTTTGTGGTTTTCATTGCCCCCCCCTATTGTGATATGTATCGGCCATTATACCCCGCGTGAATTCGATTCATCCCCTCTTTCCCCAAAAAAAAATGCGGGGGATCCGATTTCTCTGGATCTTCCCCATCGCATTTCGGGGAAGTTCCGCAACGATTTCGATCTGCCTGGGGCACTTGTACGAGGCCAGCCGTTTCCTGCAATGCTCGACAAGGCTTTCCGGCAGGATGGAAGCATGCCCCTCCTGAAGCACGACCACGGCAACGACTTTCTCCCCGAATTCTTCGTCCGGCAGGCCGACCGCCGCCGACTCTTTCACGGCTTCATGGCTCTCCAGGACCGTTTCGACCTCCTTCGGGTATACGTTGTATCCGCCGGTGATGATCAACTCTTTCGCCCTGCCGACAAGATACAGCCTCCCGCGGTCCTTCGGGTCCAGGTACCCCAGATCTCCCGACCGGAACCAGCCCTCGACAAAGGATTCCTGCGTCTTCTCAGGCATCCCCCAGTACCCCCGGAACACGTTGTCCCCCCGGATCCACACCTCCCCCGCGTCTCCCGGCGGCACATCGGAGCCGTCGTCCTCCACCACCCGGATCGTGACGCCTGCGAGGGGATACCCCACGCTTTTCGCCTTTCGTTGGGCCGGATCGATGAGATTGGACGAGTTCATTCCCGTCTCGGTCATGCCGTAGCGTTCCAGGATACGGAACCCCGTGGCGCTTTCAAACTGGTGGAAGAGGGTGTCGGAAAGAGGCGCCGAACCGGAGATGAAGACCCGCATCGCGCGCAGATCGGGCTTTTTCTCCCTCTTTTCCCACTCGTTCATGAGCCTCTGGTACATCGTGGGGACCCCCATGAAGAGGGTGCACCGTTCCTCTTCCAGGGCCCTCCACGCCCTCTCCGCCTCGAACTTCTCGTGCATGATGAGCGTGGAGCCCGCGTACAGGCTTCCTTGCGCCGCGACGTTCAACCCGTGCACGTGGAACAGGGGGAGCGCATGGAGGAGCACGTCGTTCGCGGTCCATTCCCACGCAGCCGACAGGGTCAGCATGTTAGCGACCAGGTTGCGGTGCGTGATCATCGCCCCCTTGGCCTTGCCGGTCGTCCCCGAGGTGTAGCAGAGCAAGGCGACGTCGTCGCCGCCGGCCGGATAGGCGCGCGGAAACCCTTCGGGCGTGCGCGCGAGCCGATCGGGCAAGCTGTCTGTCCCCTCCCTGCCGGCGCCGTCTGCGAGAAGGGTCCGGACTCCTCGGAGACTCCGGACCGCTCTTTCCGCCGACGCAAATCGATGCTCGTCCGTGACGAAGAGGGAGCTTCCGGAGTCCGACAGGAAATATTCGACCTCCTCGGCCCGGTAATCCGAATTGAGGGGCAGGGTGATCGCGCCGACCGAGAGGATGGCGAAATGGAGGAAGAGGACCTCCATCCGCTTCGGGAGCTGAATAGCTACACGGTCGCCTTTGCGGACGCCTAACGCATGGAGCATGGCCGAGTAGCGCGTAACCTCCCGATCGAACGCACGAAAGGTATAGGAAGCGCCTTCGAAAACGACGGCAGGCTTGTCGGTATGCATCCTCGCCGTTTCGGCAAGCAGTTTCGCCAGGTTCACGGTCGCCGTCCTCCGGACACCCAAACGATCGGTTTTTCCTTTTATATAGAGAGATCCTATCGTTGGAAAGGAAAAAGATGGCTTCCCACGGGTTTTCTCCCATTTGCCGATCGGATCCCGAACGATACCGAGTAAGGTACCCTGGATTTCCTTTTCCCGGTAAGATTGAGGGGAAAGGAGCCGGGTCATGGGTAATCGATTCCTCAGAAACCTGTTTCGTTCGTTCTCAGAGAACGTCGGCGGTCTCCTGGATCGCCTGGGCCCGGCCAAGACGGGAAAAAAGGACATCCTGCCGCTCGCCGAGACGCTCCTCTCCGGACGGGGGGAGGCCTCCGATGTGGCCGTGGCCAGACAGTTTCTGACTGCGTACGACGGTTTGACGGAGGGCGCAGTGCTCTCCTTCCTGACGCTTCTCGATCGGCAATTCGGCCCGGATCAGGCGCGCCTGGATCAGGCCCTGAGCAATCTCCGTGATAAGCCGACGGCCAAGGCCGCGCGGGAAATGTACGAAGCGGCCGAGCCAAAGCGATTGGAGCTCTTCCGGCGGATCAATCTTGCTCCCGGCGGAACGAAAGGGCTCCTGCAGATGCGGGAGGATGTCCTGCGCAACCTGTCCGCCCACGCGGAACTGGCCTCCGTCGACGAGGATTTCAAACACCTCTTCGCCTCGTGGTTCAACCCGGGGTTTCTGGTTTTACGGCGGCTTGACTGGACCACGCCGGCCAACATCCTGGAGAAGATCATCCGGTACGAAGCCGTCCACGAAATCGCCAACTGGGACGATCTTCGCCGACGACTGGAGCCTGCGGACCGGCGGTGTTTCGCCTTCTTTCATCCGACGATGGAAGACGAGCCGCTGATCTTTGTCGCGGTCGCCCTGACATCCGACGTTCCCGAGGCGATCGCCCCCTTGCTGGCGGACCATCGAAATCCCATCCCCGCCGGCGATGCGGCGTGCGCCGTCTTCTATTCCATCTCCAATTGCCAGGTGGGGCTGAAGGGAGTGCCCCTGGGCGACTTCCTCATCAAGCAGGTTGTGGAGGAACTGAAACAGGAGCTCCCGTCCCTGAAGACATTCGTCACCCTCTCCCCCGTCCCCGACTTCATGCGCTGGCTGACGCAGGAGCGAGGAAAAGAGGCATCGGATCATGTCGCGGAAGGAGACAAGCCCTTGCTCGCTCTGCTCGACCGGCCGGACTGGCATTTGGATGAGGACGCAGCGAATTCGCTGAAATCCGTCCTTTTTCCCGCCGTCGCCGCCTACCTGCTGGTGGTCCGGACGGAATCCGGGAAACCGATCGACCCGGTCGCACGGTTTCATTTGAGCAACGGCGCACGATTGGAGAGGATTCACTGGCTCAGCGATCTTACCCCCAAGGGGTTAAGGCAGAATGCCGGGTTCATGGTCAACTACCTCTACGAGCTTGACCGGATAGAACGGAACCGGGAAGCCTTCGATCAACACGGCGAAATCGCTTCTTCTCATGCAGTGCGGAAACATTTGCGGTCCGACATCCGAAAACGGTTCTCCTCCCCTTCCTGATCCGGCACCCGGTCGAAACCCTTGCCGGGATTCCTCCCGGCAACGCGTCGCGGACATCGGTCCGATATCGGATGGAGCCATGACCGCCTCCAGGCGGGGCGGGAGAAAAAAGGGGTTGCGGCCGGAACGCCGCAACCCCTTTGGTTTGCATGGTCGGGATGACTGGATTTGAACCAGCGACCCCCTGGTCCCGAACCAGGTGCTCTACCAGGCTGAGCCACATCCCGACGGAACGTGGAATGATAGCAAGACCGCTGACATTCCGTCAATACGCAGATTGCTCTCTACAGGCCCATCGGCTCGCCGCAGAGCAATACGGAGATATCCGAATGCGGCGGCTTCCGCTCGATGATCGAGTAGACGCGGCAGATGCGCTGGGGGGAGTCGCAGTCCTCGCAGAAGCCGGAGGTCGCGCACGGGGTGTCGAGCTTGAGCCGTTTCGTGTTTCTCGGCGCAGCGACGGACTTGATTCTCCGGATCGCCTCGGACACGCCGCCGACCACCTTCTGCCCGCCCGCGACCACGACGATTTTTTTCGGACCGAACGTCATCGCGTTTGTCCGGTTCCCGTTCATGTCTAGGTTGACGAGGCACCCGTCGAGGGTGACCGCATTGGTCCCGGCCAGAAACAGGTCGCAGGTGAGCTGGGCGAGCCTGGTCTCCGCCTCTTTCTCGGGGGGGACGCGGCCGTGGTTAAACAGCTGCTTGCCGCTTTCCGCGAGGAGATCGAAGATCCCCATCTCCGCGACCGACATAGAGCCTCCGAAGCCGATCGATTCCGCCTTCTCGCACTCCGCGAGCACCCGCTCCCGCACCGTTTCCAGGCTGGGATGGTACTCGGCGTCGAATCCGTTCTTCCGGAGCGCCTCGACGCACTTCTTCGCCCGAACCTCCAGCTGCCACAAACCGATCTCTACCCGGCTCATTCCTCACCCCCGTCCGGTCTTCGCCTCCCCGCCCGTGTCACGTAGGGGCGGAAATGGCTTTCTGGATATTTTTCCGCATTTCGGAAATCGTCTTTCCGTAATCCTTCGTTTTGAAGACCCCGGAGCCGGACACGAACACGTTGGCCCCGGCCCGGACAACCTCCGCAATGTTGTCCGCCTTGATCCCGCCGTCCACCTCGATGTCGACCGAAAGCCCCGAGCGGACAAGCTGCGAGCGGAGAAGCTCGATCTTTCCGGCCATCGAGGGAAGGTATGCCTGTCCCCCGAACCCGGGGTTGACGGTCATGAGGAGCACCATGTCGATGTCGGTCAGGACCCACTCGATCGCCGAAAGCGACGTGGACGGGTTCAGGGACACCCCCGCCTTCTTCCCCAGTTCCCGCACCCGGGCGACGGCGCGCTGGAGGTGCGGGGTCGCCTCCGGGTGGACGGTGATGATGTCCGCCCCGGCATCCGCGAACGCCTCGAGGTACTTCTCCGGCTCGACGATCATGAGGTGCACGTCGAGGGGGACCTTCGCGTACCGCTTGATCGCCGCCACCACCGGGGGCCCGATCGTGATGTTGGGAACGAACCGGCCGTCCATGACGTCGATGTGGAGGAGGTCGGCTCCTGCCTTCTCCACGACGCTTACCTCCTCGGCAAGCCGGCCGAAGTCGGCCGACAGCAGGGACGGCGCAATGTAATAGTCCATACCGTTTCCCCTTTCGCGGCAGTTCGCCCGATTCTACCACGGACGGGGACTTGGCATCCGTTCGTCAGCCGCTCTTCCCGAACAGGGCCGCGAAGAACCCGTCCGTGCCGTGCCGGTGCGGAAGGAGGCGGAGGAACCCCTCCGGCGTCCACGCGTCCGAAGGCCCGGGCCAGCCCCGCACGCCTTCCCGGTGTGCCCTCGTGTCCGCGTGCCTTGTGCAAAACGACTCCGCCACCTTTTCGTTCTCCTCCGCAAAGGGGGTGCAGGTGCAATACACGAGGAGCCCCCCGGGGCGAACCGACATCCATGCGTGGTCGAGAATGGCTTCCTGCAGGCGCGCCATCTCGTGCGGCCCGTCCGGACGGAACCGCCACTTCGCGTCGGGGTTGCGCCGGATGACCCCCATGCCCGTGCAGGGGGCGTCCACGAGAACCTTGTCGAACAAGGCCGCCGCCTCGGGGAGCGGCCCCGCCTGGAAATCGTGGCGCCGCGCCGTGACCGCCGTCGCGCCCGTGCGCGCTATTGTCTCCCGGAGAAGCCGGAGGCGCCCTTCCGAGACATCCACCGCTACGATCTGCGCCCTGCCCCCGGCAAGGGCCGCAAGGTGGGTCGTCTTCCCCCCGGGTGCGGCGCACGCATCGAGGATCTTTTCGCCTCCCGAGGGCGAAAGGAGCGGTGCGATGAGTTGCGCCCCCTCGTCCATCACCAGATACTCCCCGGACCGGAACCCCGGGTCGGCGTGCACGCCGGACGGCTCGGCGAGCACAATCCCGTCGGGTGCATACCGACAGGGGGAAGGGGACATCCCCGCGCGGGCCATCCGGGCAACCAGGTCGTCCCGGAAGATGCGGAAAGGGTTCGCACGGACCACGAAGGGGGGCTTATCCAGAGAGTTCGCGAGGAACGCGGCCGCCTCTTTCGCTCCCAGGGAGCGCGAAAGGGCGGAGGCGAGCGCAGCCGGGGCCGAATGCATGACCACAGGGATTCCCTCCCCTTCCGCCGCCAGGGGAACCGGCCCGGTCCCCGCCCGCACCACCTCCCGCAGGACCGCGTTGACCAGTCCGGCAAGCTTCTCCCCCCGAACCTTTTTTACCGCCGCGACGGTCTCGAAGATCGCCGCCCGCTCCGGCGTCCGGGTGTAGAGGAGCTGGTAGGCGCCCAGCCGCAGGGCGTTGCGCGCCCAGGCGTCGGTCTTTTCGATCGGCCGGACAAGGTGCGCGGAGAGGGCGGAATCGAGGATGCCCCGGCGCCGAAGCGTTCCCATCACGATTTCGGTCAAGAGCGCCCGATCCCTCGGGTCGGATAACGAACGCTGCGCCCGGTCGAGGAGTATGTCCGCGTATGCGCCTCCCCGGTCCACCCGGACAAGGATGCGAAGCGCCGCTTCCCTTACGGAGATAGCCTATCCCCCTTCCGGACGCGGCGGCCCTGCGCGTATTCCCGGGAGGACATCGCCCTGCCCCCTTCGGGCTGGACCTTGCAGAGGAGGAGCGCCCCCTCGCCGCAGCCGACCACGATTCCGTCCCGGTCCACCGAGAGGATCTCGCCCGGCCTCCCCTTGTCCTCCCGGACGGAGGCAGCGAGGACTTTCAACGCCTTTCCGTCGTGGTTCGTGAAGGCGGAAGGCCACGGCGTCATCCCCCGGACCAGGTCGCGCACCTCCCGGGCGGACTTCCCCCATTCGATCCGTCCGTGTTCCTTCTTGATCATCGGGGCGTAGGTCGCCCGGCTTCCGTCCTGGGGGATCTCCACAAGGGTCCCCTCGCGGAGCTTCCCGAGCGCCTCGGTCAGGGCCTTCGCGCCGAGGGAGGACAGCTTGGGGAACATCGTCTCCGCCGTGTCGTCCTCCCCGATCGGCATCTCCCGGACGTGCAGCATCGGCCCCGTGTCCATCCCGGGGTCCATCTTCATGATCGTCACGCCCGTCACCGTTTCGCCCCGTGCGATCGCCCAGTTGATCGGCGCAGCCCCGCGATACCGGGGGAGAAGGGAGGCGTGCACGTTGATGCACCCGCACTTCGGGATGTCGAGGATCGACGGGGGAAGGATCTGTCCGTACGCGACGACGACGATCAGTTCGGGCCGCTCGCCGGCGATGCGCGCCACCGACTCGGGGCCTCTCGCTTTCTCCGGCTGGAACACCGGGATCCCGAGCCGCTGCGCTTCCCACTTCACCGGGGGGGGCGTAAGCGCCTGCCCCCGGCCGGCGGGGCGGTCGGGGTTGGTTACGACGAGGACCACCTCCTCGGTGCGGGCAAGCGCGTCCAGCGAGGGAACCGCAAACTCCGGGGTTCCCATGAAGACCACGCGGTATCGGTGCATTATTTCGCGGATGCGATGGAGGCGGTGAGCTTCTCGACGAACAGGATTCCGTCCAGGTGGTCGATCTCGTGCTGCAGGGCGCGCGCCAGGATGCCGCTCGCCTCGACGGTGACCGGTTTCCCCTGCTCGTTCATCCCCCGGAGAACAACGGATTCAAACCGGCAGACCATCCCCTCGACGCCGGGGACGCTCAGGCAACCTTCCACTCCTTCGGTCCATCCCGCCTTCCCCACGATCTCGGGGTTCACGAGAGTGATCGGCCCGGCCGTTTCATCCACCGGGGAGATGTCCACCACGATCACGCGCTTCCCCACGCCGACCTGCGGGGCCGCCAGCCCGATGCCTTTTGCGGCGTACATCGTCTCGAACATGTCCCGGACGAGATCACGGACCTTCTCGTCCACGATCTTCACGGGGAGCGACCTCGTCGAAAGGAACGGGTCAGGATAAGTGAGGATCGGTCTCAACATGGTGCTCTTCCACCTTTTTCGGCGGGTAGAAACGCACGACGTTCTTCCCGCTTTCCTTTCCCCAGTATAATGCCCGGTCCGCGTTCCCCACAAGTTCGTCGGCGCTTAATTCCACCCCCGGCAGGAGGGAGGAGACCCCGAAGCTGGCGGTAAGTTTCAGTGGGCTGCCGGCCACGTGGAACGTTTTCTCGTTCACCATCCGGTGCGCCCGGCCGGCCGCGTGAAGCGCCTGGTCCGGGTCGGCGTCCATGAGAAGCCAGGCGAACTCGTCCCCCCCCAGACGCGCTACCGTGTCGTAGGCCCGCTTCGCCGTATGAATCACGTATCCGAATTGCCGGATCACGCTGTCCCCCTCCGGGTGGCCGAAATCGTCGTTGATCCGCTTGAAATCGTCGATGTCCACTATGATGCACGACAGGCAACGGCCGATTCGGCGGGCCATTTCCACATCCCGGGCGAGATCCTGGGAAAAATGCCTCCGGTTGGGAAGCCCCGTCAGGTCGTCGCACATGGAGAGCTCGCGGAGTTCCCGGTTGATTTCCGACAGCGACTGGTACAGGGAGCCGTAGTGGAAGAGGGGCTTCGCCTTCTCGATGAGTTCTTCCGGGGAGATGTCCGCGGGAAGCACAAGGTCGACGCCGGAGGACAGGAACCTGCCGGCGCGGAGGATGGCATTCATTCCCCCCACGAGGATGATAGGCACGCCGAGAGACCCTTTCCGCTCCCGGAACCGCCGCAGGACCTCGATCTCCGCCGCCGTGTCCCCGTGTTCCCCCAGCAGGATGCCGGACAGGTTACGGCAGGAAAGTCCGGAGTCCAGGAGCTTGGACCAGGAAGGGGTCTCCTCGACCCGGAACCCGCTCTCGGAAAGGAACCGGGCGGCGTGGCGCAACACGGGCCACAAGGGCCTGGCGATGATTACGCCATTTTCCACTGCGGATCCCGTGCGGCCGGGGGAATAGAGAACATCCTGCTATTATGATAAATCCTGCGGCTCGGGTGAATGCTTTTGGCGACGGCCGGCGGGACCGTCATTGTCCCTCCTCCCCGGCCCGGTCGAGGACCTTCGCGTTTTTGAGCGCCACGGCGGCGACGTTCGCGAAGGCGGTGAGCAGCTCCTGGTCCTCTTCCGCGAAAGCGTACCGGCTGTAGTGGTCCACGTTCAGAACGCCTACGACCTCGTCCCCCCACTTGATCGGGACCGCCAGCTCCGACTGCACGTTCGGGTTTGCCTCCACATACCGGAAATCGCTCGTCACGTCGGGTAGCAGCGCCGGTTTCCCCTCCTTGGCCACCCACCCGGTGACCCCCTCCCCGATCCGAAGGCGGACCTCCTCCTTGACTTCCGGCCCGAGCCCCCGCTCGGCCTGGATGCGCAGCACGCCGGAAGGCCTATCGATGAGGATCATGGAACCGCTGGGAGCCCCCAGTAGGTCCGTGGCGCGGTCGATGATGAGCTCGAACAGGACCGCCGGGTCGCTTTCCTCGTTCAGCGCCCTGCTGATCTGGAAGATCGCCGCCAGCTTCTTCGCCTTCCAGTGGAGCCGGGCCACCAGGCTGGCGTTCTCGATCGCCACTCCCGCAAAGTTCGCCATCACGGAGAGGAGCTTCAGATCGGTGTCGGTGAGGTTCCTCCGGTCGAGAGGGGAAGCGGCGCAAAGCACCCCGACGACCCCGGATTGATCCCGGATCGGCGCGGCGAGGAACCCCTTGATGTCGAGGCGCCGCAGAAGGCGCAACAGCTTCCTGTTGAAGCCGACCCGCGATTCCGAAACGACCATTCCCTCGCCGCTGGCCAGGACCGGGGAAAAGAGGCTGTCGTGGACCTCTTGGCGGTACTTCTCGAACTGCCTCCCCCGCGGGATCCCCGCACTCGCCCGGAGGTTGAGCTCCTCCTCCCCGGGGGACTTGAGGAGGATGATGACCCTCTCCACGCGCAGGATGGAGGTGGCGGCGGAGGCGATCAGGTCGAGGCTGCTCTGCATGTCGCCCGCCGTCGTGTTCATCGCCTGCGACACTTCGTAAAAACCGGAGGTCAGCGCCCCCGCGAGCGAAGCCTCCCGGGTAGTAACCGGGATCTTCTTCCCGAAGATCGCCTCCTGGAGAAGGGATCGGACCGTCATCTGCCCCCCAGCAGCCGACGCACGGTGGTCTTGAGCTCCTTCGTGTCGTGGGACTTCACGATATAGGCGTCCGACGCCCAGGTGGTGAAATCCTGCTTGAACTCCCCGAAGGCGGTCAGCAGAAGGACCGGGACCGACGCGTTCTTCTCCCGGATCCTCCGCAGCACTTCGAGACCGTCGAGCCCGGGCATCTTCACGTCGAGCGTCACGAGGTCCGGGCGGAACGATTCGAATTTTTTCAGCGCTTCGAGCCCGTCCGGGGCAAGCTCCACCTCGTACCCCTCCTCGGCAAGTTCGTCCCGGTACAGCTCGCGGATGTTTTCCTCGTCGTCGACAACCAGGATCCGTTTCATGGAGGAAACCTCCTTTCCGTGCCCCGCGCCTTCCTCCCGCGCGGCTGCACTCTTGCCGCTCGTCACGCTCACGCCTTCCGGCGGCTTCCCCTTTTCCTTTTCTTCCCCGGTCCGGGAACCTCTCCCCACCGGGCGGTGAGCCCCGCGTCGATCCCGATTTGCTGAAGAATGCGGGATACGACGAAGTCGACCATCTCCGCGACCGTGGACGGCCGGTGATAGAACCCCGGGCACGCGGGAAGGATGTCCGCACCGGCGCGGGCCAAGGTGAGCATGTTCTCGAGGTGAACGGCGGAAAACGGGGCTTCCCTCGGAACGACAACAAGAGGGATCCTCTCCTTCAGGGCAACGTCCGCACACCGCGAAAGAACCGAGGACGAAATGCCGTGGGCGATCCTGCCGAGCATCCCCATCGAGCAGGGCGCAATGATCATCGCGTCCGGGGGATGGGACCCGGATGCGAACGGAATGGAGAAATCGTCCTCCTCATAAAGGTGAAACGCGGTCGGGGGCACGGACATCCGCTCCGCGAGCCACCGTTTCCTCCCCGGCAGGCCCATGCTTCGCAGCCGGTTCCTGAGCGCCGATCCCGGCCGGGGGACGTTCCCCGTTCCGATTTCCGCCTCCAGGATGTCCCATGCCGTAGCGGTGATGATCAGGTGCAGGTCCACTCGGCGGGCCTTAAGTGCTGCGCCGGTACGAACGCCGTATACGGCGCCGCTTGCGCCGGATATGCCGAGCAGCACCTTCATGGAATTTCCTCTCCCCCCGATCCGCCGGCCGGGTCAGAGCGCAAGGTCAAGATAGGTGAACAGGCAAAGCGCGACACTCACGACGCCGTTCAGGTTGAAAAACGCCACGTTCAGCCGGGAGAGGTCGTCCGTATGCAGGATTGCGTGCTCGTACACCAGCACCGCGGAGCAGATCCCCCACCCCGCGAGGAACCACCAGCCCAGCCCAAAACTATAATAGCCCACCAGCAGGAGGCCCGCCATCACGAAGTGAAACCCCCGGGCCACCCACAGCGACCTCCCGACGCCGAGAAACCGCGGGATGGAGTGGAGCCCCTCCTTCCGGTCGAACTCGATGTCCTGGAGGGCGTAGAGGACGTCGAACCCGCTTACCCAGAAGAGGACGGCGAAGGAGAGGATCAGGATCCTCGCATCGAACTCCCCCGTGACGGCGATCCATGCGGCCATCGGCGCGGCTCCGAGGCAAAGCCCAAGCAGGATGTGGGACGCCCAGGTGAAGCGCTTCGTGTAGGAGTAGGAGAAAAGAAGGAACAGGAGCACCGGGGAAAGCTTGAGGCACAAGGGGTTGAGCTTCGCCGCCGACAATTCGAGCAGGGCCACCGACAGGAAGATGAAGACGGCCACCATCGGCTTGCTCACCTTGCCCTTCGGGATAGCCCGCTCCCGGGTGCGTGGGTTCTTCGCGTCGATGTCGGCGTCCACCAGCCGGTTGAACCCCATCGCGGCGCTTCGGCCCCCCACCATGGCCAGGACGATGTAGAAGACCGTCCGGAGGGAGGGCGCCCCGTGCGCGGCGAGAAACGCTCCCATCAATGCGAACGGTAGCGCGAAAACGGTATGCGCCACCTTGATCATCTCGAGGTAGACGCCTACGCGGCCGAGCATCAGAAGCCGTATTCCTTCCATCGGCGGGTGACGAGTTCGACGATATCCTCGTGCATCCGGATGTCCTCGGGCCATTCCCGCGCGAACCCCTCGGAGGCCCACTTCCGGGTGGCGTCGATCCCCATCTTCGATCCGTAGTGGGGGATGGGGGAGGCGTGCTCGAGGGCATCGACCGGCCCGTCGACGATCATCGTATCGCGCCGGGGGTCCACGTTGTTCCCGATCCGCCAGATGACCTCGGAGGGGTCCTGGATGTTCACGTCGGCGTCGAAGACGACGACGAATTTGGAGAACATGAGGAGACCCATTCCCCAGACCGCGCTCATCACCTTTCTCGCGTGCCCGGGATAGCGCTTGTCGATGGAGAAGAGGGCGACGTTGTGAAAGATCCCCTCGATGGGCAGGTTCATGTCGACCACTTCCGGAACGATCTTGCGGAGCAGCGGAAGGAAGATCCGCTCCGTGGCCTTTCCGAGGTATACGTCCTCCATCGGGGGCTTCCCCACGATCGTCGCCGGGTAGACCGGCTTTTTGCGCCTCGTCACGCACGTCAGGCGGAAGACCGGGTATTCGTCGGCCAGGGAGTAGTACCCGGTGTGGTCCCCGAACGGGCCCTCCGTGCGCAGTGCGTCCGGGTCGACATACCCCTCGAGGATCACCTCGGCGTGCGCCGGGACCTCGATGTCGACCGTCTTGCACCGGACGAGTTCGACCGGCTGCTTCCGCAAAAACCCGGCGAAAACCATCTCGTCCACGTCCTCGGGCAGCGGCGCCGAGGCCGCGTAGATCGTCGCCGGGTCGCCCCCCAGGGCCACCGCCACCGGCATTCTCTCCCGCTTCCTGCGAAACCCCCGGTAATGCTGCGCCCCCCCCTTGTGGATGTGCCAGTGCATTCCCGTGCTCGTCTCGTCGTAGACGTGCATCCGGTACATCCCCACGTTGCGCCGGCCCGTCTTCGGATCCTTCGTGAAGACAAGGGGAAGGGTGAGGAACGGACCGCCGTCCCCCGGCCACGTCTTGACGACGGGGAGGAAGGAGAGAGACGGCCGGTCTTCCTCCACCACCTCCTGGCACGGCGCGGAGGAGACCGTCTTCGGGATGAAGTCGGCCAGTCGGGCGAGCTTGGGAAGCATCTTCAATTTTTCGATGAGATTGGAGGGGATCTCCGGCTCGATCACCTCCACCATCCGTGCGCCGATCTCGTCCAGGGAGGCAACGCCCAGGGCGAGGCACATCCGCCCCATCGTGCCGAAGAGGTTCATCGCAAGGGGGACGTCGTGCCCCTTCACGTTTTCGAACAGCAGCGCCGGCCCGCCGGCCTTTACCGCCCGGTCCGCGATCTCGGCCGCCTCGAGGTCCGCGGACACCGGCGCCCGGATCCGTAACAGCTCCCCGCGCGCCTCGAGCGCGGAGAGGAACTCCCGCAGGTCTCGGAAAGCCATCCATCCCCCTTTTGCCATGCGCAGTGGGAAAATCATACCATACGAGCGGTCGGCCCACAGCGGATCCCGCCCGGGTTTCCGGGCGGTTACCTCCGGTCCACCCCCGAATCTCCCGCCTCTTCCGGTTCCTCGGTCAACGGCTCGATGAGCGCCTCCAGGCGCCGCTCGCTCCGGAATACGGAGACGGTGAGGATCACGTTCGTCACCACGATGACGAAAATGGCGTACTGGATGAATGATCCTGTTCTCTCGATCCCCGCGGCGGACGGGAGAGTGGCGAGGACGGCGGAGGCCAGTCCCCGCGGCGCCATTCCGGTGATGATTCCCCGCTCGAACGGCGGCTGCCTCCTGCCCAGCCATCCCACGATCCGCGTGGCCAGGTACCGGGTTAGGTAGACCAGGAGGACGATCCCGCAGGAGGCGACGACCACCGTGGAAGTGAACCCCGAGGTGTCGAGGAGCATTCCCAGGTAGACGAAGAAGAAGACCCGGGCGATGAAGGTCACCTCATCGTGGAACCACCCGATGGTATCGTGGAGGACGAAGTCGGTGGCGTCCCAATCGTACTGGTTCTTCGTGGGCATCTTCTTCATGATCGATTCCGCGTTGGTCATCGCCATCCCGAAAACGAGGATGGCGAAGACGCCGCTGGCATGGATCATCTCGCATGCGGCGTAGAGGAGAAGGATCGCCGCCATGGTCAGCATGTAGGAAAGGGGCATCCGCCCCACCCTTGCCAGGAACCGCACCCAGAGAACGCCCCCCACTCCGCCCAGCAGGCCCGCCCAGAGGAAGGCGCTCACCAGGAGCGAAACCTGGAGCCCAGTGTCCGCGATCGGCGACTTGATGTACCGGATGAGAAAGAGGACCACGACGACGGCAAGCGTGTCCCCCAGGGCCGCCTCGAGGGTGAGCAGTGTACGGGTGTTACCGGACATCCGCATATCCTGGACGAGGGGGATCACGACGGCCCCGCTCGTGCACCCCAGGGCCGCACCGAGAATGAGGGACAACGTGATGGACATCCCCGTGTAGAAATGGAGCACCGCGGCGATTCCCGCCGTGGCCAGGAGGAACGCCAGCGACGTCAGGAGAGAGATCCACTTCATCTGGCGGACAACCCGGTCCACGTCGAGGTTCATCCCCCCCTCGAGCATGATCATGAGCAGGGCGATCGTTCCCACGTAGGGCGCCAGGGGAAGGAGCACCTCGCTGCTTATCAGGTCGAGAACGGGCCCCAGCAGCACGCCGATGCCCAGCAGGAGCGGGATATCCGGGATCCGCGTCTTCCGGAACAGGGCCTTGCCGGCGAAGCCCGCCAGGATGATGAGGCCCGTGATCGCGTAGACAGCGGGGACCTTCATGCCGTCACTCTTCTGTTCCCGGTTCCTCGAGATTTTCCGGCATCCCCTCGACGAAGCGTCGGATCTGGTCCCGAACGTCCCGGAACCGGGCGAGCACCTCCTCTTCCGTCCCCCGGGCGAAGACGGGGTCCTCGAACGGCCGGTGGACACGTTTCCCCAGCCCGGGGTGGTAGGGACACACCTCTCCCGCGTAGTCGCAAAGGGTCACGATATGGTCGAAGCGGATCCCCTCCAACTCCTCCACATGCTTCGAGTATTGCCCCGAGATATCGACCCCCGCTTCCT
Organism: Candidatus Deferrimicrobiaceae bacterium; assembly: GCA_049578085.1. Lineage (GTDB taxonomy): Bacteria > Desulfobacterota > Deferrimicrobia > Deferrimicrobiales > Deferrimicrobiaceae > CSP1-8. Next base: position 16,902 of record JBAULH010000051.1, read on the forward strand.
GCATCACCGAGATCGCCCTCGGGTGGACGTAGCAAGGCGCCACCCCCGCGGAGAACACCTCGATCTCCTCCGACTTGAGCGCCCGTGCCCATCCCTCGGCCATCTGGCTTCGGCAGGCGTTTCCGGTGCACAGGAAAAGGACTGTTTTCCGGCCTTTCCGCGTAACCGTTTCTTTTTTCCTCTCCACGCTCCTCCCTCGCAACCGCACCGCCCGACCTTTTTTTG
>JBAULH010000052.1:0-15801 GCA_049578085.1 Candidatus Deferrimicrobiaceae bacterium
GATGTCATGTCATACTGGCGCACCCTCGGGAAGCGGTCCCCCCGTATTTTAACGTAAGAACTCTCCGAGGGTCTCCATCGAATTCCAACCATTTGGAAGGCCAATGACCGGGTATACTGGGGGTAGGTCAGGGGACTCGAACCCCCACGGGTCTCCCCACCACCCCCTCAAGATGGCGTGTCCACCAGTTCCACCACTACGTCTGCACACATCGATGATCACCCCCCTGCATGGCACCGCACACCGGGAGCACTTTTAAAAAAAATACGTCGACTTCTGAAGGGGTCTTATATTCATAGGATCACAAAGTCGTGGGGGCCTACCCCCCCCTGACTGTGCAGTAAAATGTGCAGTAGACCCTGCCTACGGAAACCGACTAGATACAAAAAGGGGGAAACCGATAATCCGGTTCCCCCAACTGTTTCCAACTACTTACAACTCCTGCCTACGATATCCATCCTATCTTGAACCGACTCAAAATCCCGTGGCCGCAAGGCCGTGCGGGTTCGACCCCCGCCTCCGGCACCATTCTTTCTTTTTACCAAACCAAAACGGTGGGACGGTTCATGTAGCCCGGTACTTTTTTCGGATCCCATTCTTCGGGAAGTTCGGGCAATATGATAGGCGAACACTGGCAGGTTCTCACCAAACATGAACCTAGTGTTCCCCTGTTAATTGATAGTCAATGCCAATTATTATCCTGTTCATTTCAGAAGGATATGGATTTATAAAACAAGCCTTCGCTCAATAAAAAAATTCTTGACTTTGTTTAAATATCCAAATATTGGTTGTCGTAATATATCCCAAGCCCACGACATCTTCGGATTTGCTCCATGGGATTTTGTCGTCCTGTTTAACCCGTCTGCCTACCCCTCATGGCGGGTCGTTATGGCGAGACGCGGGATACAGATCCTCTCTTCCCTTCCGCTGGCTATTTCACGTCCTCCTCCGAACTCGTTCCATCCCTGTTTCTCAAGCACGCCCGCTCCATTTCTCCTGAATTCGTCCCCAATCTGTCATCCCCGGTGTGGAACGTTGTGGGAGACAAACGAATACTGCTAAACGGAGATGACATCCAACAGTTTGCCTGACCTTGCTGGAGGAAGTGCCTTATGGGATGGTGGGAAAAGAATATCTCCGGAAGGATGCAGACCATCTGCAACTGTTATTCGGTTGCGTCCAAGCAGGCCCGAGAGGCTGAAATCGATGTTCCTTCAAAGAGGCGCTTCCGTCTGTTGTATGGATCCGGGGACGCACCTTCCGCCCTCCCGCAGAATAGGGGTGCAAGCTTGGAGGAAGGGATAGCACGCACGGGGGTTGGGCTGAGGACATTTCTGGACTGCGTGTACAATGCCAGAAGTCGGGTCGAGCAGAGCAAAGCCGATGACCTAACACGAAAGCAGTACAGGAGATTGCCCGAGTAGGACACGGGGAGGACCGAAAGGAAGGACGCCGCACTCAATGCGGGGAAACGGGGCGTGAGTCCGCCGCCAGGGCATTTCGTCGTCCTGTTAACCGGTCTGCCCGACCCTCACTCAAGGAAGGCCATCATGGCGCGACGCGGGAAACAGATCCCTTCTTCCTTGCATGCTCCCACTGCACGCCGTCTTCTTACGGAGTCCTCCCGTCCCGGCTTATCCGATACTCCCGACAATCAGCTGGAAACATACCGAAGATCCGTCGTGAAAGTGAACCATGGGATAGCGGAAAAAATCCTGCTCATGCTGCTCGCTGCATGCGTCCTTATCTTCTTCACGATCTTGCTGTTGCGTTAACCAACCAACATTAGCCTACAGGCATTTGGCAACCTTCTGGCAACCGACCCGTCCCAAACCAGCCTCGCGACTAACCCTGAATCGTTCGGGATGTCCGCTCGCGCCAGGAAACAGGAGGTGAAAAAGGTCGAAGAGGATTCTCATCGTCGTTGTCGCGGTTGTCGCCGCCGTTCTGGCAAGCAACATTTTGGACGTTTCCGACTCCGAAGAATTTAAGGGTGGCGGTTAATGGCATCATCGCCTCTCCCCTCATTGTGCCCCCTGTACCGTCACCTGATAGAAAGCGATGCTTTCCTGGAGGTCGAAAAACAGTGCCATGAACGGCAGGAACTTTCCTGGAGGGATTTCCACGTTGATGGGGTCTTCGCCGAGCCGATTGGACAACCCTTCTTCGATCCTTGCCCGGTCCATATGGAGCAATTCCTCATCGGTGAATACATGCCCCGCGGGAAACGTCCTTGTGGCAATGGCCTGGGACGTGCCGTTGAGCAGGGTGACCCGGACACGAATTCCCCTGCCGACGGACCTGCCCCTGTTTTCTACCTTCCCTTCCAGGACGAACAATTTTTCGGAAGCCGTCCTCGGAACATAATATGTGGACACGTTCCGAACGATGTAATCGGGGAACGCGGTTGCGCTGCCAGACAACAACGGTTCCGTCCCGGCGGCATGCCTGTTCAGCAGTTTCTTGCCGATCCCGGTGAATCCGAGATATGCGGCCCCTCCGCCAAGCAGCAGGAACAGGAGTACAGCGATGATGAAGGTAGTCCGTTTGTGCAAGGGCATTGGGGAAATCAGCCTATGAGGCTGTTGTCGCGATTCCATTTTCTCCGACCACGCCGAATCGACGAACGGTTGCAGCGAGGCAATCCCCAGCTCCGAAGGGGCAGCATCCCGGGAGGGAACATTCAGGTCATCGATTAATTTCTCCTCTGGTTCTGATACGTTTTGCCTTGGAGCGGCCGTTTGCTCAGGAGGTTCTCCGATCCGCGTTTGGTCGGGACCGGAACCTGCCGTGTCGGTGAGGACAGGGCCGGGAGGGGCGGGTGTAACGGGCTTTTGCTCTTGTGGGTAAGGAGCCGCTTTGGTTTGTGGGACTGGAGTAGAAAAACGAGCAACATCGGCATCGTCTTTCGGGGGTGGATCCTTGGAGCGCGGCGGTGAGGGCACGGATCGAGCGTCCGCGTGCGGGGGAGAATGGGGTGCATTTGGATTCATCACCACGATGGCCTCCCCGCAATTGCGGCAGCGAACGCGCATCCCTTTCGATCCTCTGAACAGGCTATCGTCCAGATGAAAGCGGGCGTGGCAGGAATGGCATTCGATGGTCATGGTATAAATCTATCCGACAAGCCCCCCTATCTTCAACAGGAGAAGAGTGTCGGGCCGGATCCCATCCTTCGCGAAGTTCGGGCAACGTGACAGGCGAACCATAGCAGGTTCCCACGTGGGAGTTCAGACATCTCCCGCAGCAGTGATCCCTTGCAATCGCTTTATCCAAGGAGTACCTTCCCACCATAGACGTTGATTTGCCCCACCCGTTAACCAACCGGATTAACCCACCGATTATGCAAGTTTGTGACATGTCCAAGGTCGTTAATGAACCCCGCTTGCATATCCTCTTCGGCCCACCGATTGAGGGGCGACAAAGAGGCATGTTTACACTTTACCAACAAGGCTGGAAAGAAGAAGATGAGTCCAAACTCAAAGACTGGAAGGAATTTGAATGCGACATGATTAAATTCCTGTTCCACCGGGAATACGATGCCTTGAGCACGATGGATGAATTGTTTACCGGGTTGCAGAGGGTACCTGTAAGAATTTCCGGATATGATTTGGTAACGGGTTTCCTTGGCGGCTACTGGGTCATCGGGATTTCCATCCCCATTTCCCGTGTGTTTGCCGTCGGTCCGGATGGTACTTGGCCACCAGACAAGAAAATCTGCGATGACGCGGGAAATGCACTCGGGTATATCCTGATGAGAGAATGGGTTAAGTGGTATGCAATTCTTCCATCGAAGGGAATTCCCGAAAAACCTGAATTGCCTGCACACAGCAGAAATTTTTCTTGAATCCTCGGACTGGACATAGTAGATATTCACATAATTCACATATTCGGACCCGGAGGAGGAAAAGATGAGAAGAAACTTGGCTTACATACTGATGCTGTTTTCTGTAGTATTAATCGCTTATTCACTAAAGGCATATGCCGAAGACACTAAACCTATCAAAGGCTCAGAGTTTATTAAATCATATGAAGATAAAAATATTAAAGATCTTATTGAATTTCTTGGAAAGCCTAATGATGTTATTGAAAAAAGAGACCAAAAACCTAGACCTGGATCTGAAGTAATGCTATATATTTGGGCTTGGAATGATATTAATAAACTTCCAGTAAAAATTATACATGATCTTAAAGAAGGGACGACTCCCTATTATGTGGATTATATTAAAGCAAAAACAGAAGGAGAAGATATAACCAAAATATATTTGGGGGCTAAAAACAAATTTGTAATCCCCTAAGTATAAGGGGACATCCATTATGGAGTAGACACAACCTTCAGAAACCCCAGGGATGGGGCCATTCGGCTCCGTCCTTTTTTTATCCAGAACAGCGTGAGGGTACACGGGAACCGGTTCCATATTGGGTCCCATATTTCGTAAGCAGAAGGGCCTCGCCAACCCGGCACCTCAAAATTCCGTGGTCGCAAGACCGTGAGAAGGAACGAAGACATGAGGTATCATATCCTCATGGCGCAGCGGTGAGGGGCTTTACGGCGAACATCGCGCTCATTTCCAGCGAAGGGAGGATCCATCATGGCGAGGAAACAGGCTGTATCCGCTTTCGCGATCTTTTCGGTACTCACGCTCCTGGGGTCGGGAATCTCCGTGGCAAATCCGAACGGAGCCGGGAAGTCCAACGCCCCCCAGGTGCCGGCCTTCGCGGATCGATCCAAGATCCCCGCGTCCGGCAAGCAGGGGCAGCCCGCAGAAGCCGCCACGCTCACCGGAGACTGGAAACGGGGGAAAGCCCTTTTCGAGAGACAGTGCCAGTCCTGTCACGGGCCCCAGGGGACCGACAAGGTGAAAAACCCCGGCTCCGACGACGGAACCGTCCCGCCGCTGAAACCGATCGACCCCGAGTTCGCAAGCAAAACCCCTTCCGCCTTTGCCGCAAACATCGACCGCTTCATCCAGCACGGCTCCCTTCCCGACGGGCCCAATCCGGCGCTCTTCATGCCGAACTGGGGGGACAGCCGGGCCCTTTCCCAAAAGGAGATCGCCGACGTCGAAGCCTACGTCATGCACCTAAACCGGGTAAGCAGGAAAACCCGATGAGCAAACTATCGATCGCGAGCCCGGCGTTTCTCCCTAACGGAATGATCCCGTCGAAATACACGTGCGACGGCGCCGATGTGAACCCCCCTCTGTCGATCGGCGACATCCCGGAGAAGACGAAGTCACTCGCACTGATCGTCGATGACCCGGACGCTCCCATGGGGACCTGGGTTCACTGGGTTGTCTGGAACATCGGGACCGGCACAAAGGAGATCCCGGAAAATTCCGTTCCCCCGGGGGCACTCCAGGGAAGGAACGATTTCCGGAAACAGGAATATGGCGGGCCCTGTCCTCCTTCCGGGACGCACCGGTATTTCTTCAAGCTGTACGCTCTCGACTCCTCTCTGACTGTAATAGCCGGCGCCACAAAGATCCAGATCGAGGAGGCAATGAAAGGGCACGTCCTCGCGCAGGCCGAACTGATCGGGCTCTACAGGCGTAAATAGGGAGCAAAGGCAAAGGCGCGGCCTGGTACCTTTTTTAAGGTCCCATCCGGGAGACCATCTTGCCACAGGGGGATGAACGAATGACCCGGAGGATGCCGTTCGTTCCCGTGCCCGGGACGGTCCGGGGGAAGTTTTCGCGCGGCCGGGCGACATGCGTTGCCGTCCTGGTGTTCACGCTTCTTCTCTTCTCCCCGCAGGTTTCCGGCGAGAACCTCGTCCTCGGAAACTTCAGCGCCGGGGATCTTACCGGCTGGAACCCGAAGATCTTCAAGGGGGAGACCTCGTACACCCTGGTGTCCGATGGAGACCGGCGCGTCCTGAAAGCCCACAGCCGCGCGGCGGCGTCCGGGCTGTACAAGGAGGTTACCCTTAACCCCCGGAAGTTTCCGGTCCTGCGCTGGTCGTGGAAGATCGGGGGCACGATCCGAAACGGCAACGAGCGAACGAAGGAAGGAGACGACTACGCCGCCCGGGTGTACCTCGTTTTCCCGAGGACGCTCTTCTGGAGGACAAAGGCGATCAATTACATCTGGGCTAACACGCTCCCGAAGGGGGAATCCCTCCCCAATGCCTTCACCGCGAACGCCATGATGATCGCGGTGGAATCGGGCGACGAAAACGCCGGGTCGTGGGTCACCGAGGAACGCAACGTGTACGAGGACTACCGCAGACTCTTCGGGGAGGAACCACCCGAAATCGGCGCCGTGGCGCTTATGACCGACACGGACAACACGGGCGGGGAAGCGACCGCGTACTACGGGGATATTACCCTCGGGAGCCTTTCGTCGCCATAACCCGGCACGCTAGGCGAGTTCCCCTCCCGCGGCTGCCAGAGGAGAATCATTTTGTACAGTTAAGGAACGTCCCCTTGCTACACGTGGTTGCGCAGCATCAGCTCGACCGGGTGGGGGTTTAAGAGAACCTGCCTTTCGAGGTAGGACACACGGTATTTGCGGACGTAGTGGGCGATGAGCGTCACCGGGACGATAATCGGAATCAGTTTCTCCCGGTAACGGGTGATCACCTCGAGGAGTTCCTGCTTCTCGTCTTTCGTAAGCACCTTCTTGAAATGCCCCATCATGTGAAGGAGCACGTCGGCGCTCTTTTTCACGGTGGGCTTGGCCGACAGCGCCTCCATGAGAAGGCCCTGGTACCGGTCGTACAGGACGGACGGGGAAAGCTCCTTCGCGGCGGCGACCAGCCGGCCCATCTCCGTGTACCCTTTCCTGCCGTGGGACAGCAGGAGGAGCTTGTGGTCGGTGTGGAAGGAAACGAGCCCGCCTCTTGTCTTCCCCTTAGCGAGAAGATCCCGGAACCGGCGCAGGGTGAAGACCCTGCTTACGAACATCTCCCTCAATACAGGGTCGTTGAGCCGCCCCTCCTCCTCCACCGGAATCAGCGGAAAATGGTCCAGGAACGCCTTCGTGAAGAGCCCCGCGCCCATCTTCGCGGGAATCCCGGAATCGCCGTACACCTTGACGCGCTCCATCCCCGAGCTTGGCGAATCTTTCTTGCAGATGTAGCCGCAAAGGTTTGCACCCTCCAGCACTTTCATCTTCTTTCGGGCAAACTCCGACATCTGTTCCGTGTGGTCGACGCCGGTCTTGCTCGTGACCAGCCTCGGAGATTCGGGGTTTCCGACAAGCCGCATCGCCTCCCTGGGCGTGGGCAGGCCGCAGTCGACCTCCGGGCAGACCGGGACCCACTCCACGAACCTGCCCAGCGTCTCCACCAGGTACCCTTCCCGCTTGTGCCCGCCGTCGTAACGCACATTCTCCCCCAATAGACAGGAGCTGATGAGGATGCGGATCGCCTCTCCCATGACCACCTCCCTGGCTGCGCACCAGGCATATCGACAGAAGCGAAAAGAGATCGTATTTAGCTATTATATTCCCCCGGGAACATCGGAATCCAGCGAGGGGGGGGAGCCGCCGAGCAGGAGCAGCCTTGGGGGGTGTTTTTCGGAAACCGGTGGCGATTTGCCACCGGTTTTCACAAAAGACCCCCCCTATATATATTGGCCCCTATAACGGTTGGCACTTGAGGGGATTACCGACAACGAGCGGGAGGAAAAGCCCGCAGAAACGCGGGTGGAATGCGGGCGAGGCGGACCGGGAGGACCAACGGAAGGTTCGGGGGAATTACCCTGGGGGCATTTCCAGTTTCAGGCGGCGAAAGATCTCCCTGCGCGAGATCCCTGTGACGCGCACGATTTTCTTTCGCCCCCGTTTGCCGGCGATGATCTCCACGCTTGGGCGGGGGACGGATAGCGTTGCGGACAGGAAGCACACAAGCGCCTCGTTTGCCCGGTTCTCGAGAGGAGGGGCGGAAAGACGGATGCGGACCGCATCGCCCAAAAGGCCCGCCACGCCTGCCCGCGAGGCGCGCGGCATCACCTGAACCTCCACGGTGGCAGACTCCTCTTTCGGGCCGGGTTTCCCGCCGGGCTTGCCCCTCACGAAATCCTCGTCGCCAGGTCGAAGAGCGTCCTCACGAGGAAGACCCTTAAGAAATAAATGACGAAGATCACCACCAGCGGGGAGAAGTCGATGGATCCCGCCATCAGGGGGAACCGCCGCCTGAGCCAGGAGAGCACCGGCTCCGTAATGGTGTACAGGGCCCGGACGATGGGGTTGTACGGATCGGGGTTCACCCAGGTCAGGACCGCCCGGATGATGATGATCCACATGTAGGCGGTCAGGGCGAAGTCGAGAATACTCGCTACGGCAAAGATGAGGTTTTTCGCGACGAACATCGTGGTCTCCTTACGTGGAAAGTTCGCGGCTTCTCTGCCAGGCGGCGAACACCGCCGACAGCACCGTTCCCCGGAACGCCCCGGTCTCGAGCGCGGCGATCCCCGCGGCCGTCGTTCCCCCCGGCGAGATGACCATGTCTTTGAGCTCCGCGGGATGCCTGCCGGTCTCCCGCACCATCCGGCCCGCCCCCTCCACGGTGGCCGCGGCGAGACGGATCGCCTCTTTGCGTCCCATGCCGGCGCGGACCGCCCCGTCGGCCAACGCCTCGATGAAGAGAAACGCGTAGGCGGGACCGGAGCCGGAGAGCGCCGTGACGACATCGAGCAGCTCCTCGCGGGGGAACTCGGCCACCTCCCCAAATGAGGAGAAGATTTTCCGGGCCCATTCCTTCTGCTCCCGCGTAATCCCCCTCGCGAAGTAGATCCCGGTGCTCCCCATGCCCACCTGGGCCGGGGTGTTCGGCATCGCCCGGACAACCCGGGCGCCTTCCCCCAGGACGGAGAGGAAGGTCCAGGTCGGGACCCCCGCCACGACCGAGACGATAAGTTTCCCCTTCGCGGCGTCCGCGGGCACCTGCTGGAGCACGTCCCCCACCCCCTGCGGCTTGACGGCGAAGACGATCGTATCGCATTTCCGGAAGAGGTCCACCATTCCTTTCGCGACGGAAACGCCGAACCTCTGGCCAAGCTCCCTCCCCCGCTCGGAACGGATATCCAGGACGACCACCCTTTGGGGAGGGAGAAGCTTCCCCTTGAGGATCCCCCGGATCATCGCCTCCCCCATGTTCCCCGCCCCGACGAATCCCAGTCCCTTCATGTCCCTCTCCTCGCCCGGCTGCCGAAGATGGCTGTGCCGACGCGCACCATCGTCGCGCCTTCCTCGATCGCCGCCTCGAAATCGTTGGACATCCCCATCGACAGCTCCGACATCTGCGAACCGGCCCCTCCCCGGGATACACACTCCGAAAGCATCTCCCGGAGACGGATGAAATACGGCCGGCTCTCCTCGGGATCTTCCGTCCACGGAGGAATAGCCATCAGGCCCCGCAGGCGGATGCCGGGAAGCCCCGGGGCGGCCTGGATCAATTCCGTCAGCTCTTCCGGGTCCACCCCCGCCTTGCTCTTTTCCCCCGCGAGGTTCACCTCCGCCAGGACGGGCAGGACTTTCCCGGCTTCTTCGGCGCGTCGGGAAATCTCCCCGAGTAGCCCGAGGGAATCGACCGTCTGGATCCACGAAAAAAGCGATACGGCCTTTTTCACCTTGTTCCTCTGGAGTTTCCCAATCAGATGCCACTCGGCCTGCGGGAAGGTGCGGATCTTTCCTTCCGCCTCCTGGACGTAATTCTCCCCGAAGACGGCAAGGCCGGCTTCGAGGGCCTCTCCGATGAACTCCACGGGCTGCTTCTTCCCGACCGCTATCAGCCGGATGGCTTGCGCCTTCCGTCCGGTCCGCTCCGCGGCCTGCGCGATCCTTTCGAGGACATGTGCCGCGCGCTCGCCGATCGATTCCCCGGAGGTCATCCCCCCCCCGCGAAGCCGTACCAGCCGGGGCCTTTCCGGGACACTTCGATCAGTTTCGCCCGGAGGAGCATCTCGACCACCCGCGTCATGGGAAGACCGACGACATTGGTGTACGACCCGACGATCCGGTCGATCAGCAGGTTGCCCGTCCCCTGCGCGGCGTACGCTCCGGCCTTGTCGCTCGTTTCCCCCGTCCGGAGATAGGCCGCGATCTCCTGCCGGGTCAACTTCCGGAACCAGACGCGCGTCGTCACGCACGCCTCGTCCCGGTAACCGTTTTCTAAGCGGAGCAGGCAGACCGCCGTCTGTACCCGGTGCTCCCTGCCCGCGAGCTCCCTAAGCATCCGGGCCCCGTCTTCCGGGTCCTTCGGTTTCCCGAGGATCTTCCCGGAAATAACGACGATCGTGTCCGCCGAAAGGACGAAGGAGTCCGGAAATCTGCCCGCCACTTCCTCCCCCTTCTCGCGCGCGGCCCTTCGGACGAAGCGCCAGGGGGGCTCACCCGGCAAGGGAACTTCCTCGACCCGCGAGGGGACCACGCGGTACGTAACCCCTACCGCACGCATCAGCTCCCTGCGCCGGGGCGAAGAGGAAGCCAGTATCAACCTGGGAAACGACGCCACGTCTTCCCCATTATATCGGCAACCCAATCCCTTGACCCACGGAAACTTCTCGTGCTACAAAAGGAAAGTAGCATTTCGAGAGAGGAACCCATGGGTCTGAAGACCATCACGGTCCGCACGGAATCCCCCCAACAGTTCATCGACATCACCCATACCGTCCGCCTCGTCGTTCGGGAAAGCGGCGTCACCCGGGGCACGTGCCAGGTATTCGTCCCCCATACGACCGCAGCGGTGACGATCAACGAGAACACCGACCCCAACGTGAAGCAGGATATTATCAATATCCTCGAAACAATCATCCCCTCGAAGGGCAGCTACCTCCACACCGAGGGAAACGCGCACGCGCACGCAAAGGCAAGCCTTGTCGGCTCCACCATCACGGTGTTCATCGAGTCCGGGCAGCTGGTTCTCGGAACGTGGCAGTCCATCTACCTCTGCGAGTTCGACGGCCCGAGGACGCGCAACGTCCTCTTCCGGATCATCTCCGGATGATGCTCTCGTAACGGGCGCGCAGCACTTCCCGGGACAGGCCGCCCGCTACGATGTCCCAGGGAAACACCTCCGTCGCATCCTTTTCCCGGAACACGACTTCCGACATCGCATCTCCTTTGGGAAGCCTGACTCTCCCCCCCTTCGCCTGCCGGAGGATCTCTTCGACGCGCCGGTCCGAGAGCCCGAGGTAGCCCTGGAGGAGGGAAGAACGGGGGGAATCGGCGCGAACGCGCACGTTTCGCAGGGACCGGACCCCCTCCGATACGCACCGCTGGCGGAGCCGAAGATCGGCCTCCCGGGCCATGGGAGACCACTGCAGCGGGGTGAAGGGCTTGGGCACGAAGGGGGAAAGGACTGCGGTGATCGTCCCCATCCGGCCGACCAACTTCGCCTCGCCAAGGACCTCACCGCGGAAGGCGGAGAGGAAGTCGACCGCACCCCCCACCTCCTCCTCGACCCCGGCGCCCGGGATCCCCAGGAGGAAATACAGCTTGAAGGAGACGATCCCGGCATGGACCAGGGTCCGGGCGGCCGAGAAAAACCGTTTGTCCGGGACCCCCTTTCCGACTCGCGCCCGAAGCGTTTCGCTACCGGCCTCCGGCGCCAGGGCGACGGTTTTGTGACCGCTTTCCGATAGGATCCCGGCGATCTCCTCGTCGACGAGGTCCGCCCGGACAGAAGCTGGGGAGACGGAGCCGCCCCGGGAGAGGATCTCCCGCGAAAAAGCCCGGAAGTGCCTCCAGTCGAGCACCGCCGCGCCGACTAAGCCCACCGTCTTCCGATGCGGCCAGAGGGCGTCCACCGTCGCGCGCACGTTTGCCAGGGGAACCTCGCGGAAATCCGGGCAGGCGTGCGCCGCCGCGCAGAACCCGCACCGTTTGGGGCAGCCGCGCGACGTTTCCACCAGCACCATTCTCCCCAGCTCCGCGTCCTCGGCCAGGACGGGGAGGACGGGCGGAAGCAGGTCGAGGGGAAGCGTCTCCCGGACGACCCGTTCCGGGAATCCGGGACGGGGCAATATGTTGACAAGCCGCCCCGGAGGCACAAGCCCCTTACCCTCCGGGGGGCCGTACCCGGGAACGTACCCGTCCGGCACGTAGACGCCGGGGATCGCGGCTAGGGCCTTGCGATATCCTTCGTCGGAAGGCCGGGGAGGACCCAGGTCGAGGATCGACCCGATCGCCCGCTCTCCGTCTCCGACCACCACGGCGTCCGCAACGGTTCCCGCCGGTTCGGGGGAGAGCGACGCCGCGAATCCCCCCGCCAGGACCAGCGGGCGTCCCTTTAGCCGGGAGGGTTTTTCATCGGCCCGGTCGGCCCGAAAAGGGGGGACCCCCCCGGCCGCAAGCAGGCCGGGGAGGTTTAGAAGGTCGTTCTCGTACGAAAGAGAAAACGCTACGACGTCAAAATCGGAGAGCGGTCGGCTGCTCTCCAGTGTGGTGAGAGGGAGCCCGCGGCCGGCAGGCTCCCCATGCGGCATCGGCCGCTTGCCCCCGCGGTGGAGGACTTTTCCTTTCCGCTCCCTCGGTAGAAAAGCCCTGTCGCATAGGGCGTCCGCCCGCGCGTTGATCCGGGCGTAAATGGTCAAGAACCCCAGGTTCGACATCGCCGCTTCGTACCGGTTCGGGTAGACGAGGGCGACCCGGACCCTTCCTCCCCACTCCTTGCGAACCGCCCCGACCTCGCGGGACAGGATCTCCGAGTGAAGCCGTCGGACCTCCCACGTCATACGCTCGGGGGCCGTCGGCGCAGGAACGTCGGGATGTCGAACTCCTCCAGTCGTTCTTCCTCGACCGGCTTCTCGATTACCGGCAGCGGGTCGATCTGTTCAGGTTCCTTCCCCTGCGCGCGCAGGAAGGTCGGTTTCTCCAGGTCCTCGCGTCCCACGAGCTTGATCGTGCGGCGCGGCGCCTTCCAGATGGTCTCGGCCACCCCGGTTTCGAACCCGGTGGCGATTACGGTAACTTTCAGCTCCTCCCCCATCGTGTCGTCGATCACGGTTCCGAAAATGATGTTCGCTTCTTCATCCGCCTCCTCCTGGATGAGCGCGGCGGCCTCGTGCACTTCGCTCATGGAGAGGGAGGGACCGGCCGTGATGTTGAAGAGGACTCCCCGCGCGCCCCGGATGGCCACGTCTTCGAGCAGAGGGCTGGAGATCGCCTTCTCCGCGGCCGCCATCGCACGGTTCTGCCCCTCCGCGCCGCCAGTCCCCATCAGGGCCACCCCGGAACCCGACATGATCGTCTTTACGTCGGCGAAGTCGAGGTTGATGTACCCCGGCTTGGTCACCAGCTCGGAGATCCCGCGCACCGCCTGGTACAATACTTCGTCGACCTTCCGGAACGCCTCCACGAACCGCATCTCCTTCCCGGCGATCAGGAGAAGCTTCTCGTTCGGGATCACGATGAGGGTGTCGACGATGCTCCGAAGCTCTTTCAGGCCCACTTCCGCCGTCCTGCGCCTGGTAGCGCCCTCGAACGCGAACGGGCGGGTGACCACCGCGACGGTGAGCGCACCCACCTCCCGCGCGACTTCCGCGAGGATCGGCCCTCCCCCCGTGCCGGTACCTCCTCCCAGCCCCAAGGTCATGAACACCATGTCGGCGCCCATGAGGGACTCGCGAAGGATATCCCGGTCCTCCTGGGCCGCCTGCCGTCCGACGTCGGGGTTGGCGCCGGCACCCAGCCCCTTGGTCAGTTTCGCTCCCATCTGGATCTTCAGGGGGGCAAGGTTCCTCTCGAGGGCCTGCGCGTCCGTGTTCGCGGAGATGAACTCCACGCCCGTCAAGCCCTCCTCGATCATGGTGTTGATGGCGTTTCCGCCGCCGCCCCCGAGGCCGAACACCTTGATGACCGCGTGGCATTTGTTTTCCTCTACGAGAGTGAACATGGCTTTCCTCCTTCCTTCGCTTCCTGGTGTATTTAAAAAAACTCCGACAAAATCCTCTTTACCCGTCCCTTCCACCCCCCACGGGCCTCCTCTTCCGTTTTCCCTTCCCCGATTTCCGAAAGCTTCGCCCCGTAGAGGGTAAGCCCCACCGCGGTGGCGAACGTCGGGCTGTTCACCACTTCCGCCATTCCCCCGATCCGGATGGGGACTCCCCGCCGGACCGGCAGATGAAAGACCCGCTCCCCCAGCTCGGGCAGACCGTCCAGGCGGGACCCGCCCCCCGTGAGCACTACCCCTGCGCCGAGCATCTCCTCGAACCCCGAACGCAGGATCTCCTTCCGCAGGAGAGTGAAGATCTCCTCCGCGCGAGGCTCGATGATCTCGCTCAGGTATTGCCGCCGGATCGGCCTCGGCTGGCGTCCGCCCACCCCGGGCAACTCCACGAGTTCGTCCCGTCTTACCTTCTGGATCGCGGCGCATCCCGAGGCGACCTTCAGCGTTTCCGCATCCGATGCGGGGATCCGCAGCCCCACTGCCACGTCGGCGGTGATGTTCCCGCCACCCAACGGCAGCACGAAGGTGTGGCGCAGCGCCCCGTCATAGAAGAGCGCCATGTCGACGGTCCCGCCGCCAAAATCCAGCAGCGCCACGCCCACCTCCTGCTCCTCCGGGGTCAGTACGGCATCCGCGGAGGCCAGCGGCGAGAGCACGATGTCGACGATGTTGATCTCCGCCTTCTCGACGCACCGCACGAGGTTGCGCGTGCTCGGCAGGTCGTCGGTCACCACGTGCACCCGCGCATCCAGGCGGATGCCCGTCATCCCGCGGGGGTCCTTGATCCCCGGCATGTCGTCGACGATGAACTCCTGGGTCAGCACGTGCAGGATTTCCCGGTCCGCCGGAAGCTCCACCGCCTTGGCCAGATCCAGGACCCGCGCCACATCGGCATCCGTCACCTCCCGCTCGTTCCGCACGGAGACGGCCGCGTGGCTGTTGAACGACTTGATCAACGGGCCGGACACGCCGACCAGCGCGGAGTTAACCGGGAGGCCCGTCATCCTCTCGGCCTCGGAGACGCTCTTCATGATCGACTTGACGGTCGCGTCCACGTTGACCACGGACCCCTTCCGCATTCCCTCCGTCGGGCAGAGCCCCATGCCGAGGATCTCCAGCCCCTCGGAGGTATGCCTCGCGATGACCGTCGCGACCTTGCTTGATCCGACATCCAGGCCGGTGATCACCGGTCCGCCTGACGCATCCATTTATTCCCCCGACCGCACGAAGATGCGGCCTGCTGTTTTCAGGTCCACGATTCCTTTTTCCTTCCCCAGGCTTGCCAGTTTCGGCATCGCCTCCTCCACCCGCCGCATCGCCTCGTCGAAGTCCATCAGGCCGATCTTCAGCTGCAGCCCGAAATCCCGGGTCACCAGCGTATACCCGTCCTGCGCGTCGAAGTGGACCTCCGAAATGTTCCGGCTCAAGGAACCCGATTCCGCGTGCCGCAGGAGGTCGATCGTTTTCTTCAGGTTCCGGATCGTCACCGGGTCTTTCGCCGCCAGGTCGTCACGGGAAAATCCGGTGAGGATCGGTTTGTCCTTCGCGTCGTACGCCGTCAGCCGCTTGAATATGGTTCCCTGACCGTCCACGTAGTAGAGGGCGTCCAGGTTGATCATCGCAACCGGTTCCCGCTCCTCGATTTTCACCACGAGCTTGTCCGGGAACGACTTCCGGACGACAACCTCCCTCACGTACGGATGGGACAGAAGCCGCCGGCCGATCTCCTCCTTGGAGAGCGACCAGATGTTCCCCCCGGCGACCCCCTTGAGGATCCCCGAGATCTCATCTCCCGACACGTGCTCGCAGGGGTTCATGTCGACGACCCGCACCGAGAAGATGGCGGATCGCCCCAGCCAGGAGTAGGCGGTTGCCCCCCCCGCCCCCACGAGAAGAAGAACCACGAG
>JBAULH010000053.1:0-13554 GCA_049578085.1 Candidatus Deferrimicrobiaceae bacterium
ATATCGTACTGGTCGGGGTCCTGGGAGATGATCCAGCCGAGAATCACCGCGTCGAACTTCCTCTTGTCGACGAACTCGTTGATGAACGCCGACCACTCCAGCGTCCGGATCTCCATCCGGATCCCGACGGCGGCCAGGTTCTGCTGGATGATCGCCGCCGTCTTCGCCCGGCTCTCGTTCCCGGCGTTGGTCAGGACCGTGAACGCGAACTTTCTCCCCCCCTTCTCCCGTACGCCTTCTCCGTCCGTATCCTTCCATCCCACCTCGGCGAGGAGTGCCTTTGCCCGTTCCGGGTCGTAGGGGTATTTCTTCACGTCGGGGTTGTAGGCCCAGGTCCCCGGCTTGTACGGCCCGGTCGCCTCCTGCCCCAGTCCGAACAGCACCCCGTCTATGATCTCTTTCTTGTTGATCGCATAGGCGAATGCCTGCCGGACCCGCCGGTCCGAGAAGAGCGGGTGGGAAAGCCGGAACCCCAGATAGGTGTACCCGAAGGAGAGGTACCGGTACTTGTTGAACGACTTGCGGAACTCCTCCGTTTCCGTCTGCCTCTTGTACTGGATGGGGGTGAGCCCCATCATGTCGATCCCCCCCGATTTCAGCTCCAGGAACATGGTGGCCGGGTCCGGGATCACGCGGGTGATGACGCGGGACAGGTACGCCCTCCCCTCGAAGTAGTCCGGGTTCGCCTCGAAGACCGTCTTTTCCCCCGTCTTCCATTCGACGAACCGGAACGGCCCGGTCCCCACCGGCTTCTTGTTTTCCGGACTGCGGGAGATGTCCGGGTACTCCTTAAGCAGGTGCTTCGGGAGGACGTGCATCCCCCAGGAGGCGAGAGCGGGAGCAAAGGGCTTGTCGTACTCGACAACGAACGTATACGGGTCCGGGTTCGACGCATGGGTCACCTGCCTGAAGTCTTCCGCGTAGGCGGTCGGCGTGTTCGGGTCGATCATCTTGCGGTAGGTGAACATGACGTCCTCGGAGGTGAACGGCTTTCCGTCGTGCCACGTAACCCCTTTCCGGAGGTGAAAGGTGATTTTCCTGCCGTCGGGGGACACTTCCCAGGACTCGGCCAGTTCCCCCTCGAGATTCAGGTTCTTGTCGTACCGGACGAGGCCGTTGAAGACATAGCCTGCCGCCGTGTGGGATGCCGAGTCGCTCGTTACCGCCGTGAGAAAGCCGCTGACATCCCCGATGCTTCCCTCGACGAAGGCGTCTCCGTAGGCGGGCGCGCTGCTGGAAGAGGGTGCGGCCTCCCCTGCCGCATCCTCCTTCTTCTTCGCACATCCCGCCAGGACGGCGACGGCTACCGCGACGGCGATGACCCGGGAGACCTTCATTCCGCATCCCTCCGGAGAACGATTCTATTTCCCATGACCTCCACCTCCACCATCCGGGGCGGTCCGGGCGTGTCCCTCCCCGGGTATGTCACGGTGACACGCTTCCCAGAAATATCATATTCCGCGCGGGAGAGCAGTCGCCTCGACGGATCGGAAAAAAGCGTCTGTCCCCTCCCCGCATACATCCACCCCCCGTCCGCCGCCT
Organism: Candidatus Deferrimicrobiaceae bacterium; assembly: GCA_049578085.1. Taxonomy (GTDB): domain Bacteria; phylum Desulfobacterota; class Deferrimicrobia; order Deferrimicrobiales; family Deferrimicrobiaceae; genus CSP1-8. The sequence continues at coordinate 1,543 of JBAULH010000053.1, forward strand.
TCCCGGTCTCTCCGCCGGATACGGGATACCCCGGGGCCCCCGAAAGGATGCGCCCCAGCGACACTGGCCCCGCATCGACGGGGCGGACGTTTTCCCGCGGAAACCCCTTCGCGGCGGGTCCGCGGGTGACCGACATCCTTCCCCCGTCGTTCTCGAGGAACAGGACCGCGCGGCCCATGGGGTCGTAGAACCCCAGGGTCTCTTCCAAGGCTGTCCGGGAGGAAAGGCCGGCTACGAGGGGAATGGTGCTCCCGCGGAGTTCGGCGATGCCCGAAAACGACGCATGGATGGGGAAGGAGATGTCCGCGACAGAAGAGAAGAACATGGCCGCCGTCCTGGCTTCCTGCCCGACGAGGCGCTGCCGGGAGGGTGCGCAGCCGGCTCCCGGAGCGACGACCAAAACGACCAAGGCGCATACGGCGACGAATGCCGAGCCGTCCCGTCCCTCCCTCGCTGCAGGGAGCTTCATCGGAGAGGCGACCGGGGCCGTCACTTCCCCGTGGAGCCCGCCTTCTGGACCCGGTTCAGCTTGCTTCGTATCTCCTCGGGCTTCTCATGCCCGTGGGAGATCGACTTTTCGTAGAAGGCCGCCGCCTCTTCCTCCCTCCCCTCCCCGGACAGGATGTCCCCCATGTGCTCGAGGATTACGGGATCGTCGGGGATGAACGAAAGCGCGCGACGGAGTTCGGCCTCCGCACGCGGGTATTCGCCCTTGCGGTAATACACCCAAGCCAGGCTGTCGATGAAGTACCCGTCGTCCGGCCGAATCTCCAGGGCGTGGAGGATCAGGGATTCGGCCTCCTTGAGGCGGAGGTTCCGGTCCGCATACGTGTATCCGAGGTAGTTCATGGCCGTCGCGTGCTGCGGATCGAGCTCGATCGCCTTCTCCATGGACGAAACGATATTGTCGAAATCTCCCAGTTTGTCGTAGATCACCCCGAGCGAGAACCGGGCCGATGCGTTCTTCGGATCTTTCTGCGTCGCCTCGACGAGAATGTCCAGGGCCTTCCGGTACCGCTTCGCTTCCTCCAGCTGTGTCCCCAGGAAGATCATCAGCGGGACGTCGTCCGGGAACTTCTCCCGCAGCGTTTCCGTCACCCCGATCGCCTCGTCGAGCCGCTTCCGGCGGTCGAGGGACATCGCGACGCGGAGCATCGCATCCCGGTATACCGGGGACGATTCCGGGATCGCCCGGAATGCCTTCTCGGCTTCCGGGAACAGCCCCTTCGCCTCGTAGGTGGTCCCGAGGAAGAACCGCACCTGGTTGTTCTCGGGCCGTGCCGCAAGCACGAACAGAAACTCGTTGATCGCATCGTCGTAACGTTCGCTGTCGAGATAGAGGAGCCCGAGCTTCGTCCGGAAGTCGAGGTTCCCCTCCGCGAATTTCTTGAGTTCCTCATACTGGTCGACCGCCTTGTCGATCTTCTTCTCCAGGATGAGCACTCTCCCGAGGCGCTCCCGGATGAACGGGTTCTCCGGATTGATCGCAAGCGCCTTCTTGTACCTTTCCTCCGCCTCGGCGTGGCGCCCCATCACTTCGAGAACGCCGCCGGAGTCGATAAGAGCGCCGTCGAATGCAGGGTGGATCGAAAGCGAGCGGTCGAAGTCGGAAAGCGCGGCATCGTACTTTTCCTGGGAGGTCAGGATCCTTCCCCGGTAATAGTAGGCGAGGAACGATTCCGGGTTCCTCCCGATCAGCGTGGTGAGGAATTCCTCCGCCCGGGCGAAATCTCCTTTCTCGGCGTAGAGCATGGAAAGGTGGAGATATGCCTCCTCGTACTCCGGATTCTCTGATAATGCCTGGGAATACAAGGAAATCGCCTTCTCCTTGTCGCCCGTCGCCGCCAGAATCCCCGCCAGGAGGTAGCGGGAACGAGCATGGTGTTCGTCGATGGCCAGAGCCTTCTCCAGGTATTCCCTCGCTTCGGAAAGCCTCCCCTTCTTCACGAGGACGTTCGCGGTCTCGAAGAGGATTTCCGGCTCATTCCCCTGGTACCGGAGGGCCTTGCGGTACGATTCGAGGGCGGCGTCCAGGTCCCCCTCCCGGTAATAAAGATAGCCGGCGAGAAACCGGGAATACGCCTGTCCCTGGAAGTGCGTGCCGATCGCCTCGTTGGTTCCGTGGAATGCCACGGCATCCTGGGCAAACAGGAAAGCGGCCACCAAGGTCGCCGCCAAGAGTTTCGCTTTCATCCGCTCCCTCGGGTACACTTGTTAGGATTAGTATACACAAATCGGTGAAGAACCGCCCATTGCACGGCCATCGCGCCCGCCTGGGCAGGCCACGGGGGCCGGTCGCCGACCCGGAGTGCCTGATGCTCTCGAAGATGCGCCTGGAACCGCTCCTTTCCGCGCTGCTCTCCCGGGGAGGGGAGTACGGGGAGCTGTTCTACGAAGAGGTGAACTCGCTTTCGATCCAGCGGGAGGACGGGAAAATCGAGCGCGTCCTCTCGGGGACCGATGCGGGAATAGGCATTCGGCTCATCTTCCGGGAGAAGACCTTTTACGCCTTCACCAACGAATGCGACGAACGGACCGTCCTCTCCCTCGCGAACGACCTCTCGCGATACGCGAACGGGGAGGCGGTTCCCGCCGTCCTTCCTGCCACCCCTGACGCCGCGAGCCGGCCGGCCGCCGTTCGCATACCCCCAGGATCCCGGGAGGTCGGGGAAAAGGTCGCCCTCGTTTCCGGCATGGACCGCATCGCACGCGGAATCTCCCGGGAGATCCGCCAAGTCCGGGTGACCTATGGGGAGGCGGAGCGGCGGATCGAGATCGCGGCGCACCCGGGAGTCTTCGCCTCGGACGCCCAAACCTTCACCCTTCTCACCGTCCAATGCGTGGCCGGGAACGAGTCCGGCCTCACCATGGGATACGAGACCGGCGGCGGGACGTGCGGGTGGGAGTTTCTGGAGGAGTTCCTTCCGGAGGAACTCGCAAGGAAGGCTGCGGGGAGGGCCGTCCGTGCCCTCTCCGCGGGGAGAATCGGTGGAGGCAGGATGCCGGTCGTGCTTTCTTCCGAGGCGGGGGGGACGATGGTCCACGAGGCGATCGGCCACGGGCTGGAGGCGGACCTCGCGCGCCGGGGGATGTCGGTATACCGGGACTCGCTGGGAACCCGGGTGGCCAGTCCGCTCGTATCGATCGTCGACGACTCCACCGTGCCGGGAAAGCGGGGGTCGTTCGGAGTCGACGACGAGGGGGCAATGGGCCAGCGAACGGTACTCGTCTCGGATGGCGTTCTGAAAGGGTTCCTCTACGACCGGCTCCATGCAATGAAGGAGGGCGTTCGGTCGACCGGGAACGGAAGGCGGGAATCGTACCGACACAGGCCGGCGCCCCGCATGACGAACACGATCATCCTCCCGGGGGAGACGCCGCCGGAGGAAATCGTGCGCTCGGTGGACCGCGGGCTTCTCGTGCGCAAGATGGGAGGCGGGCAGGTAAACACCGTGACCGGCGACTTCATGTTCGAGGTGGCCGAAGGGTACCGGATCGAGAACGGACAGCAGGGCGAGGCGGTTCGCGGCGCCACCATCACCGGGAACGGACCGGAAGCCCTTTCGATGATCGACATGATCGGGTCCGACCTCGGGTTCGGCCTGGGTACCTGCGGGAAAGAGGGACAAGGGGTCCCTGTGGGCGACGCCCAGCCGACCCTGCGTTTCGGGCCGCCGTACATCACGGTGGGATAGGAAGGAGCCCGCACATGGTGGCCCGGATACTCGAGGCGCTCGGTGCATTCGTCATATACGTGATCTCCACGATGGGTCTGCCGGGAATTGTCCTGCTGATGGCGATCGAATCGGCGTGCATTCCCCTTCCCTCCGAGGTGATCATGCCGTTTTCCGGCTACCTCGTATTTCTGGGGGAATATTCCCTCTGGTCCGTGGGACTGGCCGGGGCCCTCGGATGCGTTGTCGGCTCCGTTCCGGCGTACTACCTGGGAATGTACGGGGGCCGGCCGCTCGCAGAGAAGTACGGGAAATACATCCTCGTCTCCCGGCATGACCTCGACATGGCGGACCGCTGGTTCGAACGGCACGGCGAGGCAACCGTCTTCTTCGCCCGCCTCCTCCCGGTCATTCGCACCTTCATCGCCTTCCCCGCGGGAGTCGCGCGGATGAACATGAAACGGTTCATCGCCTACACCTTCGCGGGATCCCTTCCCTGGTGCCTGGGACTTGCCTATATCGGGATGGTGATGGGGGAGCGGTGGCCCACCTTGCGGTATTACTTCCACAAGTTCGACCTCGTGATCGGCGCCGCGATCGTGGCCGGGATCGTCTGGTACGTCCGGCGACACCTCAGAAACCGGGACTAGCAGCCGAAACGTCGCTGGCAGCGAGCGGTCGCGAGTCATGCTCCGCAGCCTCGGAGGGGGGCTCCGTTCGTGGCTCGCCGTGCGGTGAACCTGCACGGCTGCGCTTTACCTCACTGCGCCCCCACTCCTTCGGCTTGCTGCGCATCCGGGGTGCCGTGACTGATTGCGAGCGGGGGATCCCCTGCGGAGGACGCCGGCCCCCCTTCCTCGGCTGCTTCGCCGATAATGCCGCGGCGGAGCCACCGGGTACCCTCAGGCGATGCCGGGGGTTCCACGAAGCGGCCTGTGGAGCGAGAGTGGAGTATCCCCGCCGGGCGGGGTCCGATTCTGCGAGCGTTTGAAACCGGAGCCCCCCGGCCTCCGGAGGTCCGTTCCGGAAGAGGCCGTGCACCGAGAGGGCCGATGCGCCCCGACCGGCGCGGCGCACGACCGAGGCGTACCCGCCGCGGTACGGTGAGGGAGGGCAACGAAGACGGCGGGGATGCAGCGGCTCTCGAATGCCGGGATCTTACAGGAATGGAGCCCGGGACGCCGGCCCCCTTTCCTCGACTGCTCCGCCGATGAATCCGCACCGAGTCAACGGGGACCCTTAGGCGATGCGGGGGGTTCCGCGAAGCGGCCTGTGGAGCGAGAGTGGTGTATCCCCGCCTGGCGGGGTCCGAATCGGCGAGCGGAACCGGCAGCGAGCGGACGCAAGGTCGCAAGCGTAGCTGAGGGGAAGCCCCCGCGAGCCAGGGTCCCCGGTGACAGGCGCCGCGATTTCATCGTCAGACGAGGGAGGCGGCCTCCCGCCAGAACGCCTCTTCCCGGTCGGCCTGCCGAAGGACGAGGTCGGCCACGCGGGGCAATCCCACGGCATCGTTTCTCTCCGAGACCTCCTTCAGCTTCCCCGCGATCTCCGTCCAGCCTTCTGCGACAGCAACCATTTTTGCGGCCAGCCCCGCACCGGCCAAAGGGGGGAAACAGGCGGACGCCTCATCGAGGTAGCGGGCGTACATCCTCCGGAAGAAGCCCCCGCCGGTGCCGCGTTTTTCGATGACCTGGTAGCCGAAGCGGGCCGCGAAGGCAACGTCCTCCGTCATGGCGGTCCACCGGGGGATCTCCTCCGCCATCCGGTGCATCCCGGAGATGCCGGCGAAGGACCCCCCGGGCGGGGCGAGCATCTCCCGCGCATTCTTCCTGAGAGCCAGCGGGACCGCCTCCGGAAGCGGACGGAGCGCGCCTTCGGGCTTGACGACGCACCACCGGTTTTCCATCGGATACGGGGGTACGCTGGACGATCGCGAGCGTTTCAGCGAAGGAACGGAAACCTTCTGCACCTCCTCACGCTCCGAATCGGACAGGAGCGCATACCCCGCCTCGTCATCGACCCCGAACAGGACGACGCGGTGGCCTGCGAAGTGCGTCCTTGTCTCGAAATACTCGAGGTAGGCGAGATCGGTGCTGATCAGAACGGGATGACCGGAAAGGACCGCCGCCCGGGCCTTCTCCCACCCCGTATCGCCGTCTTCCTCTTCCCGTTCCGGGAACGGGACCGAAAGGACGCCGCACAGTTCCTTCTCCATCTCCATGATGCGGCCGTGGAACGCGACGAAGGGAGGAACCGGATGCTCGGGCACATACAGAAAACCCGCGCCCGAACCCAGCCCGAAGCACATCGGCTCCGAGAGATCGACCCCCCGGAAGGCGAACAGGTTTCGCATGGCGGCGGAACCGCAGTGCAACCCGGGCCGGTGGACAAACCCCGAAACGGTATACCGCATTCGTTCCCCTTTCCCCGATGCCGCTGTACTATTACATAGCAGAAAAAAGCGACGGAGGGCCCTTGGAAAACCGGTTTCTCGGAATCCTCGCCGAAGGCGAAAAAGCCCGGAAGGGACTGGCGCTCTACGCCCTTCTCGTGATCGGGCTTTCGGCGGCCTCCTTCGCCTTCTCGGAATCCATTCTCCTGTTCCTGGTTCGGCTCCTCAACCGGAAGCTCGTCGCCTACGATCCGTCGGAGGGGTTCTTCGCCCTGCTCTCGATCGCGCTGTTTTGCGGCCTCGCGTTGTCGCTGCCGGTCGGGGCATGGATGCTGTGGCGCGGGGCATTCGTCCCCCGTCTGCCGGCGTGGAAACGGTGGGGGTGGGCCGTCATCGGGATTGCGACCGGTCTATTTTCCCTCGGCATGCTGATGGGATATTTCGTCCTTCTCCCGGCTGGCGTCGGATTCCTGGTGGGGTTCGAGACGGAGGATGTGCGGGCGCTCATATCGGCCCGGAAATTCGTCTCCTTCTGCGGAACGATACTTCTTGCCCTGGGTCTTTCCTTCGAGGCGCCCCTGGTCTCCTACTTTCTGGCAAAGGCCGGGTGGCTTACCCCTGCATTCTTCCGGAACAAGTGGCGGCACGCCATATTGGGATGCGTCGTGGTGTCCGCCGTCATCACTCCCACGCCGGACGTCTATAACCTGACACTGATGAGCATCCCGCTACTCGGACTCTTCCTCGCAAGCTTCGCGGTCGTGTGGGTCGTGGACAGGGGGAAGAGAACATGAGCGCGCCGCGGTTCCTTGCGGGAGACGCCACCTTATCCTAACCGCGTTCCTCCCGGATCCTGCGTTTCCGCTCCCGACGCTTTTTCCGGTACGCGGTGACCACCCGCAGCGCCAGGAAGTAGGCGATCACGGCGGAGATCAGGGCGATGATCGTGTTCCCGACCAGGTAGATCCCCGCCCCCGCTGTCAGGCTGCGCAGCCGTTCCCCGTTCTGGACGCTTGTAATCACCTTGCTCGCGTTGACCCGGAAGATGGCGGCCCCCAGCGTCCCGGAAAGAGTCCAGAAAAGCGGCGTCGTGATCGGGTTCATCACCAGGGACCCGAGCATTGCGGATACGCGGTTCCACCGGAACACCGATGCCAGGAGCAGCGAAAGCGGGATCCCGATCCCGAAGGTGGGAAACACGCCGAGGAACACGCCGAGGGAGAACCCCAGTGCGATGTGGACCGGATCCCCCCCGACGCGGATCAGCCGCAGATAGATGTACCGGAAGATTCTTCTGCACCGCTCTAGGGGGGTGCGCCCGGGGCGCGGAGACATGGGCGGTATTATAAAGGATCGCGGCCGGAAGAAGTTATCTCCGGGAGAAGAACCCGAGCAGCCCTGCGAGGATTCCCTCCGGGAGGGAGAGGGCTCCGTGCGGGACCCTCCCCAGGTACCGGTCCCCTGCGATACGACGAACCTCTCCTTCGTTCCCGTCCCTTGCGGGGAACGGATCCGGGGTCGTGTCGTTCAGGACTATGCCGGCTACCGGAACCTTCCCCGACCGGAGAAAATGCAGGGTCAGGCACAAATGGTTGAGGGCCCCCAGGCGATTCTGCGCCACCACCAGTACGGGGAGACGGACGTCTTTCGCCAGGTCGGCAAAGGAATACCCCTCGCAAATCTCCACCGTGATCCCGCCCGCGCCTTCCACGAGAACGAGGTCCGACGCTTCCGCCGCCCCGACAATCGCACTCCGGATTCGGTCGACGTCGATCGCTACCCCCTCCGCGCCCGCGGCGAGGTGGGGGGAAAGCGGAGCAACAAGGGGGTACAGGCATACCGCGGAAACGGGAAGGTCCGGGGCGAACGCTTCGCGCAAGTACGAGGCATCCCCCGGGTACGGGGCGCCGTCCGTCCCCGGTTTGCACCCGGACTCGACCGGCTTGAGAGGCCGCACGGCAAACCCCTTCTCCCGCAACGCCTTGCCGAGAAGGCAGGAAACGTACGTTTTCCCCACCCCCGTATCGGTCCCCGTCACCAGGATCGCTTTCCGGGGGGCCCTCCTCATGCGTGCCCCCCCCCAAGGACCGCGTCGATCGCCCAGGAGGCGGAGCGGACCAGGGACCGGATCTCCTCTTCGGTGGAGGAAAGGGGGGGCATCAGGACGATGACGTCGCCGAGCGGGCGGAGGATCACACCGCGCTCCCGCACTTTCCGGACCACCCGCTGGCCGACTTTTTTCTCCGGGGGAAACCGCTCGCGCGTCGTGCGGTCCGCGACGATCTCGATTCCCGCCATCAGCCCCTTCCGCCGGACCTCCCCCACATTCCGGTGCCCGGACAGCTCCGCGAGCGCGCACTCCATCGTCCTCCCCAGGCGGGACACCCGCGTGAGGACATTCTCCCGCCCGAAGATCGACAGGGTCGCGATCGCTGCCGCACACCCGAGCGGGTTTGCCGTGTAGGAATGGCCGTGGAAAAACGTCTTGAACTCCTCGTACCGGCCGAGAAACGCCCGGTAGACATCTTCGGTGGCAAGCGTTGCGGCAAGGGGAAGATACCCGCCTGTCATTCCCTTGGCGACCGCCATGATGTCCGGCGATACTCCCTCCTGTGTACAGGCGAACATCGTCCCCGTCCGGCCGAACCCCGTGGCCACCTCGTCGCAGATGAGCAGGACGCCGCATTCCCGCGTCACCGCCCGCAGCCTCGCAAGGTACCCTTCCGGCATCAGCAGCATCCCCGCCGCCCCCTGCACGAGCGGTTCAACGATTGCGGCGGCCAGAACATCCTTCCGGCCCCGGATCTCCTCTTCCATCCACTCGGCGCAGAAGAGTCCGCAGGAAGGGGGGGAGAGCCCGTAGGGGCAGCGGTAGCAATGCGGTGCGGGAACCCTGCGTGTGGAGAACAGAAGCGGGCGGAAGATCCTGTGGAAGAGATCGATCCCGCCCGCAGAGACGGACCCGATCGTGTCGCCGTGGTACGCTTCGGAGAACGCAAGAAACTCCCGCCTCTCCTCCGCCCCCCCTTCCCGCTGGCGCCAGTACTGGAAGGCCATCTTGATGGCGATTTCCATCGCGGTGGATCCGTTGTCGGAATAGAAGACGCGGGAGAGGCCGGGGGGCGCGACGGCCAGAAGTTTCTCCGCAAGTTCGATCGCAGGGGGGTGGGAAAGCCCCAGAAAGGTGGAATGGGCCATCCGGTCGAGCTGGGCGCGTACGGCATCGTCGATTTCCCTCCTTCCGTGCCCGAACAGGTTCACCCACAGCGACGAAACGCCGTCGAAGTATTTCCGCCCCTCCGTGTCGAAAAGGTAGTTCCCCTCGCCGCGCTCGATGATGAGCGGGTCGTCCTTCTCCCAGTCCGCCATCTGGGTGAAGGGGTGCCAGAGGGCCGCCTTATCCCTTTGCCGCAATCGCTCCGTCCGTTCCAATCCCCCGCTCCCGAAGCACCTCGTCGATCCTCCCGGCGGCCGTGCGCACCATCTCTGCGGTGTGGGTGGCCATGAGCGTCAGCCGCAGACGCCCCGTCCCCTCCGGCACCGTCGGAGGGCGAATCCCGTGAACGAAAACCCCCCGGTCAAACAACACCCGCGATACCGCCATCGTGTCCCCGTCGGACCCCACGAGAATCGGCACGATGGCGGTGTCCGATTCTACCTTCCTCCCCCTTGCCTCCATTTCCTCCCGGAACAACCGTTCGTTATCCCACAGAGCCTTCAGCCGATGGGGCTCCCGGGCCAGGAGTCCGAGCGAAGCAAGCGTGGCCCCCGCGATCGCCGGGGGAAGCCCGGTGTTGAAGATGAAGGGACGGCACTTGTTGATGAAGTACTCGACCATCCGCCGCGTGGAGCACAGGTACGCGCCGTACGTTCCCAGCGCCTTCGAGAAGGTTCCCATGAGGATCTCGACCCGGCCGGAGAGGCCGAAGGTATCCGCGGAGCCGCGCCCGTCAGGCGGGAGCACGCCCGTTGCGTGGGCGTCGTCGACGACCAGGATCGCCCCGTGACGGTCCTTGGCCTCCACGAGGTCGGGCAGGGGCGCGACATCCCCGTCCATGCTGAATACACCGTCCGTCACCACGATCTTTCGCCGGGCGGAGGATGCCCGGAGCAGGTCCTCCAGGTGGGTGACGTCCGCGTGCCGGTACACTTCCACACGGGCGCGGGAAAGCCGGCAGCCGTCCACGATGGAGGCATGGTTCCATTCGTCGGAGAAGATCGTCGCATCGGAACCGCCGAGGGTGGACAGGATTCCCAGGTTGGCCATGTACCCCGCGCTGAACGTCAGGCAGGCTTCCGCCCCCTTGAAACGGGCTACCGCCTCCTCGAGCTCGGCATGGACGTCCATGTGCCCGCCGATGAGCCGGGAGGCGCCCGCGCCGACCCCATAGCGTGCCGCGTACTCCGCCAGCGCCGCCACCACCTCCGGATGGTTGGCCAGTCCCAGGTAGTTGTTGGAGGAGAAGTTCAGCACCTCCTTCCCCTCGATCACGATCCGGGCATCCTGCGGCGTGGAAAGCCGCCGCAGGAAACGGTACCGTCCCATCTCCCTGAGGACGTCGATCTCTTCGTCGAGAAAGGAAAGGCACATCAGACGGGGAGGAGGGTAAGACCCAGGTCGCGGATCATCCGGACGTCGTCCTCCGCCGGGCGCCCGGCCGTGGTCAGGTAGTTTCCCGCCATCGTCCCGGTTGCGCCCGCGGCGAATACGAGGCTCTGCATGTCCCGCAGGTTCACCTCCCTCCCGCCGCAGACGATAATTTCCCGCCGGGGGTGGCACAGGCGCATCATCGCGATGATCTTGAGACAGGAGAACGGAGTGAGTTCGTTCCTTCCCTCCATCGGAGTCCCCGGAACGGGATTGAGGAAGTTGAGCGGGATCGAGTCGACGTCAAGCTCCCTGAGCGTCATGGCAAGCTCGATGCGGTCCTCGGCCGTCTCCCCGATGCCGAAGATTCCCCCGCAGCATACCCACGCCCCTGCCGCCTTCGCAGCCTGGACCGCTCGGACATCCTCCTCGTAGTCATGGGTCGTGCACATCGAAGGGAAAAAGCCCCGGGACGTCTCGAGATTGTGGTGTACCGACCGAAGCCCCCGCGAAAGAAGGTAGGCCACGTCCTCCGCGGACAGCGTTCCGAGGCTCACGCAGGTCTCGACCCCCACCTCGACCCGGATCCGCTCGATGGCGTTCCCCACTCTCTCGAGCTCCGGGCGGTTGCGCATCGCGAGGCCCGACGACACGATCGAAAACTCCCTGGCCCCCCGGGCTTTCGCTTCCCGGGCGGCCCGGACCATCTCTTCTTCTTCCATCAACGGATATTTCCGGATGTCGGCCGTCGAACGGCGGGACTGGGAGCAGAAGGAACAGTCTTCCGAGCACTGCCCCGATTTCGCGTTCACGATGGAACAGAGCCTCACCCCGTCCCCCTTGAAGCGCCGGCGGACACCCTCGGTGACGTCGAGCACGCGCCAGAGGTCAGGCTGGGAAAGCGACAGGACCTTGAGAGCGTCTCCGGCGGTGATCCCCTCCCCCCCCATGGCGTCTTCCCGGATCCGGTTCCAGAAGTCTTCCAAGGCCCCCCCTGGCTGTGGATGCACTAATCCCCTATTCTTCCGGATGCGTCCGCCGCTGTCAACCCAGGAGCCGATAGCAGGTTTACAGAAGATGAGGCCGGCCGGGAGATCCCTTATCCCGGAGACGGCGGATTTTCCATTAGAATAGTAGGCGTGCTAATACTTCTTCCCGCACGGGGGGAGGGACGATATGGGAAAAGCGGTCCGCCTGGTGGTGTTCGACCTGGACGGAACACTCGTCGATTCCAAGGTCGACCTGGCGAATTCGGTCAACCACGCCCTCGGTGCGTTCGGGTTCCCTCTTCTGCCCTATGAAACGGTCTATTCCTACGTCGGCGACGGAGCCGCGACTCTTATCCAGCGATCCCTGGG
>JBAULH010000054.1:0-20719 GCA_049578085.1 Candidatus Deferrimicrobiaceae bacterium
AAAAAACGGAAATTTTCCTAACTCCCCACGGTGGAGTGGTTTCCACCGGGATAAAACAGCCGATATTTCTCGGGCGGGTTGACGTCCCCGTAAATTTTCCCCAGGAGGAATGGACGGGGACCGCCGACGTATCCGGCAGAGGTTCTCCCCCGAGGGCTGCTTTCCCGGCAAGTCCGGGGTCGCCCGCACGTCGATTTTTTCTACAGAAATTTTCAACAGAAGGGGGGAAAATCCGTCCGGGAAAGGGAAATTCGTCTTGATTTTAGTGTGTTGATGAGTTATGTATACAGTCGGCAATAATCGGAATGAGTCGCGTATCGGGAAAACGGCATTGAACCCGCCTCAAATTTCTCAGAGGGAAAGGAAGGAAGCGACCATGTTCCCCTTGTCCCGGGGAAGGGCCCGCATTGCATGCCTCGTCGGGGCAGTGGCACTCCTTTTGGCGTTGAGCCCCTCTTTGCTGCCGGCCGTGGAAAACTCCGATTGCCTCGACTGCCACGGCAGTTCCGACATCCTCTCGTGGTCGGCCGGGGAGAAGGAATCGAACGTTCGCCCGGGCGGTCCGGAGAGATCCCTCCGGAGCATCTCCCCCTTCCCGGGGACCAGCCTCTTCGTCGACCCCGCTGCGTACGAGGGATCGGTCCACCGGGACCTTTCCTGCACCGACTGCCATCACGATGCCCAGGGGGTGCCCCACACCGCGCGCCTCAAGCCAGTGGACTGTTCCGGCTGCCACACCAAGGAGGCCGCCGTATACGCGAAAAGCCGGCATGCGGTCGGCCGGAAGAAGGTGGTGGGGATCGACGCCCCCCAGTGCACGGACTGCCATGGGGCGCATGCGATTTCCAAAACGACCCTGTCCACCTCACCGGTCTACTTCCGGAATGTCGCCGCAACCTGCACGCGTTGCCACGGAAGCGAGGAGGTGATCGAGCAGGGGGGGATCGCCATCCCCGGCGCGGCGAGGATGTACGAGAAGAGCATCCACAACCGCGCGATTGTGGAGAAGGGGCTGAACAAATCCGCCTCGTGCGTCGACTGCCACGGAGCCCACAATCTCAAGGACCGGCTCGACCCGTCCTCTCCCATCTACCGGACGAACATCCCGGAGACGTGCGGGAAATGCCACTACGGCGTGCTCACCATTTTCCGCGAGAGCGTGCACGGGGTTGCTTTCTACCGGGGCGTCCCCGATGCCCCCGGGTGCACCGAGTGCCACGGGGAGCACGAAATCCGCCAGGCGGATGACCCCCGGTCCCCCGTATCCTTCATGGCCATTTCCGAAAAGACATGCCCCTCCTGCCACACCGCGGAGAGGCTCGCCTCCCGGTACGGGGTCGAGATCAGCCGGGTCAAGGGGTACCGCGATAGCTTCCACGGCCTCTCCCAGCGGCTGGGGGACAAGACGGTGGCCAACTGCTCCTCCTGCCATGGCGTCCACGAGATCTTCCGGTCCTCCGACCCCCGCTCGACCGTCAACCCGAAGAACCTGCCGGTGACCTGCGGCCAGTGCCATCCCGGGGCGACGGCGAACTTCGCCAAGGGGAACATCCACGTGGGCCCGGGGGGGATCGGGGGACAGGTCAAGTTCTGGGTGGAGAAGATCTACATCTGGGTGATCGTCTTGGTCATTGGCGGGATGCTGCTCCACAACGGCGCCGACTACCTCCGGAAGCTGCAGGAGATCTACCGGAAGCGGAGGGAATGGGAGCATCCGGGGTACGAGCGGTTGAACGCTTCGGAGCGGCTCCAGCACTTCCTCATCCTGACGACGTTCTTCACCCTCGCCCTCACCGGCTTCGCCCTGAAATTCAAATGGTCGATCCCGCTCCTCTCGGACGCGACCAACGTCGCGCTAAGGGGGACCGGACACCGTGTGGCCGCCGTCCTCATGGTGGCGACCTGCATCTACCACATTCTGTACGTGATCCTCACACCGCGCGGACGGGACCATTTCGCGGAGATGATGCCCCGGTGGCAGGATGCCTTGGACGTCGTGGCGATGTTCCAATATTATGCCGGGATGTCCGCCCACAAGCCGCGGTTCGGCCGGTACAGCTACATCGAGAAGGCGGAGTACCTCGCCCTGGTCTGGGGATCAATCGTCATGGTCGTCACGGGGTTCCTGCTCTGGTTCAAGGACGAGACGCTCAAGCACCACCCCTTGTGGGAGCTGGACGTGGTGACGATCATCCACTTTTACGAGGCGATCCTGGCCACCCTGGCCATCTTCGTCTGGCATCTGTATTACGTGATGATCAACCCCGACTTCGCCCCGCTCTCGTTCACCTGGCTCGACGGGAAACTTTCCCGGTACGACATGGAGCACGAGCATCCCCTCGAACTCGAGGAGATCGAGGAGAGGGAACGGCGCGGGGAGGAAGCCGCACCGGGGTCGCCCAACCTGCTGACGGAGGAGAAATGAAACCGCTGCGATCGTCCCTTATTGCCGCGTTCCTGGCGGCCTCGTGTGTCGTACTTGCCGCGACGGCGAATTCGGGTCCCCCGGTCGGCGATTGCCAGGAATGCCACGGGGACAAGACGATCGAGAAGGCTCTTCCCAACGGGAAGACGCAGTCGCTGTTCGTCGACGAGAAAGAGTTCCGGCAGTCGGTCCACGGCAAGGGAACGTGCGTGTCGTGCCACGCAGACGCGAAGGTTCCGCACGAAAAACTGGCGTCGGTCGCATGCGGAAGATGCCACGCCGACGCGCAGAAGTCGTACGCCCAGAGCACCCACGGGATCGTGCACGCGAAAGGGGTGAAAGACGTCCCGGGGTGCGAAGATTGCCACGGCAAGCACGACATCCGCAAGGTGCAGGACCCGAAGGCGCGCACCTTCCGGCTCCACATCGTCGAGGTCTGCCTGAAATGCCACGAGGACAGGGTGATCGAGGAGAAATACGGACTCCCCGACCAGAAGGTGATGGCGGCCTACCGGGAGAGCGTCCACGGGAGGGCCCAGAAAAAATCCGGCCTCTTAGGCGCCGCGGTCTGCCCGGACTGCCACGGGAACCACATGATCCTCCCGGGGGACCAGCCGCGTTCCGCCACCCACCGGCAGAACATCCCGACCCTCTGCGGGAAGTGCCACTCCGGGATCCTGGAGGAGTACGACCGCTCCGTGCACGGGAAAGGGATGCGCGCCGGGATCGCGGAATCCCCGGTGTGCACCGACTGCCACGGGGAGCACACGATCCTGAAGATCACCGATCCCCAGTCGAAGGTATACGTGAAGAACATCCCCAAGACCTGCACAGCGTGCCACGGGAACGAGGCGATCGCCACGCGGTACGCCCTTCCGAAGAAGCGGTTCTCCACCTACATGGACTCGTTCCACGGGGTCGCGCTCGAGTACGGCATGACCACGGTGGCGAATTGCGCCTCGTGCCACGGATTCCACGGGATCCTTCCGAAGTCGGACCCCGACTCGTCCGTCAACAAGGAAAACCTTCCGAAGACGTGCGGGAAGTGCCACCCCAACGCGGGGGCGAATTTCGCCAAGGGGGATGTCCACATCGAGGTGACCCCCCAGAAGGCGTTGGGCGTGTTCACCGTCCGCGTCTTCTACACGATCTTCATCGGGACGCTCGTCATCCTGTTCGTCCTCCACATCGCGATGGACCTTCTGGGAAGGCGCCGGCGCGGGGAACGGAAGACGGGGGGGTCGAAGGAGTGACTTCGATGAGCGAAGAATCCCGCAGCCCGGTGTACGTGGAGCGCATGTCGGTGCTCTTCCGCGTGCAGCATCTCCTGCTGATGGTTTCCCTTCTCGTCCTCGCCCTGACCGGCTTTGCGCTGATGTACCACGAGTCCCGGCTGGCGCAGGCCCTGATCCGTCTCGAGGGCGGGGTGCTGTACCGGGGGATCATCCACCGGGCCGCCGCCGTGTTCCTGATGGCCCAGCTGGTCTACCACGCCTTCTTTATGCTGTGTTCCCGCGAGGGGAAGCGGGAGCTCAAGGAAGTCTGGCTCACACGGCGGGATTTCGCCGACTTTCTCCAGGCGATGCGGTACAACCTGCGGATGGGCAACGAATACCCGCGGTTCGGGAAATACGGGTACAAGGAGAAGTTCCAGTACTGGGGGACCACGGCCGGCGTCTTCCTCATCTCCGTGACCGGCGTCATCCTCTGGGCCGAGACTTTCTCGATGAAGTTCCTCCCCAAGTTTGTCCTGGACCTGACCCTCATTATCCACGGGTACCAGGGGCTTCTCATTTTCATCATCCTCCTGTTCTGGCACCTGTACATCGTCCACCTCCACCCGTCCGTGTTCCCGATGAACCCGGCGTGGCTGACGGGCAAGGTGGACGCGGAATGGCTCAGGGCGGAGCATCCCGCGGAGTATGAAAAATTAAAAGGAGAAGGGGCGATATGAGGGGGAAGATCTTCGCAGCCGGGATCTTCATCGCCTTCGGGGTAGCCGCCCAGGGATTCTGGTCTTCCGCGGACGCCAGGATCTCGCTGGAAAAGTGCACGCTCTGCCACGGGAAGCCCGAGTTCCGGAAGATCCTCGTCGATGGGAAGATCCGGGACCTGTTCGCGACGGGGGACAGTCTGAAAGGGTCCGTGCACGAGAAGAAGACGTGCGTGGACTGCCATTTCGACGTAAGCGAGATACCCCACCGCCAGCGCCCCCAGCGCGTGACGTGCACCCATTGCCACTACAAGGGGAACGCGGAAGGGGCCCCGCAGTCCGACGCCTACCTGGAGTATTTCGGTTCGGTCCACGGCACGGCGATCGCGAAGGGGAACACGAAGGCTCCGCTGTGCCAGGATTGCCACGGGAGCCACGACATCCGCAAGGCGAAGGATCCGGCGTCGGCGGTCTCCCACGGGAATGTCGCGGAGACGTGCGGAAGGTGCCACATCGAGATCTACGCGCAGTACAAGACCTCGATCCACGGCGTGGCATTGTCGAAGGGGATCATGGACGCCCCTTCGTGCACCGGCTGCCACGGGGAGCACAAGATCTACGGCCACAAGGACCCGAAGTCCACCGTGTTCGCGACCCACGTCTCCGCGCAGTGCTCGACGTGCCACGCCTCCGTTACGATCATGAGCAAGTTCGGCATCGAGACCGAGCAGGTGGCCACGTACAAGAACTCGTTCCACGGCGTGGCGAGCGGTTTCGGCTCCCGGACCGTGGCCAACTGCGCCTCGTGCCACGGCATCCACGACATCCGGCCACCGGAGGACCCGCTCTCCATGGTCAACCCGAAGAACGTTCCCGCCACCTGCGGGAAATGCCACCCGGGGGCCAACCCCAACTTCGCCGTGGGGAAGATGCACGTGGACGCCCACAAGAAGGAGTCCGGGATCATCTATTACACAGCGCAGTTCTTCAAATACCTCACGATCGGCACCATGCTCGCCCTCATCGCGCACATCTTTCTCGATATGTACGGGCGGACCCGAAGGCTTCGCGGGGAGCAGTAACGGAGTCGTGGGGATCCGAAGGATGAAAACCAGGAGCGGGAGAGAGAACGGATGTCCATGAACGAGAAAAAGGACCCGAAGCAGGAATCCCTGGAACGCGAAATCGATGCGGCTGTCGCCGAGGAGACCGCCGGCCTCGAACCTTCCGAGGCGGAGAAGATCCGGGAGAAGGTCCGCGCCCGGGTCCTCGAGGAGGTGGAACGGGAAAGACGGATCCGCACGGCGGCGGAGCGCAGGGCGGAGGAGCGCAGACGCCGGGAGGAGAGACGCCGGGAGAGGCATCCCGACGAAGGGGAGATGTTCGAGCGGTTCAACCGGAACTTCCGCTTCCAGCACATCGTGATGTTCACCTCGGTCATCCTCCTCGTCATCACCGGGATGCCGATCAAATTCCCCGACTTCGTGCTGTCCCGCTACCTGGTGGCCCTGTGGGGGGGGTTTCACAACTCCACGATCGTGCACCGGATCGGCGCGGGCATGCTCATCTACTTCATGGTGCATCACCTTTTCTACACGGTGCTCTCCCGGCGGGGCCGGAGGGATTTCGTGCTCCTGATTCCCACGCTCAAGGACGCGAAGGACGCGGCGCAGAACATCCGGCACTTCCTGGGGAAGAACCCGGAGAAGCCGCGGTTCGGCCGGTTCAGCTACATCGAGAAATTCGACTACTGGGCCGTCTACTGGGGGTGCGTCATCATGATCGGCTCGGGCCTCTTCCTCTGGTTCGAGGGGATCGTCCTGAAATATTTCCCGAAGTACGTCCTGGACGTCGCCCACGAGATGCACAGCGATGAGGCGATGCTTGCCACGCTGGCCATCGTCATCTGGCACTTCTACAACGTCCACTTCAACCCGGAGCGGTTCCCCGGGACGCTGATGTGGTGGCATGGCCAGATTTCGGAGCATGAGATGAAGGAGGAGCACCCGCTGGAATACGAGGAGCTCATGGCGAAACGGTCGAAACAGGATCCTGCGGAGGTGGCCCCCCGATGAAAGGGATGTTCCTGGAGGGGTGGGACCTGTTCGTCAAGCACCGGAAGCCGCTACTGGCGGTCGGGGGGGTCGTCCTGGGGATCCTGATCGTCTTCAACGGGGCCTTTTTCGTCGCCGCCTACTTTCCCAAGTCCTGCGTCGTCTGCCACTACATGGATCCGTTCTACGACCAGTGGAAGACGTCCAAGCACGCGGACGTTTCCTGCATCAAGTGCCACTCCTTCTCCCCGGTGTTCATCACGGTGACGACGCTGAAATACTGGACCGGGCTGTACAACCCCCGGCCCCATGCAAACGTGCCGGACAAGGCGTGCCTTGCCTCCGGCTGCCACGAGGGGCGCATCGAGAAGGGGAAAGTGAAGCTGGGCAACATCACCTTCGACCACCAGGATCATTTGACAAAGCTTCGGCGCGGAGAGAAGCTGCGTTGCACGTCGTGCCACTATTCGATCGTCCAGGGAGAACATGTCGCGGTCGACACGAATATCTGCTTCCTGTGCCACTTCAAGGGGATCGGCCAGGGGCAGGCCCTAGGCGGATGCCCCGGCTGCCACGGCACCCCGACAAAGACGGTGGAACACAGCGGGTTCACCTTCTCCCACGACTCGTACCTGAAGATCGGGGTCCAGTGCAAGCAGTGCCACCTGCGCGTGGCGGAGGGGGACGGACGGGTCGAAGATTCCCATTGCTTCGACTGCCACGTGGGCAGGCTGAACCGGAAGACCGACCCGCTCGCCCTCCACAGGATCCACGTCACGATCAACGCGATCGAGTGCCTGAAATGCCACGAGAAGATCCGGCACGGCGAAGTCGAGATGGTCAGGACCTTCGAGGTCCAGTGTGACGCCTGCCACAAGCGGCTCCACAATTACCAGAAGGAGATGTACATGGGGGCCGGCGCGCGCGGCGTCGCCGACACCCCGTCGAGGATGTTCTCGGCCCAGGTGGCCTGCGACGGCTGCCACACGAAGTCCGTGGAGGTCCGCGAGTCCGGCGTCGCCTTCCCCGGCGAGAAGAAGCTCACGGCCGAGCGGCACAGCTGTGTCGCCTGCCACGGGAAGAACTACGACCGGTTGCTCGACGACTGGATTCGCGAGTCCCGCGTCCTCGCCGCCGACATGGGGGCGATCGTCGCCTCCGGGGAGGCGGCCGTCGGGACCGGACCCGCGAAATCGAAGACCGTCGCGGAGGCCCGCGCCCTGGTGGCGGATGCCCGCGCCAATCTCAACCTCCTGAAAGCCGGACGCGGAGCCCACAACATCGAGTACGCCTACAGGATCGTGAAGGCGGGCTACGACCAGGTCGAGGCGGCGTTCAAGGCCGCCGGGATCTCCGGCGGGCCTCCCCGGCCGGCCATCCTCGCCAGTCCGTCCTCCTATTGCATGACGTTGTGCCACCAGCGTATCCGGCCGCCGGGGGAACTCTTCTTCAAGGAGATGGAGGTGCGCTTTCCCCACTCGCTGCACGTCCAGGACGTGGGGATCCAGTGCACGAAGTGCCATTCCCCGGACATGCACAAGATGCGCATCGTCACCAAGTCGGAGTGCATGGCGTGCCACCACGAGAGCCGGGACATCGACTGCGGGCAGTGCCACAAGCCGCAAAAGGCGCTCTATGAGGGGAAGGTGAAGCCCTCCGGCGTTACCGCGGCCCCCGACGTGATGGCGCAGGCGGGTGTGGGATGCATCGAATGCCACGAGCTGACAACGGGGACGCAGACGGTCCTCACCGTCAAGGGCAAGTGCGAGGAATGCCACGACGCCGAGTACGGGAAGATGCTCATCTCCTGGAAGGAGAAGATCACCGCAAGGGAGAACATCATTGCGGTGGGGCTCGAGGAAGCCAGGGAGTACCTGGAGCGCAGCGAAAAGATCGGTAAGAACGTCGAAGAGGAGAAAAAACTGCTCCAGGGGGCCGAGACGAACTACCTGATCGTCAGCAACGGCCGGGGGACCCACAATTTCGAACTGAGCATGGATCTTCTGAAGTCGGCACAGTCCGCCCTGGACAGGATCCTGAAGAAGAAGTGACCCGGTTCAATCTTCGATGAACAGGTCGTACTCGTCGTAACTCATGAGCCGCTCCAGTTCCTCGGGCTCGGCTATTTCCACCTCGACGAGCCACCCCTTCCCGTACGGGTCGATGTTGATCAGGGAAGGATCTTCCACGACGTTCTCGTTGACGGCCCGGATGGTGCCGGACAGGGGAGAGACGAGTTCCACGACGGTTTTCTGCGATTCGGCCTCGCCTACCGCCCCGCCCTGTTCGACGAACTTCCCGACCTCGGCCAGCGTCACGGTCAGGATCTCCCCGAGCTGTTCCTGGGCGTAATCGGAGAGCCCGATGCGGGCGGTATCGCCCATTTCCAGGGCCCAGAGGTGGTCCTCGGAAAAATTGAGTTCGTTTTCGTCCGCCATAGGACATTTATAGGGACGGGTTTGGTCGATGTCAACAAACATGGGAATCTTTCTTACCGCTCCTTTTCCAGGACCGCGAGCGCGGTCTCCACGCTGCCCAGGGGGGCACTCACCTGGAAACCGCTCACGCGGGGGGAAACCCGCTCGATGGTGGTCCTCGCGATGTCGATCCCGGCGCGTCGGCTCTCCTCCTTCGTCCGGCAGAGGGCCATCCGGTCAAGGATCTCCCGGGGGACCACCACACCGGGGACCTCGTTGTTCATGAATTCGGCGTTCTTGAAGCTGACCAGCGGCCACACTCCCGCGATGACCGGGATGCGACGGGAATGCCCTTCCACGCGGTCCAGGAAGCGGAACAGGGCCTCGACGTCGAACACCGGCTGCGTGATGGCGAACTCGGCGCCCGCGTCGATCTTGCGGAAATAGCGGTCGATCTCCCGTTCCCGTTCCACGGCGCACGGGTTCGCGCCGACGCCGATGAAGATGCCCGTCGGGGGATCGATCGGGTTCCCGCCGATGTCGAACCCCCGGTTCAGGTTGGCCACCACCTGGGTAAGCCCGATCGCGTCCACGTCGAATACCCCCGTGGCCTGGGGGTAGTCACCCACTTTGGGGGGGTCGCCCGTGATGATCAGGAAGTTCGCCAGTCCGGCGGCGTACCCGCCGAGGAGGTCGGACTGCATCCCGATGAGGTTGCGGTCGCGGCAGCAGTAGTGGAGGATCGTCTCGATGCCGACCTCCTTCTGGATGGCGATGGCGGTGATCATGGGGGAGACGCGGGCGCTTGCCCGCGGCCCGTCGGGGATGTTGATCGCATCGACGCCCGCCTCGGCGCACTTCCTCACCTTGGCGAGCATCCCCGAGAGGTCGCTGGAGCGCGGGGGCACGATCTCCACGGAGGTCACCTTTTCCTGCGCGATGATCTTTCGTGCCAGCCGCGATTTCTTCTCGGGCGGGACGACCTGGACCAGGACCCCCTGTCGGGCCTCTACCCGTATCTCGATATGCTTCTTCACCCCGCTCAACGTCTTGACCGCCCGGCTGGCCACCCGGATGTGCGCCGGTGTCGTTCCGCAGCATCCGCCGACCCCGCGCACGCCCAGCTCGATATATTTCTTGGCGTACTCGGTGAAATATTCCGGGCTGGTGAGGTAGAGCAGGCGTCCCCCGACATCCCGGGGGAAGCCCGCGTTGGGCATCACGACGACGGGCTTTCCGACCAGGGGGAGAACGGATTGCAGCGCGTCGAAGACCCCGGCGGGGCCGGTCCCGCAGTTGATCCCGATGGCGTCCACGTTCTCGTCGGCGTCCAGCGCCCGGGCGATGGCGCTCGCTTTCACCCCCACGGCCGTCTCTTCCCGGTCGTTCAGCGCGAACGACGCGAGCACCGGCGCACCGAGCCTCTTGGCCGCCTGGGCGGCCAGCCGGATTTCCTTCAGGTGAGTGAACGTCTCCAGCACGACGAGGTCGATCCCTTCCGCGACCAGCGCCCCGATCTGCTCGGAGAAGGCCTCCTCCACCTCCCCGGTGTGCTCGTCCGGCATGATCTGGTCCGGGCGAATGCACGGACCCACGGCGCCGGCCACGTACACCGCATCGCCCGCGATCTCCCGGGCGATGCGCACCGCCTGGCGGTTGATCTCCACGACCTTCTCGGCAAGCCCGTACGGACGGAGGGCGATGCGGTTGGCCCCGAAGGTGTTCGTCTCGATCACCTCGGCCCCGGCCTCCACGTATTCCCGGTGGATCTGGCCGATGAGCTTCGGATTGGAGAGGGAGAGTTCGTCGAAGCAGGTGTTGATGAAGACCCCGCGGTCGTAGATCATCGTCCCCATGGCCCCGTCGAACACCAGCGGGGATCTCTTCATCCGGTCGAGGATCTGCTCCACCGCCTACTCCATCTCGTCGAAGGACGCCTTGGGCGCGTAGCACATGGGGCAGACCCACTCGTCCGGCAACGCCTCGAAGGCCGTGCCGGGGGGAATATCCCCCATCGGGTCCCCCACCTCGGGATCGTAAATGTACCCGCAGTTCGTGCAGATGTACTTCTTCACGGTTATTCTCCTTCGGGTGGCTATGTGGCGAAATACTTCGCCTGCGGATGGTGCGCCACGATGGCCGAGGTGGTCTGCTCGGGCACCATCTCCATCGTTTCGGTGAGCGTGACCCCGATCGCCTCCGGCCGGAGCAGCTCGAATACCGGCCGGTGGGCCGTAAGATCCGGGCATGCGGGGTAGCCGAAACCGTACCGGGATCCCTGGTATTCCTGGACGACGTACCCTTCCGGACCGGACGGCTTCTGTTCCGAGATGCCCAGCTCCCGCCGCATCACTTCGTGCCAGTACTCGGCCAATGCGTCGGTGAGCTCGACGGAAAGCGCGTGCAGCATCAGGTAATCATGGTACCGGTTCGCCTCGAAGAGCTCCCGCGTCGCCTGCCCGAACCGCTCCCCGATCGTCGCCACGAAAAACCCTGCGATATCGCCTCCTTCCGCCGTCGTCCGGAAGTAGTCCGCGATGCAGAGATGTGGCGGGTTCTTCTGACGGGGGAAGGGGAAGGGGTAGTCCCGCCCCTCGTGCCGCACGACGAGGGTGTCGTCCTCGGAGAAGCAACGGAAGTACCCGTATGCGACCATCGGGCGCGAGAGGCTCTCCTCCACACACTGGCGTTTCAGCTTCTCGTACATCGGCTTCACCGTCTCCTCGACGAGCCGGCGGTACTCCTCGGCCTCCATCTTCCCCCGTCGGTACCCCCAGCGTCCCCGGAACAGCGCCTGCTCGTTGACGTAGGGAAAGAGAAGATCCGTCGGGATATCCGTGACGTGGCGGGCCCCCGGGAACGGGGACTCCGGAACCGGATTGTCCCGGGAGATCCGCGCTTCCCTTCGCCCCGGCGCGGTGACCTTCTTCCCCGTCTCCCGGTACGTCGTGGAACGGAGCGTTCCCGCCTCTAGCTCCTGCATCGCGGCGAGCCCCGCGAAGGCGTCGGCGCAATAGACCACCGGTCCCCCGTATCCCGGCACGCACTCCTCGGCCACGAATTTTTCGGTGAGCGCCGCGCCTCCGAGGAGGATGGGCATGGAAAGCCCCGCCTCCCCGTACTGGGGCATGCTCTCCTTCATGATGATGGCCGACTTGACGAGGAGGCCGGAAAGGCCGATCGCGTCGACGCCGTATTCCCGGGCCTTCCCGATGATCGTCTCCGCGGGGACCTTGATGCCGAGGTTGTATACGCGGTACCCGTTGTTGGAGAGAATGATGTCGACCAGGTTCTTTCCGATGTCGTGGACGTCCCCGGCGACGGTCGCCAGCAGGACCTTCCGGCCGGTGTCCCGTTCGGCCTTGATGAGAAAGGGCTCGAGGTAGTCCACGCTCTGTTTCATGACTTCCGCGGACTTGAGCACGAACGGGAGAAGGATTTCGCCCCGCCCGAACAACTCCCCCACGTGCCGCATGGCCGGCACGAGGATCTGGTTGATCACCTCGCCCGCCGTCCTCCGGGAGAGCAGAATCGACAGGAGATCCTCGATCCCGGCCCTGTCGCCGGCGACGACTTTCCCGGTGAGCGCTTTCTCCGGGGGAACATCGGCGCCGTTCTCCTCGGAAGGACTTCCCGCTTCTTCCGTCTTGCCGGAAAAATGCGCCAGAAATGTCTCCAGCGGCGGGTTTTCGCCCTCCGTCCGCCGATTGTAGAGCAGGTCGAGGCAAACCCGCCGATCCTCTTCCGGGATCTTCGCCAGGGGGAGGATTTTCGCCGCGTCGATGATGGCGGCGGTAAGCCCTGCCTCGACCGCCTCGTGGAGGAAGACCGAGTTGAGGATGCGGCGGGAAGGCGGGGACAGCCCGAAGGAGACGTTGCTTACCCCCAGGATCGTGAACGCGCCCGGCAGTTCCTCCTTCGCCCGGCGGACGGCCTCGATCGTCTCCGCCGCCGCGTCGTGGAGGGACGTGTCCCCCGAGCCGATCGTGAAGGTCAGCATGTCGAACAGCAGGTCGTGCGGGCGGAGCCCGTACCGGCGGACCGCCAGATCGTAGATTTCCTTTGCCGTGGAAAGCTTTTCGCCGGCCGTCATTGCCATTCCCGTTTCGTTTATGGTCAGGGCGACCACGGCGGCGCCGTATTTCTTCGCCAGCCGGCAGATCCGGTCGAGGTTCTTCCCGCCGTCCTCGAGGTTGATGGAGTTGATGAGGCACTTCCCCGGGTGGATCTTCAGGGCCTCCTCGATGCAGTCGGGCGAGGTCGAGTCGATCACGGTGGGGACGCGGACGGACTGGGCGAACAGGCGGGTCAGGACCGCAAGGTCCTTCTTCTCGTCCCTCCCCGCGTAGGCCGTGCAGAGATCCAGGGCGTGGGCTCCGTCCCCCTCCTGCTGCAGGGCGATAGCAAGCGCTCCTTCGTAATCGTCCGCGAGGAGACGCTCGCGGAATTGGCGCGAACCGTTGGCGTTCGCCCGCTCCCCGATCAGAAACGGCGGGATCTCCTGCCGGATCTCCACGGCCTGGTAGAGGCTTCCCAGGGACGGCTTGTCCTCCACGGCGCGCGGAGCGGGGCGCACGGAAGACAGGCCTTCCGTCAGGCGCCGGATATGCTCCGGGGTCGAACCGCAGCAGCCCCCCACGATGCTCACCCCCTCCCCGGTCACGAACGCCGCGAGCTCCGCGGCGAACGCCTCCGGAGCGAGGGGGTAGGACGTCTGTCCCCCGACGACCTGCGGCATGCCGGCGTTGGGGATGCAGGAAACCCGCCCCGGCCAGTGACGGCTCAGATACCGGATGTGGGACTTCATCCCCTCCGGACCGGTGGCGCAGTTCAGGCCCAGGGAGAAGAGGGGAAACGGCTCGAGGGCCGCCGCGGCCGCGGCCACGTCCGTTCCGACCAGCATGGTCCCCGAACTTTCGATCGTGAGGGACACCATGACGGGAATGTCCTGTGCGAGCCGGGAAAGCTCCTCGAAGCAGCAGACCAGCCCGACCTTCACCTGCAGCAGGTCCTGGCAGGTCTCGAACACGAGGAGATCCACCCCCGACTCGACAAGTACTCGGATCTGCGAGGTAAACGAACGGGCCAGCTCCTCGGAGGAGATGTGCCCCAGCGAGGGGAGCTTGGTCGTCGGCCCGATGGAACCTGCAATGTACCCCCGGCCGCCGTGCCGCGCGATGGCGGCCCGGGCGTTTTTCACGGCGGCGCGGTTGATCTCCTCCACGCGGCTTTCCAGTCCGTACTCGGCAAGGACGATAGAGTTGGCGCCGAAGGTGTTTGTTTCGAGCACCATCGCCCCGGCCGAAAGAAACGACGAGTGCAATTTCTCGATCGCCTCCGGGGTCGAGAGGTTCAGGTATTCGTTGCATCCCTCGTACTTCCCCCATGCCGACGGCGGCAGGGAAAGGCCCTGCAGATTCGTCCCGCATGCGCCATCGAAGATGAGAATGGACTCGTCGAACAGACCCAACAGTGCCCCTCCTGTGCGCTTCCGGTTCCCGATGCCAAGGAATCAAATAAGTGCCCTATACTACAAAGGAAAACCCATGATGTCAAACTGCTTCCCTTTTGGCTTGACTTGCGGGAAGATTTCCTGTTATTTAAGTATCGGCATCTGTATACGGTATACAGCCTGCGTTCTTCGCTTCAAACCGTTACGTTCCGACAGATATCAGCAACCCGGACTCCTGGCCGGGGCGGTTTCACTGTGACATAATAATATCCTTCTGGATCTTGCGTTGTGCGGGTTTTCGTTGGGATTCGGCGCCACGGAAAGGAGGGATTGTCCACGGACGTCACGGTGCGCGCGATTATAGGATAGAGATGGCATTCCCATATCCCGTGAAAGGGGGTTTTAGCATGGCAAAAGTGGCGGAGAAGATGACAATGAAAGCAAAACTGTTCGAGAAGATTCAGGCGCACCGTCCACGCACCACCAAGCTGGTCAAGGAACTGGGCAAGGTGATCATCGACCAGGTCACCATTGAACAGTGCATCGGCGGTGCCCGGGGGATCCGCTCCCTGGTCACCGACATCTCCTACCTTGATCCCGAGGAGGGGATCCGTTTTCGGGGAAAGACGATCCCCGAGTCTTTCGCGGCCCTTCCCAAGGCTCCCGGGTCCGAGTACCCTTACGTCGAGGGGTTCTTCTATTTCCTGATGACCGGCGATGTCCCCACGATGGAGCAGACCCTGGCGGTGGTCGAGGATTTCAAGAGCCGCTCCCAGATACCCCAGTACGTGGTCGACGTCCTGCGCGCCATGCCGCGCGACACCCATCCGATGACCATGTTCTCCGCCGGCATCCTTGCGATGCAGCGGGAATCCCTCTTCGCGAAGAGATACGGCGAGGGGATGAAGAAGACGGAATACTGGGACCCGATGTTCGAGGATGCCTGCAACCTGATGGCGAAGCTGCCGTCGCTCGGGGCCTACATCTACCGGATGAAGTACAAGAGCGACACCCCCATCGCCCCGGACCCGAAGCTCGACCTGGGCGGCAACTTCGCCCATATGATGGGGATCGGCAAGCCCTATGACGACGTGGCCCGGATGTACTTCTGCCTCCACTCGGACCATGAGTCGGGCAACGTGTCGGCGCACACCGCGCACCTCGTGGCCTCGGCCCTTTCCGACGCCTACTACGCCTATTCCGCCGGTATCAACGGCCTCGCGGGCCCCCTCCACGGCCTGGCGAACCAGGAAGTGCTGGGATGGTGCCAGGGCGTGTTCCAGAAGCTGGGCGGCAAGCTTCCCACCGAGGAGGAGCTCAAGAAGTTCCTGTGGGACACCCTGAACAGCGGGCAGGTCATCCCGGGGTACGGCCACGCGGTGCTGCGCAAGACCGACCCCCGGTACGTCTCGCAGATGGAGTTCTGCCTGAAGAACCTGCCGGACTACCCGCTCTTCAAGCTCGTCAACATGATCTACAAGGTGGCCCCGGGCATCCTCAAGGAGCACGGCAAGGCGAAGAACCCGTGGCCGAACGTCGACGCGCAGTCCGGCGTCATCCAGTGGTACTACGGCGTCGTCGAATACGACTTCTATACCGTTCTCTTCGGCATCGGGCGTGCCCTGGGCGTCCTGTGCAACCTCACGTGGGACCGTGCTCTGGGGTACGCAATCGAGCGGCCGAAGTCGGTCACCACGGACATGCTCGAGAAGTGGGCGGCCGAGGGAGGCAGGAAGCTTAGCTGATCGGCCGCGGATTCGCAGGCGAGACGAAAACCCCGCCGGGGAGGGTGGTCCTTCCCCGGCGGGGTTTTTTATGCCCGGTAGGGTCTCGCTCCGCAGCCTCGGAGGGGGGCTCCGTTCGTGGCTCGGCGTGCGATACACCCGCACGCCTGCGCTTAACCTCACTGCGCCCCTCCTCCTGCGGCTGCTGCGCCGGCCACCGGGGGCCCGGGGCGATGCGGGGGGTTCCACAAAGCGGCGTGTGGAGCGAGAGAAGAGTATCCCCGCCGCGCGGGGTCCGATCCGACGAGCGGAACCCGCAGCGAGCGGGCGCAGGTCGCGAGCGTAGCTTTGGGGAATCTCCCGCGAGCCAGGGCCCTCCGGAGCTTATCGTTGGTCTAGGCGGTCAGGATGTCGCGGGGGTGCAGTGGCTGCAGGCGCCGATGACGTGCAGGTCCAGGGATTTTACCATGGAGATATCGGGTTTCTCATTCCACTCGAGTTCCTCGAGGCACTGCGGAAGCGGAATGTCGAAAACCGCCTGGCACTTCGTGCAGTGAAAATGGGCATGGGGAGAGCACTTCCCCTCAAACAGCGAGGAGGATTCACTGTTCGTGCGGATCTCCTGGACCATCCCCTGGTCCTGGAGGAAATTGAGATTGCGGTACACCGTCCCAAGGCTTATGTTGGGGAGAACCTTGCGCGCTTCATGGTAGATCGCCTCCGCGGTCGAATGAAACCCGCCTTTCCGGAGGATCTCCAGAATTACCGCGCGCTGCTTGGTATTTCGGGACTTTTTTACTCTTTTTTCCATTATTGCGTATCGTAATTGTTATGGACGAAATTGTCAAGAAGATTGAACCGCGTGAGCGATTGGGTTATATAGGACTGATACTAGATTAAGGGAGGTACGCCCTTCGATGTCGTATTCGGGAATGGGATTCCCTGTGGCAGCAGCCGCGTCCGGCCTGTTCGACACCCGGGTCTTCCAACATGTTTTGCTCGCCGGGCCGATCGTAAAGCTGGTGCTCCTGCTGCTCATCGTGTTCTCCGTCGTTTCCTGGGCCATCATCTTTCTCAAATTCCGGCTTTTCCAGGGGATCGAAAGGAACCAGGTGGAATTCGCCAAGGCCTTCGCCGAGGGGAAGAACCTCGCTTCCCTGTATGACCTGGCGGAGAAATCGGATCGTACGCCTCTCACCGAGGTGTTCCGGACAGGGTATCTCGAGCTGATGCGAATCCAGCGGGGCAGATCCGCCGATCCCGCGGCGCCGGCCGTCCGGGCGAGTGCGTTTCCTCTGGACAACGTGGAGCGGTCCATGAGAAAGGCGATTAACGAGGAGGTCGCGCTCATGGAGACGTACCTTCCCTTTCTCGCTACGACGGGAAGCGCGACGCCCTTCATCGGGCTCTTCGGCACCGTCTGGGGGATCATGAACGCCTTCTCGAGCATCGCCATGACGGGCAGCGCCACGCTCTCCACGGTCGCCCCGGGAATCGCCGAGGCGCTGATCGCCACCGCCGCGGGGCTGGCCGCCGCGATCCCTTCGGTTATGGCGTACAACTTCTTCCTGAACCGGGTGCGGGCGATCGTCACCCGGCTCGACAGTTTCTCCATCGAGTTCGTGAACTTCCTCGAGCGGAACCTGGAGAAGGTGTAGCCCGATGGCGTTTACCAACGGAGACGGCAAGGAACGCAGGATGATGTCGGACATCAACATCGTCCCCCTCGTCGACGTGATGCTGGTGCTTCTCATCATCTTCATGGTCACCGCCCCGATGCTCACCCAGGGAGTCGACGTCAACCTGCCCCAGGCGAATGCCAAGGCATTACGGTCGGATGAGGAGCGCCTCGTGATCACCGTGGACCAAAACAGCAGGATATTCGTCGGGAAGCAACCGATGAAGTTCAACCAGCTGAGCAGCGCTCTCCAGGCCATCGTCGAGCGGCGCACCGACCGCCAGGTCTATTTCCGCGCTGACCGCTCGGTACCGTACGGATTCGTCGTGAAGGTCATCGCGGAGGTCCGCAACGCAGGGATCGAAAAGCTCGGGATGGTCACCGAACCCCTCGAGCGTTGACGAGCGGGGGCCCACGGACAAGCGGATGTACCCCCTCGCGATTACCCCGATGGAGCTGATCTTCCGCAGGATGGTCGCCCTTTCGGTGGTGCTTCACGTGGCCGCCTTCGGTATTTGCGCGTTGTGGGCGGGTTATCACTCTCCTCCCGCCCGGTTCCTCTCCGTGGCCGTGGTCGATCTGGTCGGAGGAGAGGCCTTCGCGCCCCCCCCCCCGGTACGCGCGAAACCGGCCGAGCCGGCTCCCCCTGCTCCGACGAAGTCCGCAAAAGAGGAAAAGACGCCTGCGCCTTCTCCCCCCGTGACGGCGAAGGCGGAAAAGAAAAGCAGGGCGGAGGAGAGGCCGGACGCCATGGCCCTTGTCGAAAGCCTCAATAAGATGCGAGAGAAGAAGGATTCTGCGGAACACGTCCAGCAGGCGATGCGGACGATCCGGCGGGAAAAGGCCGCCCGATCGGCGATCCGGCAGATCGGGGAGCGCGTCTCCCACAGGATCGATCTGTCCGCCATGCGCCCCGCACGGAAGAGCGCCTTTCCCTCTCCGCCGGTGGGACTGGCGGGCGCCGCCGGGAACGCCCGGGTCCCCCCGGAGCACCTCGCCTACTTCCGGCAGCTGGACGAGAGGATCCGGTCGAACTGGACCGTTCCCGCGATTGCGACGGGCGAGAAGGAAAACCTCATCGTGCAGCTTCGGATCGTCATCGAGCAGGACGGCCGGGTGTCGCTGGTGCGGATGGAAAAGACCTCGGGGAATTCCTACTTCGATGATTCCGTGCTGCGGGCGATCAACAAGGCGAGCCCGCTTCCCATCCCTCCCGAGCAGCTTCGCGGCGGGGAGGACCACTACGAGGTCGGATTCCGATTCTACGGGGCCGGGGGGGGCGTATGATCCGTTCCGTGAAGAAATACCTGGTTTTCCTTTTTCTTCTCCTGGTTCCTTCCGTTTCCGGGGCCGTCCTGTACATCGACATCAACGCGCCCGGTGGAAAGCGGATGCCGGTCGCCCTCCCGGACTTCGTGGTAACGGGGGGGGACGCGTCTCTTGCCCGGGAGCTCCCCGGGGCAATCGGGGGGGACCTCGCCATGACCTCGCTTTTCGATGTCATCCGGAGACCGGCCTATCTCGAGCGGATTGTAACGGAGCACTTCTCGGGGAGGCCGCTCTCCTTTCCCGACTGGAAGATGATCGGCACCGAGGCCGTGGTGATCGGGAAGGTGGAGGTCCTCGGGGACCAGATGACGGTGGAAATGCGTCTCTACGACGTCAGCCTCGGGAACATGATGGTGGGGAAAAAGTACACCGGGCCCGTGGGCAGGTTCCGGCAGATGGCGCACAAGTTTGCCAACGAGGTGCTCTATGCCTTCACGGGAGTCCGGGGGATTTTCGATACCGAGATCGCTTTCTCCGCAAGGCCGGAAAAGGGGAAGGGGAAGGAGATCTACATCATCGGGCTTGATGGCAGCGACCTCAGGCAGGTGACCGACAACCGGAGCTTCAACCTCTTTCCCCGCTGGTCGCCGGACGGGAAACGGCTCGCCTACACCTCCTACCGGACAGGGGTTCCCCAGATTTACCTGCGCAACCTGGCCGACGGGACGGACCGGCTCGTGGTGCGGTACGGGAACTCGAAGTCCCCCGGATCGTTTTCCCCTTCGGGCGACTCCCTGTACGCCACCCTGAGCGTCGAGGGGAACTCCGACATCTACCGGGTATCGCTTGCCGGCTCCGGCGTGCAGAGGGTCGCGGGCGGATGGGGGATCGAGGTGTCCCCCTCGGTTTCTCCCGACGGGAAGACGCTCGCCTTCGTGTCCAACCGGAGCGGATCGCCCCAGATCTACGTCAAGGATGCCGGCTCCTCGGACGAGAGGCGCATCTCCCAGGCGGGATATTACTCCACATCCCCCTCCTGGTCCCCCGCCGGCGACCGGATTGCCTACACGTCGTTCACGGACGGGAGGTATTCGATCTACACGGTCCTCCCCGACGGGTCGGACCACCGCCTCGTGGTCTCGGGCAACGGCGACTGCGTGGATCCGTCCTTTTCCCCGGACGGGCGTTACCTTGTTTACACATTCCGAAAAAATGGCTATTCTGAGTTGAAAATCGCTTCCGTGGACGGACGGTGGCAAAGAGGGCTGTTCAAGGGGTTGTCCGCCGCGGGTTCTCCTTCGTGGTCCCCCCGGCGGTGACCGCTGCCTACGGGATCCGGCAGGAAGATCGGGAAGATTTCGCACCATATTTTTTTCTGGGGAGGCCGAGATGAAAGGTTCGATGGGCGGGAAGTGGATTCTTTCGGCATTGTCGGTGGTGCTATTGACGTTTGCGGTGGGGTGCGCAAAGAAGGAACTGGTGAAATCGACCGACACCGCTTCGGGAGCGGCCGTATCGACACTTCCCCCCGCAGAGACGCAAGTCGGCAAGCAGGAGCCGATCGTCACCGAGCCGACGCAAACGGCGATGGCGGGTAGGGCGGCGACCCAGGAGAAACCATCCGACTTCCCCGACATCCACTTCGACTTCGACAAGTCGTTCCTCCGGGAGGATGCCAAGCCCATCCTCCAGGAAGTGGCCGCCTACCTGAAGGCGAACCAGGCAGCGTCGATCCTCATCGAGGGGCACTGCGACGAGCGCGGGACC
>JBAULH010000055.1:0-10551 GCA_049578085.1 Candidatus Deferrimicrobiaceae bacterium
AGAACGCCAATCCCAGGATCAAGGAAGCCAGGGATCGGGTGCCCAAAGCATATCTCAAATACCATGTCACCTCCATGGTCTGCCAAGCATCCGGCGGACCGGAGAAATACACCGGCCGGGGGATGAAGGAGTCACACCAGCATCTCAACATTACGGAGAATGAATGGCAGGCAATGCTGGCCGATTTCAAGAAGGTCCTGGACAAGTTCAAGGTCCCCGAGCAGGAGCAGAAAGAACTGATCGCGATCGTGGAGAGCACGAAAAAGGACATCGTCCTTGTTTCAACAGAGAGGAAGCCATAACCGTGGCAGAGTCAAATGACCCGGAGGTCAGCGCGAGAGCTCTCCTCCTCCTCTCCGACAATCGGGGGATGCGGGTGTAACCCGTAACCCCTGCCACGCAATATCAGTATCGCGATCCGAATGCTCTCCGACCCCCGAAAGATACAATGGTGTCACCCCGTGCCGACAGAAGGGGGAATTCGACGGTTCCAAATCACACAGGGGGGGCCATGAAAAACCAGTACGATCTTTCCACACGGTGCGTGCATGCCGGGGAATTGAGGGACGCCGAGGGATCCCCGCACACGCCGATCTACAACACCACCACATTCGGGTTCCGCTCCACGGCCGATCTCCTCGACGTGGTGGAAGGAAGACGCCCGGGGAACCTCTACACCCGGTACGGTCTGAACCCCACGATCCGAAGCGTGGAGGGAAAACTCGCGACTCTCGAAAACGCGGAGTCGGCTCTCGTGTTCGCCTCGGGAATGGCGGCGGAGGCCGCACTCTTCTTCGCCCATGGCCGGAAGGGGATCGTCTGCCTGGGAAACGCGTACGGCGGCACGCTGGAGCTTCTCGAAAAGCAGCTTCCCCTCGTGGGAATACCGACGTTCCTGCTTCGGGGAGACGAGGCGGGGAAACTGGAAGACGTATTAAAGAAGGGGCCGGGCCTCGTCTTTTTCGAAACCCCCACGAACCCGAACATGGAGATCTTCGACATCCGGGAGATCTGCAGGCTCTCCCGCTCGTACGGGGCACTGGTGGCCATCGATAACACCTTTGCCTCCCCCGTGAACCAGCAGGTGCTGGCGCTCGGCGCGGACATCGCCGTGCACAGCGCCACCAAGTACCTGGGAGGTCACAGCGACCTGACGGGCGGCGCCCTCATGGGTCCACCGGAGCTGATCGCGCCGGTCGCGCCCTGGCGGAAGAACCTGGGACAGATGATGGCTCCCGAAATCGCCGCTCTTTTGTCGAGGAGCCTCCGGACGCTGCCGATTCGCGTGAAGAGGCAGAACGAGACCGCGCAGACCGTGGCGGAATCGATGAAGGAGCATCCAAAGGTCGCCAGGGTCCTGTATCCGGGGCTGCCGGATTTCCCGCAGCACGATCTGGCAAAATCCCAAATGTCCGGGTTCGGGGGGATGCTGACCCTGGAAATCGACGGGTCGGGGCAGGACGCGACGAAGGTCGTCGACGCCCTCGCGTTGTTCACCATCGCCCCCAGCCTCGGCGGCCCGGAAAGCCTCGCGACCCAGCCGATGACCACCACCCACTTCGGGCTGACCCCGGAAGAGCGGCGGGACAGGGGAATAACCGACTCCATGATCCGGTTCTCGATCGGAATGGAGGCGGCCCACGACCTGATCGGGGACCTGCGCCAGGCACTGGCAGGTCTCTGAGGGGGGGGACGAATGGACTTCGGGCGAAAGGACGTGATCGCGGCAAAGGAGCGTGTCTACCGGCTGGCGTACGCTACTCCGCTTGTCGAGGAGGCCCCGCTGTCCGAACGGGCGGGCGGAAGGGTCCTCTCCAAGCTGGAAAACCTACAGAACTCCGGGTCGTTCAAGATCCGGGGTGCCGCCAGCAAGGTGCTCTCCCTGGACCGTAACCAGGTGTCCGGCGTCATCGCGGCAAGCGCGGGGAACCATGCCCGCGGCGTCGCTCGCGCGGCGAAGGAGGCGGGTATCCCGGCGACCCTCGTGATGCCTCTTTGGGCCCCGGTGTCCAAGTCCGCCGCCGCCCTGCGCGAAGGCGGGGAGAACATCCGCATCATCCATCACGGGGAAACCTTCGACGACGCGGCAAGACACGCCGCCTCCCTGGCACGGGATTCCGGGTTTGTCATGGTACCCCCCTTCGACGACCCGTTGGTGATCGCGGGGCAGGGGACGCTGGGGGTGGAGCTCGTCGAGGAAATCGGCCCCCCGGGAACGGTCTATGTCCCCGTGGGCGGCGGAGGGCTTCTGGCCGGGATCGGAGCCGCGGTGAAGGAGATCTATCCGGATGTGGAACTCGTTGCAGTACAGGCGGAAGGGGCCTCTTCGCTCCCTCCGTCGCTTGCCGCGGGACGCCCCGTGGGGTGTCCGGAAGCGCGCACGATCGCGGACGGCATCGCGGTGACATCCCTGAGCGAGCGAACCTTCGAGGCCGCCCGACGGTGGGTCGACGACGTCGTCATCGTGGACGACGAGGAGATCGCCGCGGCGATCCTGTACGCCCTTGAGGAGATGAAGACCACGCTGGAGGGCGCGGGGGCCGCCCCGCTGGCGGCGGTGCTCTACAAGCGCCCGCCGACGCGGTTTCCGGCCGTGATGGTGCTCTCGGGGGGGAACATCGACGTCAACTTCCTCTCCCGGATCACCGAGCGGGGGCTGTTCCGCTCGGGGCGCCTTGTCCGATTGCGGTTCCTCATCCCGGACCGGCCCGGTTCCCTCGCCACCCTGCTCGCCGCGGTCGCCAGGGAACGGTCGAACGTGATCAGCATCGAGCACGACCGTCTCCCTTCCGACTGTCCGCCGGGGTACTCGACCGTCGTCCTCCTCCTCGAGACGCGCGACCGCGCCCACGGGGAGGAGCTCGCAGCCCACCTGGAGGAGCAGGGGTTCCGGAACATGCTCTAATGACCATGCGAAAGCATACGCACCCCCATCGCCACACCCTGCCGGATCCCTCCGTCACGACCACAGAGAAGGGATCCCGCGCCGTACTGTGGTCGTTCGCCGCCCTCTCCGCGACCGCGGTCTTCCAGGCGGTCGTCGTTCTCTTCACGGGCAGCGTCGGCCTCCTTGCCGACACGATCCACAACCTGGGCGATGCCGGCACCGCCATCCCCCTGTGGGTCGCCTTCCGTCTCGCCCGCAAGAGACCGAGCGACCGGTTCACCTACGGGTACGGACGGGTCGAGGATCTGGCGGGGGTCATCGTGGTCGCCGTCATCCTGGCGAGCGCCATCGCGGCCGCGGCGGAGTCGATCCACCGGTTCGTGGCGCCCGTGCCGGTGCGGCACTTGTGGGCGGTCGCAGCCGCCTCGGCGGTCGGGTTTTTCGGAAACGAGGCGGTAGCGGTCTACCGGGTGCGAGTAGGGAAGGAGATCGGTAGCGCCGCGCTCGTGGCGGACGGAAGACACGCGCACGGCGACGCGCTTACGAGCCTGGCGGTTACCCTGGGGGCAGGGGGGGTCCGGATGGGGTATCCCGTCGCGGATCCGGCGGTCGGACTGGTGATCTCCGTAATCATCTTGAGAATCGTATGGCAGACGGGGAAGGAGGTTTTCCTCCGGCTTCTCGACGGGTCAGACCCGGCGGTGGCCGTCGAAATCCGGGAGACTGCCTCCGCCGTGCCCGGCGTCGTGGATGTGTCGGACGTGCGGGTTCGCTGGGCGGGCCACCGGATGTACGCGGATGTCAATCTCGCCGTGGAGGGGGACCGGTCCGTAAGGGAGGGGCACGCAATCGCCAAGGAGGTCCGCCACAGGATGCTCCACGGCCTTCGCTACCTGTCGGACGCTGTCGTCCACGTGGACCCCGCGGACGCCTCGGGAATCAAAAACCACCGCGTACCGTCCCACAGGCACGACGACCTGCCGGGCCATTCGCACTGATGGTATTACGCGACGTCCAGGACGGGGGCGGGCAGCTTCTCCAGGACCGACAGGAGGAGTTCCTTCCTCGTGATCATCTCCTCCCGCATTCCCCGATCCCTCGCAGCGGCGATCTCCATCTGCAGGTTCGATATCTCCGCCTCAAGAGTTTCCTTAAGCGCCCGTACTTCCATGTTGGTCAGAAGGAGCTCCATGGGATTCCTCCTTTCCCCACGATTCCGTCGACCTTCCCCGGGATGGAATGGTGAATTATTATATCACCTATATCACCGCGCACGGGAAAACCTCGCATCCACTCCCCTTTCTGTAGGCAACTATCCGACAGATATGGTATTTTCTGGAGAATTATCCGGAGGTTCCGGGAGAGGCACCCCCATGCGCTGGCGTCGTCCCGACAAGAAGAAATTTCTCGTGTTCTTGGCCGTGCTGGGCCCCGGGATCATCACGGCCTCGGTCGACAACGACGCGGGAGGGATCGCCACCTACTCGATCGCAGGCGCCCATTTCGGGTACTCCCTCCTCTGGACACTCATCCCGATCACCGCCGCGCTGATCGTCGTCCAGGAGATGGTGGCCCGGATGGGGGTGGTCACCGGGAAAACGCTGGCGGACCTCATCCGGGAGAAATTCGGCGTCCGTCCGACCTTCTTCCTCCTTGTGGCGCTCCTCCTTGCGAACCTGAGCAACACCGTCGCGGAATTCGCCGGATGGGCGGCGGCCCTGGAGATATTCGGCGTCAGCAAGTACCTATCCGTCCCCATCGGGGCAATCGCGGTCTGGTTCCTCGTGGTGAAGGGAACGCATCGCATCGTGGAGAAGATCTTCCTCATCGCCAGCACCGTGTACTTCACCTACGCCGTGTCGGCCTATTTCGCACACCCCCAGTGGGGATCGGTGGCGCGGAACCTGGTGACGCCCGTGCTCAATGCGGACAGCGCGTATGTCGTCATGCTCATCGGCATGGTGGGTACGACGATCGCCCCGTGGATGCAGTTCTACCTGCAGTCCGCAGTGGTGGAAAAGCACATCCCGGCGGAACATTACAGCCTGTGCCGGGCCGACGTCATCGCCGGCTGTTTCGTCACCGACATCGTGGCTCTTTCGATCATCGTGGCCTGCGGCGCGACGCTGTTCGTGGAGGGGATCCAGATCAACGACGCGAAGGATGCGGCCATGGCGCTGGCACCTCTCGCGGGAAAGTACGCCTCCGTTCTTTTCGCCATCGGGCTGGCCAATGCCTCCCTGTTCTCCGCGTCGATCCTGCCGCTGGCGACCGCCTACTCCGTCTGCGAGGGGATGGGGTGGGAGTCCGGCATCGACAAGGACTTCCGCACCGCTCCCCACTTTTTCTGGCTGTACACGGCGATCATCGTGCTGGGTGCACTGTTCGTCCTCTACCCTGCCGCTCCGCTGATCCTCATCATGCTCTTTTCCCAGGTAGCCAACGGCATCCTCCTGCCGTTCGTCCTCGTGTTCATGCTGAAGCTGATCAACGACCGGGAGCTGATGGGCGAGTACGTCAACTCGAAGGCGTTCAACGGGATCGCGTGGACAACCACGATCGTCATGATCTGTCTCACGGTCTTTCTGGTGATCCTGACGCTCTTCCCGGGGCTCCCGGGGATGCTCGGGGGCGATCCATGATGACCGACGGACATGCGGTGCCCGGGAAGGAAGTGCGGCTTACCTCCTGCGGCGGCGGCGCCGGGAGGCGGGGGGCAGCAAGAGGTCTACGACGTCGTCCACGGTCACGATGCCGAGAAGGCAGTTCTCGTCGTCGACCACCGGCAAGGCGAGGAGATTGTACTTGGAGATCAGCTCCGCGACCTGTTCCTGGCTTGCGTCCGCACGAATGGTGATCAGCTTCGTGTGCATCATCTCGCCAAGCGTTTTCGAGGGATCCTCGAGGATGAGATCCCGCAGCCCGACCACCCCCAGGAGCTTCTCGTCCTCCACGACGTATATGTAATAGACCGACTCGATCTCACCGGCCTCTCCCCGGAACTGCTCCACCGTTTCCCGCACGGTAATTCCCGGAGGATAGGCGAGGTACTCGTTCGTCATGAGCCCCCCCGCAGTGTCCTCCTCGTGCCCCAGCAGTTCGTGGATATCCTGGGCCTCCTCCTTCTCGATCAGGCCGAGGATCTCCTGGGCCTTCTCGAGGGGAAGGTCGGCGATCACGTCCGCGGCTTCGTCCGGGGGCATCCGCTCGATGACGTCCGCGGCCTGTTCCTTGTCCATGTCGCTGATAAGATCGGCCTGCACCTCCGGCTCCAGTTCGTGGAGCGCCTCGGCGGCCATCTCGAGGTCGAGCTTGCCGAAGAATCCCTTCCTCTCGTCCGGGGAGAGCCCGCTGATGATCTGGGCGATGTCCGCGGGGTGGATCTCGGAGAGGGCCTGCCGCGAGACGGCCAGGGTGAGGCGGTCGAGCTTCTCGTGGAGGGGCTGGATCAGGGACCAGGAGATCATCTGGTGACGCAGGGGGTGGCGTATCGTCCGGAAGAAGGTCTCCCCCCGGCGCTCCACCCCGAGTCGGCGCAGGATCCCGCGTACCCCCACGTCCACATCCGTTACGCAGGCGCCTCCCCCTTCCTCGCTGAGCTTGACATCGTTGACCCGGACGACCTTCGCCCCGTCGATGTCGACAATCTGCTTGTCCAGGAGGTCTTTCCGGATGAGCAGCTGATCATGGGCGGGGGTAAATTCCGACAGCTCGGAATCGCGTTTTCGCGAGGAGATGATTCTCCGGTTGAAGATGCTTATATCCTCCCACGGGAGGAAAAGTACCGTCTTCTTCCTTTCCAAAAGAAGTCCCGCGGCGCGGGGGAAGGGTCCGCCGCCGACCACCGCGATGTCGCGGAGCTTCCCGATCTCCTCGCCCGACGGGTCGAGCACCGGCTTCCCGAGGACGTCGGCTACGAACACTTCCCCCACGAGGGCCATGCCGCACACTCCTTCCGTCGAAAGGACAGTCGATTTCAGTGTAGGGAGGGGGTTGAGATAGGTCAAGGAAGAGGCGGCGGGGATGGGGGAGCATGAACCGAGTGTCCGTTTCGATTCATACTACGAAAAACGGGAGATCATACCCTTCCGTGACGCCCGGACGGGAAGCGTCGGGATCCGTGCTGTGGCGTAACCCGTACGCATCTCTTCCCAGGCTGCGCTGGATTGTTCAGGGATTCTACCTCCTCTTTTTCGTTTTCATCGGCATCGAGTTTGCCTTCTTCTATCGGCAGATCGTCGCGGGAGGACCGGTCACCGCACACCGGCTCCCGGCGGTGGAGGGCTTCCTGCCCATCAGCGCCTTGGTAAGCCTCAAGCGCTTTCTCATCACCGGGTCCTACGACGCGGTGCATCCGGCGGGCCTCACCATCCTGATCGCGGCGATCCTTTCCTCGTTTTTCGGCCGCAAGGTCTTCTGCTCGTGGGTCTGCCCGGTGGGGGGGATTTCCCGCGCGCTGGAGTGGGTGGGGAAAAAAACACTTTGGAAAAAACAGGAAAAGCCCGTGCTCGTGAACCGCGGGGTCGATCTCTGCCTTACCTCTCTCAAGTATCTCCTGCTCGCCTTCTTCGCCTGGGCGATACTCTGGAAGATGGACATTGCGGCGATCGAACAGTTCCTGCACACCCCCTACAACTACGCCGCCGACGCCAAGATGCTCCTGTTCTTCACCGACATTTCGCGAACCGCAGTCGTAACCCTGGCGATCCTCGTACTGCTCTCGGTCGTCGTCAAGCACTTCTGGTGCCGATACCTGTGCCCGTACGGGGCGCTCCTGGGCCTGGTCAGCTGGATGTCTCCCCAGCGGGTCATCCGCGACAGGGCGACCTGCATCGATTGCAAGGCCTGCACCCGGGCCTGCCCGGTGGAGATCACCGTCCACCGGAAGGCGTCGGTGTGGACCCCCGAGTGCACGGGGTGCATGACGTGCGTGACCTCCTGCCCGGTGGAGAACTGCCTGACGGTCACCCGGAAGGGAGAGCGCTCGCTCTCCCCGTACTTCATTCCTCTCCTCGGCCTGGGAACGATCTACCTGCTCTGGGGAATTGCCCGCCTGACGGGGCATTGGCAGACGTCTCTTTCCCAATCCACACTGGCCGAAGTCTACCGGATAGCCGCCTCCCTGGTACATCCGTAACGGCTCTTTCCACAGTATCAACTTGACGAGGCAAATCCCTATTTATACAATAGGCTTTATAGAATAAGGGGCAAAAGCGAAAATGCGACTGTCGAAAAAAACGGAATACGCCTTGAAGGCGCTCATTTACGCGGCACGCCACCCGGATGGAACCACGTTCCAGATCAAGGAACTGGCGGATCGTAACGGGATCCCGAAAAAATTCCTGGAGCTGATCCTGCTCGAACTGAAAAACGCCGGCATCGTTCAGAGCCGGCGCGGCGTCGGGGGGGGCTATCTCCTCGCACGCCGACCGGAATCGGTGCGCTCCACCGAGATCATCGAGGCCATCGAGGGGCCTGTCTCCCCGGCAAAAGCACAGCAAGGAAGAGGGAGAAAACCCCCCGGGGAGGGGTTATCTCCCGCCGTTTCCCGGCTCGTCCGGGAGACATCCGAGGCGATCGAGTCCGCGCTCGACCGGTGGACGCTCGCCGATCTTGCGCGGGAGGAGCAGGAAGCGGTGGAACGCCGGCAAAGAAATCTCATGTACTTCATCTGACGCGGGCCGTCTTTATCGAAACGCCGACCAATCCCCTCATGAAGATCGCGGACATCGCGCAGGCACTCCGGCAGGCGATGGGGTGCCGCTAGGTCTTTCCTTTCCTCGCCCTGTTCCGGACCGTTCCTGTTGTTCCAGGGTCCCGGTTGCGAAAAAAAACCAAGCACCGTACTGTAGGCAGGATGCCCGATACCGCGCTGCTCTTCATCCTGTTGTCTGCGGTGATGCACGCCGGGTGGAACCTGATCCTGAAGACGACGCGGCACAAACTCGTCTTCAACGTCTTCATGCACGCCTTGGCGATCACCATCTTCTCGACGTACTGGCTCGTGCGAC
Organism: Candidatus Deferrimicrobiaceae bacterium; assembly: GCA_049578085.1. Taxonomy (GTDB): domain Bacteria; phylum Desulfobacterota; class Deferrimicrobia; order Deferrimicrobiales; family Deferrimicrobiaceae; genus CSP1-8. The sequence goes on from JBAULH010000055.1 coordinate 8,899, forward strand.
ACGGCGCGATCCCCCTCCCCCGGGGACCGGTCCTGCCGATTGCCTTCGCGGCCGGGTTCTTCTTCGCGATCTACCACGCGTGCCTGACGGCCTCGTACGAGCGGGCGGACGTCTCCCTCGCCTACCCGCTCACCACGACAGGCCCGCTCTACATCCCCCTGTGGGCATACCTGTTCCTCGACGAGCGCCTCTCCCTCCTCGGGATGGGCGGCATTCTCGTCGTGTTCCTGGGCGCTTACATCCTGCAGATGCGGGAATTCTCCTGGGCGGGACTCTCCTTCCCCCTGAGGAACTTTCGCCTGCCCGGTGTCCTGTTCGCGCTCTCGGCAGGGCTCTTCTACTCCGTGGGGGCGATCGTGGACAAGCAGGGGGTGACGGTGGCAGACGTATTCGTCTACACCTATTACCTGGATATTGCCCTGTTCCTTTTCCTGCTGGCCTACGCCCTCATGAGGAATTCCCCGAACCGGTTTCTCGAGGTGATCCGGGTCCACTGGCCGCAAGGGGTTGCGGCAGGGTTCATCCTGTTCCTGTCGTTCATCACCTTCCGGATCGGCCTTCAGATGGCGAAGGTGTCGTACGCCACCTCGGTCCGGCAGGTAAGCGCCATCGCAGGCGTTCTGGGGGGGATCCTCCTCTTCCGGGAACGGTTCGGGCGGATCCGCCTGCTGGGCGCGGGGCTCATCGTGGCAGGGATCATGTGCATCCGCATGGGGTAGGACGATGATGGCCCATTCCCCGCCTGCCGGGTGGTGCAGATGGAATCTCAGGCGCCGCGGTAGTGGAGTTCGCTTCTGACCGGTGTCGGCGTAGCAACCCGGTTTGCGATCTCCATCACCAACTTCTGCTCCGTCGGGCTATGGACGATCCCGCGAACGACGATCTCTTTTCCGTCATGGACAACTTCCAGCGTGGGAACGTATGTCCGCGGATTGGTGCAGATCGCCGCCTTGACCTTGGCCGCCACCACCATCCGGCGCAGTGTCTCCCGGGCCTCCGGCGTGGCCCGTTGGGCTCTCGCGGGAATCTCGTCCAGGATCAGCCGGACGATCTCTTCCTGCCCCATCCTGTCCGTGTCGAACACCATGTCATACTCTCTCGGATCGAACGGATCCCGATGATAGACGATAGACAGATACTCCATCCTCTCGTGGTCGCTGAACTTGATCATCCTCCGGGCCGTTGCGATGTTGACGTGCTCCCGGTCGCTGACCCGCTTGGCCCGTTCCTCCGGGGACCCGGTGATCAGAAGGCGCAGGGCGAACGGGACGTCCTTGAGGAGCCAGTTCCCCCCACGGCCGGTAATCACCTTACGTTCCTCAAGGGCATAGCCGTAGATGGCGCTTTCCACCAGCGAGACGAATCCGGTGAACGAGCGGTCGAACCGTTCCCAGGGGGAAGGAGCGTGCTCATCCAGTTCCTTTCCCCATTCCAGCCACTTGTCCCCGCTCACCTCGACTCCCTTCAGAATCCGATTCTTGCCGATATACTCGTACCCCAGTTTCTTGGCGACCTCCTTGCCGATCTCCTCCCCGCCGCCCCCGCTCAATCTTGCGATCGTCACGATGGCCATGTCTACACCTTCCCCGTTTCCCGGCTCTGCTTGCTGCCCGCCGCCGCCTGTTCCGGTTCTTTTCCCTGGAGGCTCCCACT
>JBAULH010000056.1:0-4738 GCA_049578085.1 Candidatus Deferrimicrobiaceae bacterium
TCGCAATACGCAAAGGGAATCTGGCTTATTGCCAAGTTCCCTTTTTCCGTTTTTTCGGCCCGACTGGCTGATTTCTGGCTCGCAGGGATCCCGGGCAGGTCAGGGGACATACCGATTCAAGGATTTCACGATGGATGATCAACGAAACTTCTGAGACGATATGATCGTCAATATCCACAAAAGAGGAAAGGGGGTGATCTCCGTGCCGGATTCCACGATCTGTGCCGGTCGACATCGGTGATGCGGCGGGTTCCCCGCCGGTCGGCGGAGGGTTCGTATTGTTTCACCATTTCGCAAGAATTTCCGGAAAGGAGGTCCGCCCCCATGGGAAGCTGGCATCGCAGACGCCGATTCCCGCACGTTTTTCACCACCTCGGTTTTTCCGCCCTGCTGATTCTCCTTTTTTCTTCCGTTATCGCCCCGGATGTCCACACCGCCACGTTGAAGGAGCGTCGCGCCGAGATTTCCTACTCCGTACATCTGAACGCCCCGGCGGAAGCGAAAGTCGTCCGACTATGGATTCCCTATCCGATGTCCGACGAGAACCAGGAGATCACGGATGTCGTAGTGACCGGCAACCAGACCGCATCGGGAGTGTACAAAGAAGGTGCTTTCGGGAACGCCGCGTTGTACGCCGAATGGAGGGATACGAAGGGCCCCCGGAGCCTGACCTACACCTTTCAGGTCCATCGAAGGGAGCGGGTAACGAAGGATTTCCCGAAGGCGGAGCGTCCGTTCTCGAAAGCCGAGTACCGGAAGGTGCTCGCCCCGACCCGCCTGGCGAATCTGCAGGGGGCGGAAAAAGAATTGGCAGCGAAGATCACGACCGGGAAAAACACCAACCAGGAGAAGGCGTTCGCCATCTATGACTGGATCGTGGAGAACATGTTCCGGGACCCGAACACCAAGGGATGCGGTATCGGCGATGTGGACACTTTGATCCGGAAGCTCGGCGGGAAGTGCGGCGACATCCACTCCGTCTACGTGGCCCTTGCCAGGTCCGCCGGACTGCCGGCCCGGGAGGTGTTCGGGATCCGCATTCCTTCCGGCCAGAGGGGAGACATGACGAAGGCGCAGCACTGCTGGGTGGAATGGTATTCCCCGGGATACGGATGGGTCGTGGTGGATCCGGCCGACGTCCGGAAGGCGATCCTGGAGAGAAAGATATCCCTGGAGCAGGCCAAACCGCTGCGGGAGTACTACTTCGGAGCGGTGGACGAAAGCCGGATCTCCATCGGGACAGGGCGGGACCTGGTCCTCAACCCGCCGCAGACGGGGGAACCGCTCAACTACTTCATGTACCCTTATGCCGAAGCGGACGGGAAGCCGCTCAATGAGGATCTCTACGGCTTCAACATCGGGTACACGATCCGGTTCAAGGAGTTGTAAATAAGGAGATGCGGCATGGTGAAAGGTACCGTCTACCTGTTTTCCCGAAACGGGCTGGGGAACGCCCCTGAGGATCTCCAGCGGATACTAGCGGTCAATTTCCTGGGGTTGGTGGTGGATTCGGGCCGTATCCCGGAGAAGGTCCTTTTTTACGGGGATGGGGTCAAACTTGCCTGCGAGGGGTCCGACGTTATCGAAGGACTTAAGGGCCTTGAAAGTCAGGGAAGCCGGCTCATCCTGTGCCGCACCTGCTTGGAATACTTCCGGCTGATCGAGAAGGTCCGTGTCGGCACGGTGGGAAAGATGACCGATATCCTTGCCGCGCTTCAGGAAGCGACTCATGTGGCGAGTCTCTGAGGGTGCTGCTTGTATTTTCCGGAAAAGACCGGGGGAAACAGGGGAAACCCGTGGGAGTTCGAGCCCCCCCTTCGGCACCATGCCAATATCTAAAGGGAATTTGGCCTCGCGCCAGATTCCCTTTTTTGTGAATTAGGGGGCGACTGGCTCATTTCTGGCTCGCCGATATCGGGAGCCGGTATCTTTCGGGGAGAGCTTGCGTCCGTCAGGCTCCCCGTTCTTCCCGTATTTGGCGTTAAAGATTCCACCGGTTTATTCCGAAATGAAGGTGGGGACCATGGAATAGCGATTTCAGTATACGTCCTTTGCCCCCTGGAGGACCAGGATGGAACAGCAAACTTGGAATGATGAATTCCGCCTAGGAATCCGAAAGATCGACGAGGAACATGAGACCTTTCTGAACATCTTGAACTCCTTGGAAGATGCTATCTCGCAGGGCAAGGGTAGGACGGAGGTGGGAAAAGCGATCAACGAGTTGATGCTGTACGCATATAACCACTTTACCGAGGAAGAGCAGATGTTGCGGGATTACGGATACCCCGATTATGAGCACCACAGGGAAATCCACGAAGCGGCGACCGGGAAAATCCTTGAGATTGCGGAACAACACGATGCAGGTATTGCCGACGCTTCGCAGGTGATCAGCGCGATGACCGATTGGTTGATGAAACACATCCAGGGGACGGATAAGAAGTACGTGGCATTTCTTGCCGCGAAGGGAGTGGTGTGAAACCTTCCCTCCGTAAGCCCGGGGATGGTCGCAACGCCGATGAATAACCGAAGGAGGTAAGCCATGTGTCCGTTTGCTTGGAAAAATGATTTTCGCACCGGAATCGACGAGATGGACAAACACCACAAGAAATTTTTCAATTATCTTACGCAGTTGGAAGAAGCGGCGGGGGGGAGCAAGGGCAAGGAAGTCATCGAACACGGGTTGAAGCTGGCCGACGATTACATTAAGTACCATTTTGTCGAAGAGGAAAAACTGCTTGAGATTACGGGCTTCCCCGGCCTTGCCCACCAGATAAAGGAGCACAAATTCTTCATCTCGCAAATCAATAATTTACGGGAGGAATATACCAAGGGAAATGCCTACCTCCCGATCAGCACGCTGGAATTTTTGAGGGACTGGTTTTCGCATCATATCCTGGAAGAAGATAAAAAATACGGGGAATATCTATCTGGCATACAGGAATAAAATGTAAAGAGAGGCAGCCGGATCCGCGTTGTGCCCGAAGAGGTTAAACGTTAAAGGAGCATAAAGATCGTCGAGCGATTAAATTCCTATAATCAGCCGAATGGATTTCTTGAACAGTCGCCCTGATCCTGTCAATTTCCTCGTAATGATCCTCCAAAACCATCACGATATTTCCATCCAATGACCCGGATTTTACAAGGTTGAGAAGGATCGGCAATGTTTCCTTGGGGTTCGTATCGCGCCGATAGGCGCGAATTTCGTTCACGGCGGTAAATACATCGGCCACGCACATAATCCGGGAACCCAACGAGAGTTCGCTCCCGCCGAGGCGGAACGGGTATCCCTTCCCGTCAAGCCGCTCATGATGGAAGGCCGCCCACTTGACGATGTCTTCAAACCCGCCGATCGTCGACAGGATCTGATAGGTGAAATAGGTGTGCATGCGGATTACATCGTATTCACCGGGGTCGAGTTTCCCCGGTTTGTCGAGGACGGAGTTCGGTACCGCCACCTTGCCAAGATCGTGGAGAGCCCCTGCCACGAACATCAATCGGCAATCCTGTTCCGAAAAATGCATTCTCATCGCCAATTCCCGGGCTACTGTTGCGACGCCGGCCGAATGGGTTGCGGTAAAGGGGCTGCGGAAGTCCACGATACGGCTGAAGATCGTCCCGATCTGCTCGAGCTCGTCGAGCCGGAGTTCAACGCGAGGCCACGCGATCATATCCAACAGCACCCGGTAGATTCTGGAAGAGGAAAAATCCAGCCAGAAGGATTCCTGAACAGCCAGTTTCTGAAAACAATGTACGAGGTCGGGAGAAAATTGTTTTCCTTCCAGCCGGGAGACTTCGCTGCGAATTGATTGCACTTGACCCAATATGCCGGCATTTTTATCGATAAAGCGGTCGATATGGTCGGCAAGATGGATCGCGTTCCCCGAAAGCCGTACATCCCGGTTCGTTTCCTTCCACGTTTCTTCTTCGCACCAGGCATGGTGGTGGATTCGAACGAGTTCCGATGCTTTCCCGAAAAGGTCGAATCGGCGAAGGAGGTCGGCCCCCAGTTCCGTGTGATATCGATGCTCCTCGAATTCGACTTTCATCAGTGCGATCTTCTCCTCTACGGAGAGAATACCGATATCGTGCAATACTGCTGCGTACATCAAGTCGGCTTGCGCAGCGGGATTGAATCCCATTGCGTGTCCAAGTCGCAGTGCAATGTAGGCAACTCGCTGCTGATGAGCGACGGCACAGGGGTGAACCAGGTCCAGGGAGTCGGATAAAGAAAGAATCAGGTTGTCGAGCATCACGATCGGACCATGGATCATGATTTCCCTCCTGCACTCCGGTGGGCCGACATGTTTTTTTCCTCTCTATATCTTTTTCGGAATCGCTTCCTACAATCTTTATCGGAACTTTGTTGTCGGCAGGAGATGAATCACTGTTTCCGGTGAAGGCACAACTTTGAACAGGGAATGAAAACGATAAAATCCAGTGCCCAACTTCGTGCTTCTGGGGACGCCATATGGTATTCGAACCATCGTGAACATGGTTGTCTCATTAGCAGTATTCCAACTGCTTGCCGAACCCCGCCAACTCTCGCTAATCCTTGCGGGTCTCATGTATCTCAAATGTGTCCAATTTCTTCGGAAACCTACGGAAATCTCCCTAAATCTACGGAAAGTGCAATTTAGGTATGGCTGTAACTATACGATAAATAAAGTGATTGCAGCGTCTTATACAGTCCGACCGGCTTGAGGGGGTGGTGGGGAGACCCGTGGGGGTTCGAGTCCCC
>JBAULH010000057.1:0-9209 GCA_049578085.1 Candidatus Deferrimicrobiaceae bacterium
CTCAGAGACAAGCCATCGTGGAGACTGTAAAAGCACTTCTTTACGAGCCGACGATGGTGTTTGTGCTTGGCGTGATCACCCTGGGTGCTGGACTGGCGATGGTTCTCGCGCACAATATCTGGTCGGGCGGCGCACTGGCGGTGATTGTTACCCTCGTCGGTTGGTCAACGCTGATCAAGGGCCTGTTCTTTTTGTTCCTGCCGCCCCACGTGGGAATGGGATTTTTCCTGAGGGAGCTTCACTTCGATCAACTTTTCTACCTGTACATGGCTATTCCACTTGTTCTCGGCATCTACCTGACCTATGGCGGTTTCACGTCGAAAACACAATCATAAGATGGGCCACCATTGGAAGTTTCCTGAACGGAGAAAAAGAAAAATCCCTGGAAAGACAGGGCGCGCCACCTCGAAACTCAAATTCGGGGAGAAATGGTATCGGTTCGTCGCCTGCAACCCAAACCACTTACGCGGGATTTCCCGGTTGATGTCCAGCCTCGGGATCGGATGCCCATTCGCCGATTTTTCGATCCCTCTTCTTGTCCGGTAGTCCGAAAGGAAGAGAGGAGGTGGGCGGAGAAGCCGCACGGACTGCAAGCCCCGTGCAAACAACGGTCTTTTTCGGGGTGAAAAACCGGTTTTCCGGATCCGCTGTTGACGCCGGATTTCCTTTGCAGCGTCGAGGCGGTTAAGGGAGAGCGGATCATCTGTAGTTCGATGGAGACTCCGGGAGGGATCTTGCACTCTAAGATTGGGGTGGACCGATCACCGGGTGCTGGCCACGGATGGCCGATCTCTTAAAGGAGGTGAAGATTATGTTGGATTTCGATTCCATCTTGGTGTTTTCCGAGAATCCCAAAAAACTCGCGGATTTTTACAAGAAGGTTTTCCAGAAAGATCCAGACTGGTCGGAAGGCGGTTATTACGGATTCATGGTTGGCAAGGGATACATCACTTTTGGCCCGCATGACAAAGTCCGGGGCAAGAACGCGAACCCCGAAAGGACAATGTTCAATTTTGAGACCAAGGACGTAAAGGGAGAATTCAAAAGAATCAAGAAGCTCGGTGCCGTGGCGATCGCGGATCCTTACAATCCGGCGGAAGTCCAGGAAATGATGATCGCTACTTTCGCCGATCCGGACAATAATTACTTCCAGCTCGTGACGCCCTGGGAGAAAAAATGAAGGGTCCTCAGGCTCCACGGTGACGTCGCTTCCGGGGAGAGCGACGGCAGGCCTACTGGTTCTCATGACCGCGCTGTTGTGGCAGCGTCCCTCGCGGCGGCCCCGGTCCCGGTGCGTTTCCCCGAGGGATCCCTCCATGGGTTTCTCGTGCTGAGCACCCCCAAAGAAGTCCTCATTGCTTCGGGCGATCTTCTCCTCGTCGGCAGGGACGGAGATATTGAGAGTCGTCCGGAGTTCCACTTCAAGGATGGATCGGTGTTCGACGAGACGGTGGTGTTCACCCAAAGGGACGTCTTTACCATGCAGGGCTACCACTTGGTGAAGCGTGGGCCGGTATTCCCTGAGGACACCGAGATCTCGCTGGAGAGGGCTTCCGGGAAGTACCATGTGAAAACCAAGAGCCATAAGGACGGACAGGAGAAGATGCTCGACGGCACGATCGACCTACCCCTCGACGCCTACAACGGTATGGTCCCCATCGTCCTTAAGAACCTCTCCAGCGGGGCCCGCGAGACCATCCACATGGTAGTCTTCACGCCCGCACCGAAGCTCATCAAGCTGGAACTGGTGCCGGCGGGCGAGGACAGAATGTTGGTCGGCGGATCCGCAAAAAGCGCAATCCACTATGTGCTCAAGCCTATGCTCGGAATCTGGTTAAAGTTCTTCGCCTCGCTGCTTGGGCGAATGCCCCCGGACAATCACGTCTGGATAGTTACCACCGATGTACCGGCATTCGTGAAGTTCGAAGGTCAGCTCTATATGAACGGACCGGTCTGGCGGATCGAACTGACGAGCCCCCGCTGGCCCGACATTGGTGGTTTTGTCCCGGGGCGCTTGTGGGAATCGCTGAAATCACATCAGTGCCGTGATCACCGTCGTTCCGCTCAATACCTGAAGGCATTGCAACGATTCGGGAAACCGCACGAACCGCAAACCCCGTGCAAACAAGTGGCTTTTTCGGGGTGAAAAAGGGGTTTCTCGGAACCGCGGTTGACGCGGGATTTCCTTTACAGTAAGATGACTTTCTTCTCGTGCGCGCCCTTAGCTAAAGCTGGATAGAGCACATGACTACGAATCATATGCTCGCATTCGTCGGAAAAAAGAGGGTATTGCCTCCCTTAATCGGTTGCGTATAGGTTGCGGATCAAGGGTCATTTTGTCCCGTTTTGCCCCGCTTTGTCCATTGTAACATACCGGAATCATTGTTTTTCCTTGCCCCCTTTGGGCACTCTTAATCAGGAGGTTGAAGGTTCGAATCCTTCGTGGCCCACCAATCTTTTCAGGGGGTTAGGCGAAAAAGGCCTGACCCCTTTTTTTATGCAGGTGTTCGAGAGGCGCTTCCGCCCTTTTAAGGTTAAGGAAGAGCTGTTCCGAAATAACCTTCATGGATGATCGGAAGGGGACGCTTGTGCAAGCCCCAAAGATTCGCAGGAAACGGGTTCCCCTCCTCCTGTTCGCGGTTGTGCTGGCGACCCTGTGCGGATGCGGCGGTGGGGATTCGGGGACCGTTTCCCTTTCCACCCCTCCGCCGGGGAACCCGGGGACGGGGGCGGGAATCCCGGGAATCGACTCGATTCGCCAGGAGTTTCTGGACTCCGTCAACCAGGCACGCTCGGTGGGCAGGATGTGCGGAGCGACTTCCTATCCGGCCGCCCCTGCCGTGGCGTGGAGCGATCTTCTCGCCATGGCCGCTTACCTCCATTCCGAGGACATGGCGACCAATCAGTTCTTCTCGCACACCGGGTCGGACGGCAGCACTCCCGGGGAAAGGATCACCCGGGAAGGGTACGACTGGTGGACGTACGGGGAAAATATCGCCGTGGGTTACCCCACGGTCTCCGCCGTGATGCAGGCATGGCTGGATAGCGAAGGCCACTGCAGCAACATCATGAACTCCGCCTTCGCGGAGATCGGCGCCGCCTTCGCGGAAGGGCAGTACCTGGGCAACCCCGCCGCCCCCTACTGGACCTTCGACCTGGCGACGCACCGGTAGGTCGCACCTCTTTACCTCGCGCTCGACACCGGAATGGGAACCGACACCGATTTCACGTGGAGGTCCCGCTGTGGGAAGGGGATCTCGATCCCGCGCTCCTTGAACGCCTTGAAAAGCATGAAGTAGATCTCGCTGGCCAGGATCCTCGGGTACTGGACCCTCGTAACGGTCCAGACGTTGAGTATGAAATTGAGCGAGCTGTCGCCGAACCCGGTGAAGACGACTTCCGGTTCCGGGACGGTCAGGACGTCCGGGTGCTGATCGGCGACTTCCATGAGCACGTCACGTACGGCCTCCGGGTCGCTTTTGTAGGAGACGCCCAGGTGGATGGGAAAGCGCACCTGGCGGTCGTTGGCGGTCCAGTTCGTCACGTGGTTGTTGATGAACTCGGAATTCGGTATGATCATCACGACATTGTCGTTGGTGCGGATCCAGGTGGCGCGCGCCGCGATCCTCACCACGTCCCCGTTGGTGTTGCCCACCTCGACCCGGTCCCCCACCTGGATCGGACGCTCGATGAGGAGAATGATCCCCGAAACGAAATTGTTCGCGATATTCTGCAGGCCGAAACCCACCCCGATACCTACCGCGCCTCCCAGAATGACGAGACTGCTCATGTTCACCCCTGTCCACTGGAGGCCGATCAGTAACCCGAACAGGAAGACGATGTACGCCGCGATCTGCGCAAACGCGTACTGTTGCCCGGGGTGGAGGGAGGTGCGTACGAGGACCCGGTTCTCCATGAGGCGACGCGTCATCTGGGAAACCATCCGGAGGAGGAAGAAGAACACGAAGGTCTTGATGAGGAAGACCGGTGTGATCGGGATGTCCCCGATGTTTATGTAGGGATGGTACAGGGCCTTGACAAAGTCTTCGCGCAGGCTGCCGAAGAGAGGCAGGATCTTCTCGTAGGCGAGGAATCCGATACCCACCATGATGACGATCGCGACCCCCAGCAGGATCAGCAGACGATTGCCCGTGGTAAGCTTCATGACGGCATGCTCCTTTTCCGTAAGGATTTATCGGGCGAAATTCGGTTGATCTCCTGAAAAAAACACGGTTTCATCGGACCGGACCATTCTATCGTGGACACCGTTTGCGGCGCCTTGTCCGGGCAAGCCGGATGAGATATAATACCGTCATTTCAAGTATTTGGTATCCCCGCCGATCCTGCTCCTAAACGGTGCGGGAACGCCTCCTGATTGATGTGCATCGCACCAGCGAATGGGGCTATCGCTGTGACAATTGGGGAGAACCGGGAATGAAAACGAAACCGCGCACAAGAAAAAGCAACCGGATCACCGCGGGTACCCCCCATCGCGTGGTCATAGAGAACGTCTCCCCGGAGATTGACGGGGGCCGCTTTCCCACCAAGAGGACTGTCGGCGAGAAGGTGAACGTCACGGCCGACATCCACACCGACGGCCATGACATGATCACGGCCGTCCTTCGCTACCGGAACGGCGACGATGCCTCCTGGCGGGAAGTCCCTCTGCGGGAGCTGGGCAACGACCGGTGGACCGGCACATTCCCCGTCACCTCCCTGGGACGTTCCCTGTACGGGATCGCAGCCTGGGTCGACCGCTTCTGCACCTGGCGCCGCGATCTCGCGAAGAAAGCCGATGCGGGACAGGACGTCCGGGTCGACCTGCTGGTGGGTTCGATGCTGATCGATGAGGCGGCCGGACGAGCAAGGGGCGTGGACCGGGAATCCCTGCGGGAAGCGGCGGAATCCCTGAAGGTAAAAGACGAAAAGGAAGCGGCGGAGGCGGTGAAAAGGGCCCTCGACGATGGGCTTTTGAGGCGGATGGGGGGGTATCCCGACCGGCGGTTCGAGACGGTCTACGAGAGGGAACTCGCTGTGTCGGTCGACCGGGAAAGGGCCCGGTACAGCACCTGGTACGAACTGTTTCCCCGGTCCTGCGCGCCTGCGCCGGGCGGTCACGGCACCTTGCGCGACGTGGTTAGTCGATTGCCGTATATCGCCGAGATGGGGTTCGACGTCCTCTACCTTCCCCCCGTTCACCCGATCGGGCGGACCCACCGGAAGGGAAAGAACAACGTTACCGTCACGAGCCCGGACGATGTGGGAAGCCCCTGGGCCATCGGATCCGAGGAAGGGGGACACAAGGCGGTCTACCCCGCGCTGGGGACCCTAGAAGATTTCCGCCACCTTGTGGCGAAGGCGGGGGAGTACGGGATCGAGGTCGCCATAGACATCGCCTACCAGTGCTCCCCGGACCACCCGTATGTCAAGGAGCACCCGGAATGGTTCCGCCTCCGGCCCGACGGCACCGTTCAGTATGCGGAGAACCCGCCGAAGAAGTACCAGGACATCTATCCGTTCGATTTCGAAACGGAGCACTGGCGTAAGTTGTGGGAGGAGCTTTTCTCCGTCGTCCGGTTCTGGGCCGATCAGGGGATCCGGATCTTCCGGGTGGACAACCCCCATACGAAGCCTTACGAATTCTGGGAATGGCTGATCGCAGGGGTAAAGCAGGAGTACCCCGAGTCCATCTTTCTCGCCGAGGCGTTCACCCGGCCCAAGGTCATGTACCGGCTTGCGAAGGTGGGGTTCACGCAGTTGTATACCTACTTCGCCTGGCGCAATTCCAAGTGGGAGCTGGCGGACTATTTCGAGGAGCTCACGCAGACCGAGATCCGGGAGTATTTCCGCCCCAACCTGTGGCCGAACACCCCCGACATCTTGACGGAACAGCTGCAGTTCGGCGGGCGGCCGGCGTTCATGGCACGCCTCGTCCTGGCCGCCACGCTGGGCGCCAGCTACGGCATCTACGGACCTGCCTTCGAGCTGTGCGAGAACCGTCCTCTGGCACCGGGGCGGGAGGAATACCTCGACTCGGAAAAGTACGAGATCCGGCACTGGGACATCGGGAGGCCGGACAGCCTGAAGGAATTCATCGGGCTGGTGAACCGGATTCGGCGGGAGAACCCGTGCCTGCAGGCCGATGCGAACCTTGTGTTTCATCCCGTGGGCAACGAGCAGATGATCGTCTACAGCAAGGCCACCGACGACCTGTCGAGCATCATCCTGACGGTGGTCAACCTCGATCCCCACAACACCCAGTCGGGATGGGTCGATCTCCCGCTGGACCGCCTCGGCCTTGACCCGGCGGTTCCCTTCCAGGGACACGACCTGCTAAGTGGCTCCAGGTACATCTGGCATGGGGGGCGCATCTACTTCCAGCTCAACCCCGCGGATGTCCCTGCGCACATCATCCGCATCCGGCGAAAGGTCAGGACCGAGCGGGATTTCGACTACTTCCTGTAACCGAACGGCGTAAAAAGAGAGATCATTTCGCATATGGCCGACAAAGGAAAAGGCCTTTACACGCTCGACGACGATCCCCTCTGGTACAAGGACGCGATCATCTACGAGCTGCACGTCCGGTCCTTCCACGACAGCGACGGGGATGGAGTGGGGGACTTCCGGGGGCTCACGGGGAAGCTGGACTATCTCCAGGACCTCGGGATCACCGCCCTCTGGCTCCTCCCCTTCTATCCCTCTCCCCTGAAGGACGACGGGTACGACATTTCGGACTATCATAACGTCCACCCCTCCTACGGGACGCTTGCCGACTTCCGGCTGTTCCTGCGCGAGGCGCACCGGCGGGGGATCCGGGTGATCACGGAGCTGGTCGTTAATCACACCTCCGACCAGCACCCGTGGTTCCAGAGGGCCAGGCGCTCTCCCCGGGGGAGCAAGTGGCGGGACTTCTACGTATGGAGCGACACCCCGGACAAGTACCGGGAGGCCCGGATCATCTTCAAGGACTTCGAGGGTTCCAACTGGTCCTGGGACCCGGTGGCCAACGCCTACTACTGGCACCGGTTCTACTCCCACCAGCCGGATCTCAACTACGACAATCCGGATGTGGGGAGGTTACTCTTCCGGGTGCTGCAGTTCTGGCTCGGCATGGGCGTGGACGGCTTGCGGCTGGACGCGGTCCCCTATCTCATCGAGCGGGAGGGCACGAATTGCGAAAATCTTCCCGAGACGCACAAGGCGCTCAAGGCCATACGGAAGCGCGTCGACGACAAGTTCCCCAACCGGATGCTTCTGGCGGAGGCGAACCAGTGGCCGGAGGACGCGGTCGACTATTTCGGCGAGGGGGACGAATGTCACATGGCCTTCCATTTCCCCCTCATGCCCCGGATGTTCATGGCCGTCCGGATGGAGGACCGGTACCCCATCATCGACATCCTGACGCAGACGCCGCAGATTCCCGCCGTGTGCCAGTGGGCTCTCTTCCTGCGGAACCACGATGAACTGACGCTCGAGATGGTCACCGACGAGGAGCGGGACTACATGTACCGGGTGTACGCCCACGACCACCAGGCACGGATCAACCTGGGAATCCGGCGGCGCCTGGTTCCCCTGCTGGGGAAGGACCGGCGGAAGTTCGAGCTGATGAACGCCCTCCTTTTTTCCCTGCCGGGGACGCCGGTCATCTACTACGGCGACGAAATCGGGATGGGCGACAACATCTACGTCGGGGACCGCAACGGCGTGCGCACCCCGATGCAGTGGAGCGCCGACCGGAACGCCGGGTTCTCGCGCGCCCCCGCCCAGAGGCTTTATCTGCCCGTCAACATCGACCCGGATTACCATTTCGAGACGGTCAACGTGGAAGCGCGGCAGAACAACACGAGCTCTTCTCTCTGGTACATGAAGCGCCTCCTCTCCCTCCGGAAGCGGTTCCAGGCGTTCGGCCGCGGAACGATCGAGTTCCTCTACCCGGAAAACCCAAGGGTCCTCGCGTTCATCCGCAGCTACGAGGAAGAGATGATCCTCATCGTGGCCAACCTCTCCCGGTTCTCCCAGTTCGTGGAGCTGAACCTCTCCGCCTTCCAGGGCAGGATCCCCGTCGAGCTGTTCGGGCAGACGGAGTTTCCCGTCATCAAGGAGCAACCGTACTTCCTCACGCTCGGCCCCCACGCGTTCTACTGGTTCGCTCTTGAACCTGCACGGCTCTCCACGGGCGAGATCGGCCCGGTGCCGGAGGAGCGCAAGGTGCCGGTGATCCAGCTGACGGGAAGCTGGGAGCACCTTTTCCGGAAAGAGGGAAAAGGTGCCCTGGAGAGGATCCTCCCGGACTACCTGAAGATGCGCCGCTGGTTCGGAGGCAAGGCGCGGCGGATCAAGTCTACGAGCATTAGTGAAGCGGTCCCGCTTCCGGGCACGTCTCCCCCGTCCGTCCTCGCCCTGGCACAGGTCGAGTACACCGAGGGCGACCCGGAGATCTACAACATCCCTCTCGTTTTCGCTTCCGGGGAGCGGTCGGCGCAGGTGCAGAAGGAATACCCCCACGCCGTCGTCGCGCGCCTTACGGTCAAACAGGGCAACGGCGATCAGGACGGGATCGTCTACGACGCCTTCCTCGAGACCGACGTGTGCGACTTCTTTCTCCAGGCGATTGGGCACAGGCGGCGGTTCCGGGGGGATCACGGCGAGATCGTGGCCTATCCCACGCGGGCCTTCCGACGCCTCCGGGGAGCGGAATCGGAGCACCTTCCCTCCTCCCTCAGCAAAGCGGAGCAGAGCAACACCTCCGTCTTCTTCGGGGACCGGCTGATCCTGAAACTCATCCGGAAGCTCGACGAGGGGCAAAACCCCGACCTCGAGATCGGCACCTTTCTGACGGAACAGGCGCGCTTTCCCCACATTTCTCCCGTAGCGGGTGCGCTGGAATACCGGAGGAACCACGAGGAATCAATAACGCTCGCCATTCTCCAGGGATTCGTTCCGAACCAGGGAGATACCTGGAAGTACACGCTGGACTACCTGGGCCGGTTTTACGAAAGAGCGATGTCCCTGTCCCCCGAGGTGGAAACCGCGGCCTGTCCGAAAAAGTCCGCGCTGATGCTGGCCGGAGAGGAGGTCCCGGAACTCGCGGTGGATCTGATCGGGCCCTACCTCGTCTCGGCCCGCCAGATGGGGCAGCGCACGGCGGAGATGCATGTCGCGCTGGCGTCGAACGTCGATGACCCCGTGTTCGCCCCCGAGTCCTTCTC
>JBAULH010000058.1:0-6102 GCA_049578085.1 Candidatus Deferrimicrobiaceae bacterium
GGAGTTGGCCGCGTACTTGGTCACCTCGGCGCTCTTCTCGTCCATGACGATGACGGAACTTCCGGAGGGAAGGAACGGCTCGTACAGGTCGGTGAGGAGGGCGGTCGCCCGCTCGCTGCGGGAACCGATCACGACGCGCTCGGGGCGCAGAAAATCCTCGACCGCGAATCCTTCCCGCAGGAACTCCGGGTTGGAGACCACGTCGAACTCGATTTTCGAATCAAGGTGTTTCCGGATGGCCGCGTCGACCTTCTCGCTCGTCCCCACCGGGACGGTGCTCTTGTCGACGATCACCTTGTACCCGACGCCAAGGTTGTTCGCCAGGATCTTCCCGATCTGGTCCGCGACGGCGAGGATGTATTGAAGATCCGCGGAGCCGTCCTCGCCCGGGGGCGTCGGAAGGCACAGGAAAATAACCTGCGACCGGAGCACCGCCGACTCCAGGTCCCCCGAGAACTCGATCCGCTCCTTCTTCAGGTTGCGCAGGAAGATATCCTCGAGCCCCGGCTCATAGATCGTGATCTCGCCGGCCAAGAGCTTCTCCACCACTTTCGGGTTATTGTCGACGCAGAAGACCTTGTTTCCCCGCTCGGCGAGGCAGACTCCGGTGACCAGCCCGACATATCCGCTGCCCACGATGGCGACGTTCATCGATTGCGCCCCCCTGTCGAAAATTTCCGGGAATCACCGGAAAGACGGCGTTTCGAAAAATCGGTTCATGATAGCAAATACCTTGGGGGAGGGGAATGCTCCGCGCGGGGCGGATTGATTTCCCGGCGCTTCCTTTGCCAGAATGGTTGAGCACCAGTAGGGAACCGGCGCAGTCAGGGGGAGGGAACTTCATGAAATCGGGCCGCGCCCCGGCCACCAACGCTATCGACAGGAGCCTGCACATGAAAGGTTGGGGTTCCTTACAGCCATCACATAGCCGTTCATCCGATCCGATCCAGGAAATCGGCAGGGGAAAGGATCGGAATCCCTCGAAATCTCAGGAGAGGAAGAAGGTGCTTCCGGTCGCCCGTGACGATGACGTCCGCTTTTCCCGCAACCGCGCACGCCAGAACCTTGGCGTCGTCCGGATCCGGCGGAAATTCGATGCCGTGAGGATCACATTCAACCAGGGTGCAAAGAGAACGCATCTCTTCCGAAAACCGGCGGACATCCGCTTTGCTCCAGAGGAACTTCCGGCGCATCACCTTCTCCACCTCGGAAAGGATCTCTTCCGACGACAATACCTGGATGACCCCGGCGCGGGCCAACGAAAGGATCTCTTCACAGTTGCGTCCGATCAGCAGCGCCGAAACGAACACGTTCGCATCGAGGAGCACCCTCACTTCCGGCGCATCTCATGAATGACCCGGTCGACGTCGGATTCGGTCTTGATGCCGAACTTCAATGCCGTCCTGGCACCCTTTTTACGGAGATCCGCCCACGACCGGGAACGTATATATTCGCGGGCGGCGACCCGCAGCAACTCCGAGCGAGTCATCCGCTCCCTTTCCGCAAGCTTCCCGATTTCCTCCCAGAGGGACGGGGGCACCGATATTGACAGAATCCTGCTGGACCTCATCTCTCCACTCCCGTATCGTATAGTATTACTTTGTATGATACCCGGAAGTTCCCCGATGGTCAACCCCGGGTTCGACAGCGGTAGATGAACGGGCTGGGAGGGCTACCTGCGCTGCGGGAGTTCGACCCGGAGACCGACGGATCTTCAGAAACTCATGCCCAAGGCAAGGGCCGCGGAATTTCTCCCGATGGCCGGAACGAGGAACGTCTGCCCGGGTTCCTTCCGGTAACGGGACGTGAAAATAAAGCCCGACACGATTCCGATCGCCGCCCCGGCCAGCACGTCTTTCGTCCAGTGTTCATCGGCCTCCACCCGGCTATAGCCGACGAAGGCGGCCGCCAGGTATGCGGGAATACCATACGACCAACCGTAGCGAATCTGCAGATAAGACGCCGACGCAAAGGAGAGGGAAGTATGCCCGGAGGGGAAGGATTGATCCCCTCCGTCCGGGCGCCTCTCGTGAACCACGGTTTTCAACCCTTCCGTCACTGCCGCCGCGGTCAGGAGAGACAGGAACAGCTGTTTCCCCCCTGTCCCATCCTTCTTCGCCAACGTGGCCCCCGCGGCCGCCGCGGGGATGAGCACCAGCCCAATGTCTCCGGCGGTATCCATTTCGTCGGACCCGGCGAAGGCGGAAGATGCAAGGAAGAGAAAAAGGATTATCAGAACCAACCATCGCGACGACCTGACATGGGAACCGGGCAACATGCTTTTCTCCCCTCTACGCCAAGGGCGATAGGGCCATAGAGAACAAGACTTTTTCCATTGTCTTGAAATCGACGATGGGGAGACGTTTCACCCCGTCACCTCGATCTGCTGGAGGCCGACGAAGTGCGGCAGGTCTTTTACGCGTCCTTTATACTCCTCAAGACACAACTCAATCACTTCCTTGAGATTTTTATGTAGTTCATCCAGGGTGGCTCCCTGGGTATGGGCCCCCGGAATCCCGGGTACGATCCCGACATACAACCGGGTATCCGGATCCCACTCGACATAGGCGGTAAATGTTTTCATCATGGGCCTCCCTTTACGTATTTCTCACAAACCCCATTCGCAAGGTCCCGCATTAGTGTACCGTTTTTTCGGGCAGGTTGGGAACGTCCCGGTTCTGAGTTTTTAGGAACGTCCCTGTTCCTAGTGGATGGTTTTCGGGGGGAAAGACCCCGAGGAGGGGGGGGATACGACGGCAGGCTTGGGAGAATCGGCGGAGAGTTGGTCGTGGGGGGCGGCAATCCCGTGAAACAGGTAATCCGGACGGTATCCCTTGACAATCATGCTGAGTTTGCGGATCACGCCCTCCCGATTTTCCTCGATGGCGAAGGCGAAAAGTTCCTCGAGGAAGCACGGCAGTTCCGGGACTAACGCGCCGTTCCCGATCATCTTCATCACCTTGGGGTGGGCGGTGCGCGTGACGTCCTCGCCCTCGATCACCAGCTCCTCGTGGAGTTTTTCCCCGGGACGCAATCCGGTGAACACGATCTCCGCGTCGACGCCGAGCTCTTTCCCCATCAGGCGGATCAGGTTCTCCGCCAGGTCCACGATCTTCACCGGCTGTCCCATGTCCAGGACGAACACTTCCCCGCCCCGTCCCATGGCACCGGCCTGGAGGATGAGGCCGGCCGCTTCGGGGATCAGCATGAAGTAGCGCGACGCCTCCGGGTGGGTCACCGTAAGCTTCCCCGTCGTCTCGAGCTGCTTCCGGAAGATCGGGAGGACGCTTCCCACGCTGTCCAGCACGTTGCCGAACCGGACGGACACGTAGGTCGTCTCCTTCCCCTTCCCGTTCATGTTCTGGACGATCATCTCGGCCACCCGCTTGGTCGCCCCCATGACGTTCGTCGGACGCACCGCCTTGTCGGTGGAGACCAGGACGAACCGCGGCACGCCGTACTCGGCCGCCACTTCGGCCACGACCTGCGTCCCGAGGACGTTATTCTTCACCGCCTCGATGGGGTGCACCTCCATCACCGGAACGTGCTTGTAGGCGGCAGCGTGGTAGATCAGCGACGGCCTGTGCGCGGAGATGACGATCTCCACCCGCTTCCGGTCCCGGATGTCCCCGATCAGCGGGACGATGTTGACGCCCGGGAATTTCTCCCGCATCTCGAGCTCCAGCTCGAACAGGGGGCTTTCCGCAATCTCGAACATCACCAGTTTCGAGGGAAAGAGCTTCGCCACCTGCCGGCACAGTTCCGACCCGATGGATCCCGCCGCCCCGGTGACCATCACCGTCTGCCCGGTGATGTCGCGGCGGAGAAGCTCCATGTCGAGCCTCACCTGGTCGCGCCCGAGAAGGTCCTCGATGTTCACGTTCCGGAGCACGCTCACGCTCGCCTTCCCGTCGATCAGTTCCCCCACCGCCGGCAGAATCCGGAACCGGGCGGACGATTCCCGGCAGTGGTCCACGATGTGGCGCACCTTGGATGCGCGGGCCGAGGGGATGGCGATGATGATCTCGTCGATCTTTTGAGCGCGGCAGATCTCGTCGATCTCCTCGTGGCCTCCCAGAACCCGCAGTCCCTGGATCCGGGTGCCGATCTTGGCCTTGTCGTCGTCGACATACCCCACATCGATCATTCCGAGGGCTGGATTGTCGTGGATTTCCCGGGCGATCATCTGCCCCGCGGCTCCCGCCCCCACGATCAGCACCCTGCGGGTGAATTCGCCGTGCCTGCGCCCGAAGGCTTCCCTGCCCATCCGGATCAAGTACCGGGAGGCAAGAACGACAAGCAAGGTTATCCCCCAATCGAGGAGGTAGACCGACCGCGGGACCGTAACGTTTCCCAGAAAGAAAATATCCACCCCGGCGAAAATGGCCGACCCGGCGGTGCAGCCCGCCGCAATCGGGAGAACGTCCCGGATGGATACAAACCGCCACCAGCCCTGGAAAAGCCCGAAGGCGAGAAAACCAATCGCCTTCGCAATGAGGAGATAGAGGATGGTTTCACGTATCACCCGCCCGTATTCCAGAGGAACAATGAAATCGAAGCGGATCAGGTAGGCGAGGTGATAGGCGCCGGCGAATATAACAAAATGCAGGAATAACTTGACGATCCCTCGATGACGCAAAAGGAAATCGGCCGGAATGATCAGGTAACCTTCCGCCGATCGGCGGCGGTTCCCACGCGATGTATTGTCTGGTATAGAATTCAATGTTTATTCCCGAATTTTGATTTGACCATTATACCCATACATCAAAGATTTCAAACATATTTCATTCTTTCCCATGAAATAAAACATTGTCACGATAAATCATATCATTAAAAAACCTCTCTCACCCGGGAACAGATATATTCCACGTCCTCTTTTTTCAGGTCCCCATATAACGGTAATGCCAGACCTTCCCGGGAAGCTTTTTCCGCGACGAGCAGCTTGCCCGGGTATTTGCGTTTCATGATCCGGTATGCGGTCATGTTGTGGACCGCCGGGTAGAAATACCGCTTCGTCTGGATCCCCTCTTCTTTCATTCGCTTAAACAGGGTATCCCGTGTTACCCCTCCCGATCCGTCAACGAACACCACCATGTAGTTGTAGGAAGGGGAAACGTCCCCGGGAATTTCCTGGAACCGGACCCCGGGAAGCCCCGCAAGGAGTCTTTTATATAGGGTAACGAGTTCTCCCCGTTCCCGGATCAGGTCGGACATCCGTTTGAAATTGGCCAGGCCGACGGCGGCATGCAATTCGCTCATCCTAGCGGAAAGGCCGACATAGGCCATGTCCTCCCCTCTGTCCGCCTTCCCGTAATCGCGCATCTGGCGGATCCTTTTCGCGAGAATTTCGTCATTCGTGGTCGCCATTCCCCCCTCGATCGCGGTGACTACCCCGTCCGTTCCCAGGGAGAACACCTCCACCTTCCCGAATCCTCCGACGCAGGTTCCGTTCACCTTCGCACCGAGCGCCTGACTGGAGTCGAATAGAAGCCGCAGTTTGTGCCTGCGCGCCAACTCTTCGAACTCAGACACCCGAGGGGGAATGCCGAAGACGGATGCCGGCATGATCGCCGAAGTCTTCCTCGTGATCTTTTTCTCGATCTTTCGGAAATCGAGGGTAAACGTACCCGGCTCCGAGTCGCAAAATACGGGGGTCGTCCTGTTCCAGGTAACCGCATGCGCGGTCGCCGCGGAAGCAAACGCCGGCACGATGACCTCCCCGGTAATCCCGAGCGCCTGCCCCGCCAGGATCAGGCCGGAGGTGCCGGAGGAAACGGCCACTGCATGGCGCACGCCGAGTTTCTTCTCGACCGCCTCCTCGAACGCCCGGACATGGGCGCCCGCGGTGACCTGCCCGGACTTCCAGATGGAGGCCATCTCTTCGTGCAGCCTGCCCAAGTCGGGGAGAGACGGACGGCTGACCGGGTATCGGAATATCCCATTTTCCACGGAGACTGTTTTATTCAAGTGAGGCGCCCTTCTTTTTCCTGCTCCTTCTGGCATATCCTTATCCCATACATCAAGAAGGCCGACAAGAGGACGGCGATTGGAATTGCGCGCCCGACTCCATCAATCCAAAGATACGCGGAGGCGGCAATACAT
>JBAULH010000059.1:0-15556 GCA_049578085.1 Candidatus Deferrimicrobiaceae bacterium
GCCCTCCTCACCGACCTGTACGAGCCGTTCCTTCCCTCCGGAAGTTCCGTCATCGTCATGGACGAGAAGAGCGCCGAGGTGACCAAGTACGCGGCCAACTCCTTTCTCGCCATGAAGATCTCCTACATGAACGACCTGGCCAACTTCTGCGACACGGTCGGGGCCGACGTGGAGAAGGTCCGGGAGGGGGTGGGATCCGATTCCCGGATCGGCAGGAAATACCTCAACCCGGGGCTTGGGTACGGCGGGTCGTGCCTCCCGAAGGACGTGAAGGCCCTCCTGAGGAGCGCCCAGAACGCCGGAACGCCGCTCACCATCCTGCAGTCGGTGGAGGAGATCAACCAGGAGCAGCGAAAACGGTTCTACCGGAAGGTGGAGAGGCATTTCCAGGGGAAGCTCGAGGGCTTGCGGGTGGCGATCTGGGGCCTGGCGTTCAAACCGAACACCGACGACGTGCGCGAGGCGCCGGTCTTCTACATCATCGACGAGCTGCTCAAGGCGAAAGCCCATGTCGCCGTCTTCGACCCCGAGGCGATGGGAAACGTGAGGGCGAAATACGGGGACCGGCTCGAGTACGCCGAGTCTTCCTACGGCGCTCTCCAGGAGTCGGACGCGCTGATCGTCGTCACCGAGTGGAACGAGTTTCGCAAGCCCGACTTCGGGCTGATGAAGAAACTGATGCGCCAGCCGGTCATCTTCGACGGCCGCAACATCTACGATCCCGTGAAGATCCGGGAGCGCGGGTTCTTCTACCATTCGATCGGGCGCAAGTCGGTCGAGGCCCACGCCCCCGCGTAAGTACGGGGACGTTGCTGAACTTTCTTTTACAATAGAGGACGTTACTTGCCTTGAAAGTTCAGCAACGTCCCTGTTCTTGCAAGAAGATCCGGAGGGGAAATGAAGGGTCTGGTGTTGAGCGGGGGGAAGGGGACGCGCCTTCGGCCGATCACCTTCACGAGCGCCAAGCAGCTTCTCCCCATCGCAAACAAGCCGGTACTTTTCTACTGCCTCGAGCAGTTGGCCGAGGCGGGGGTGACCGACGTCGGCATCGTCGTGGGGGATACGCAGGCCGAGATCCGCCAGGCGGTCGGCGACGGCGGCCGGTTCGGCCTCCGGGTGACCTACATCGAACAGGACAGGCCCGGCGGGCTGGCCCACGCCGTGAAGGTGTCGGAGGGGTTTTTAAAGAGCGACCCCTTCATCATGGTCCTCGGCGACAACCTCCTGCGGGACGGGGTGACCTCGATCGTCGAGGAGTTCCGGACCCGTCCGACCAACTGCCAGATCCTGCTGACGAGTGTGAAGGACCCCGGCCAGTTCGGCGTGGTGGAGCTGCGCGACGGGAAGGTCGTCCGCCTCGTGGAGAAGCCGAAGGAGTTCATCTCGGATCTCGCGCTGGTGGGCGTCTACCTCTTCGATTCCAACGTGTTCAAGGCGGTCAAGGAGATCAAGCCCTCCTTCCGGGGAGAGCTGGAGATCACCGACGCGATCCAGTGGCTGGTGGGCAACGGCTACACCGTGCGGCCGCATCTCGTCACCGGATGGTGGAAGGACACGGGGAAGCTCTCGGACATCCTGGAGGCGAACCGGATGGTCCTCGACGGGATCGAGGAGATGCTTAACGGCCGGATCGACGAGAGGAGCCGCGTGGAGTTCAAGGTATCCCTCGCCGAGGACGCGGTCGTGGAGAACAGCGTCATCCGGGGTCCGGCGGTGGTCGGGCCGGGGACGCGGATCGAGAATTCCTATGTGGGACCGTTCACCTCGATCGCGGGCGGCTGCACGATCCGGAACGTCGAGGTGGAGCACAGCATCATCCTCGAAGGATGCGTGATCGAAGGGGCCGGGGCGCGGATCATCGATTCTCTTCTCGGGCGGAGCGTTTCCATCCGCAAGGGGGACGGCCAGCCCCGTGCGTATCACTTCATGCTCGGCGACTTCTCGGGAATCACCCTGCCCTGACCGAAAGGGGACCGAACGGGGACGTTGCTTTACTGTTCGAAGAGACAGGGCGGTGCCACCGAACGGGGACGTTGCTTCACTGTTCGAAGAGACAGGGCGGTGCCACCAGGTTTTTTGCCCGGGGAGAAAGTTCAGCAACGTCCCCGGACTGGTAGGGAGGGGAGGACGGAGATGATCGATGGCGTGATGGTAAAAGCCCTCAAGGTGATCCCGGACGAGCGCGGGCGCCTCATGGAGATCCTGCGCTGCGACGACGAGATGTTCCTAAAGTTCGGGCAGGTGTACCTCACCACCGGCTACCCCGGCGTCGTCAAGGCGTGGCATTACCACAAGAACCAGACCGACCATTTCTGCGTCATCAAGGGGATGATGAAGGTGGTGCTCTACGATTCCCGCGACGGGTCGCGGACGAAGGGGGAAGTCAACGAGTTCTTCCTGGGCGAGCACCGCCCGATCCTCCTGCGGATTCCCTCCCTTGTCTATCACGGCTTCAAGACCGTCAGCACGGAGGAGGCTCTTGTGATCAACATCCCCACGGAGCCGTACCGGGTCGACGACCCCGATGAGTTCCGTGTCCACCCGCACGACAACGACATCCCCTATTCCTGGGAAAGGAAGGATGGATGAGGGACGACGGGATCCGGCTCCTCGTCGCAGGCGGCGCGGGATTCATCGGTTCGAACTTCATCCGGTACATTCTGGACGCCCGCCGGGACTGGCAGGTCGTAAACGTCGACAAGCTGACCTACGCGGGGAACCTGGCCAACCTGGAAGACGTGGAAAGCAACGAACGGTACCGGTTTCTCCGGGCGGACATCTGCGACGCGGAAGCGGTCGGGGAGATCGTGGCGGAGGCGGCGCCCGACGCGGTCGTGAACTTCGCGGCGGAGACGCACGTCGACCGGAGCATCGACGACCCGGCCCTCTTCCTGCGGACGAACGTCCTGGGCACGCAGGTCCTGCTGGATGCGGCGAGACGGCACGGGGTCGCCCGTTTCCTTCAGATTTCCACCGACGAGGCGTACGGCTCCCTGGGGCCCACGGGCAGGTTCTCCGAGGAATCCCCGCTGCGCCCCAACTCCCCCTACGCCGCGAGCAAGACCGCCGCGGACCTGCTTGTCCGGGCCTATTTCAAAACGTACGGCCTGCCGGTGCTCATCACCCGCTGCTCGAACAATTACGGACCGTACCAGTTCCCGGAGAAGATCATCCCGTTCTTTGTGACGCTTCTCATGAAGAACGAGGCGGTCCCGGTGTACGGGGACGGTAAAAACGTCCGCGACTGGATCCACGTGGACGACCACTCCCGGGCGGTGGAGGCGGTCCTTTTGCGCGGTCGTCCCGGCGAGGTGTACAACGTCGGGGGGGGGAACGAGCGGACGAACATCGAGATCACGAAGCTTCTTCTGGCGGCGATGGGGAAGCCGGAGTCGCTTTTGCGGTTCGTTCCCGACAGGCCCGGCCACGACCGCCGGTACGCCATCGACGACACGAAGATCCGGAAGGATCTGGCCATCGTCCCCCGGGTCCCCTTCGAGGAAGGGATCCGCGAGACGGTCCGCTGGTACCTCGAGAACGAGCCGTGGTGGCGCGCGGTCCAGTCGGGCGAGTACCTCTCCTTCTACGACCGCTGGTATCGCCAGAAGGGCCGCGCCTGAAACCCGTGTTCCCGAAGGCGATGGGGCGCAGGCGGCTCTACTTTTTCCTCCTCCTCTTCTGGGTAGGCCTGACCTTTCTGTTCACCTCGATCCCGAACCTGAAGGTTCCCGAGTACATCCCCTTCTGGGACAAGGGCGCCCACTTCGTGTTCTACGGGGTGACAGGGTTTCTGTGTTCCCTTTGGCGGAGGGAATCCGGCTTCCCCGCGAAACGGGCGGTTCTGTATGCCGTGCTCTTTGTCCTCGCGGTGGGGGCCGTGGACGAGGTTCACCAGCACTGGATTCCCGGCCGCTCGATGGCGCTTCTGGACTGGGTGGCGGACATCCTCGGGGGCGGGACCGGCGCGGTTTTCTCCCTCCTTCTCCCCCGTCTCTTCCCCTTCCTGGTTACTGAATGACCATTCACTTTCCGGTTGATTCCCCCCTGCCGTTCCGGTATCATCCCCCCTGTTTCCCATTTCCCTGCAGGCGGTTTTCCCCGGGAGGTGCAGCGTGAGGATGCTCGTGGCGATCAAGCCGGTTCCCAACCCCGACGAGAGGGTGAAGATCCGGAAGGACGGCAGCGGGGTCGTCCTGGACAACATCAAGATGGTGATCAACCCGTTCTGCGAGATCGCCGTGGAGGAGGCCCTCCGGATCAGGGAGAAACTGGGAGGGGAAGTGGTGATCCTGACGATCGGCCCGAAGGAGAGCGAGCAGCAGGTTCGAACCGCGCTGGCCATGGGAGCGGACCGGGCGATCCTGGTGGAGACGACGCAGGAGCTGGACAGCCTGGGCGTCGCCAAGCTGATGGCGAAGGTCGTCGAACAGGAGAAGCCGGACTTCGTCATCATGGGGAAGCAGGCCGTCGACGACGACAACAACCAGGTGGGACAGATCCTGGCGGCGATTCTTTCCCTGCCGCAGGCGACCTTCGGGTCGAAGATCGAGTTCTCCGAGGACGGGAAGAAGGCCAGCGTCGCCCGCGAGGTGGACGGCGGCCTGGAGACGATCGGGGTGACGCTGCCGGCGGTCATCACGACCGACCTGCGTCTGAACGAGCCGCGCTACGCGTCGCTTCCGGGAATCATGAAGGCGAAGAAAAAGGAGATGAAGGTCATCCCGGCGGATTCCCTCGGGGCCCCCATGGAGCCGAAGGTGCGTCTTCTCTCCCTGGCACCCCCCAAGGAGCGCGCGGGGGGGAAGAAGGTGGCCGATGTGGCGGAGCTCGTCGACAAGCTGAGGAACGAGGCGAAGGTCCTCTAAAGTACGGGGACGTTCTTAAACTTTTTAATGTCGATGAGGGGGAATTCGGGAGACATTTCAAGCATGGACGATCGCAAGCTGTTTTTCATCCTTGATTAAAAAGTTTAAGAACGTCCCCCTTTTCGGGAGGAAATAGATGGCGGACATACTGGTCGTGGTCGAGCACCAGGAAGGGACGTTCCGGAAGACGACCCTGTCCACGCTGACGGCGGCGAAGACGCTCGCGGGACTGATCGGCGGCGAGGTGGACGCCCTCGTTCTCGGGCATGAGGTCCAGGCGCTGGCCGACACGGTGGCTTCTCACGGCGTGCGGACCGTTCTCCTGGGAGAGGCCGAAGGGTTCGCGCGCTACCTTGCCGTCGCCTACGCCCCGGCGGTGGCCCAGGTGGTCAAGGAGAAGGGGTACGGAGCGGTCCTGGCGCCGGCGTCCACCTTCGGGAAGGATTTCATGCCCCGCCTGTCCGGCCTCCTGGACGCCCCGCTGGCAAGCGACATCATGGGGCTTGCCAGGGAAGGGGACCGTTTGCTCGTCCGGCGGCCCATGTACGCGGGGAACGCCATCGCCACGGTAGAGCTTTTGGGCAGTCCGCTCCTGTTCACGGTGCGCCAGACCGCTTTCGATCCGGCCCCGAAAGCCGATGCGAAGGCGCCCGTCGCCCGTGTGTCCCTGACGGCGGACGCGGGCGGCACCGTCTTCGTAGGCCGGGAGGAAACAAAATCCGATCGGCCGGAGCTCACCGAGGCGCGGGTCGTCGTCTCTGCGGGCAGGGGGATCAAGTCTCCGGAGAACTTCAAGCTCGTAGAGGAATTTGCCGATATATTCCATGCGGCCATCGGCGCGACCCGCGCCGCGGTCGACGCGGGGTGGGCCCCCAACGACTGGCAGGTGGGACAGACGGGGAAGATCGTCGCACCGGAGCTGTACTTCGCCCTTGGGATCTCCGGCGCCATCCAGCACCTGGCGGGGATGAAGGATTCGAAGGTGATCGTCGCCATCAACAAGGACGAGGAGGCCCCCATCTTCCAGGTGGCCGACTACGGGCTGGTGGCCGACCTGTTCAAGGCGGTGCCCGCGCTGATCGCGGAGCTCAAGAAGGATAAACCGGAGGTTTGACGATGTCGGAGGTTCCCTCGCAGGACGATCTTCTCGCCCGTCTGAAACGAAAGGACTTCACGGCCGCGGTCATCGGCCTGGGGTACGTGGGATTGCCGCTGGCGGTCGAATACGCGGGCGCGGGAATCCGGGTCATCGGGATCGACTCCGACGGCGAAAAGATCCGGGCGATCCGCTCGGGGAACTCGTACGTCGACGACGTCCCTTCCGAGTCGATCCGGGGCGCGGTGGAGAACGGACTCTTGCGGGTGACCTCCGATTACTCGGCCCTGGCCGAGGCGGATACCGTCAATATCTGCGTTCCCACGCCGCTCCGAAAGACGAAAGACCCGGATCTCTCCTACGTCGTGAACGCCGCGGAGCAGGTGGCGAAATACATCCACCGGGACATGCTGATCGTCCTGGAGAGCACCACCTACCCGGGGACGACCAGCGAACTCCTCGTGCCGATGTTCGAGGAGAAGGGCTTCACGGTGGGCAAGGACATCTTTCTCGCTTTCTCCCCGGAGCGCGTCGACCCCGGCAACCCGCAATACGGCACGAGGAACATCCCCAAGGTGGTCGGGGGGGCGACGCCGCGGTGCACGAAGATGGCGACGGCCCTCTACACCGGCGTGATGGAGCGGGTCCACCCCGTCTCCACCGCTACGGTGGCGGAGATGGTGAAGTTGTTGGAAAACACCTTCCGCTCGGTGAACATCGGGCTGGTCAACGAGATCGCCCTTATGTGCAACCGGATGGGGATCGACGTCTGGGAGGTGATCGACGCGGCGAAGACGAAGCCGTTCGGGTTCATGCCGTTCTACCCCGGCCCGGGGATCGGGGGGCACTGCATCCCCCTGGATCCGTTCTATTTGTCGTGGAAGGCGAAGCAGTTCGGCTTCGAGTCCCGCTTCATCGAGCTGGCCGGGGTGATCAACGGGCAGATGCCTCACTTCGTCGTCGGCAAGGTCGTCGACGCCCTCAACCGGTTCAAAAAATCGGTCAACGGGGCGAAGGTGCTGATCCTGGGCGTCGCGTACAAGAAGGACGTCAGCGACGTCCGCGAGTCCCCGGCATTCGACATCCTTCAGCTTCTCTCGCAGAAGGGAGCAATTCTCTCCTACTGCGACCCCTACGTGCCGGTCCTCGACGAGCACGGCATGCGCATGAAGGCGGAGCCGTTTTCGGCCGCGACGCTCAAGAAAGCCGACTGCGTGGTGGTCGTGACCGATCACAGCGATTTCGACTACCGGCTGGTCGCGCGCGAATCGAAGGTGGTCGTCGACTCCCGCAACGCCCTCAAGGGGAAGAACGGGAACAAGATCATCAAGCTCTGACCGTTCGGGGACGTTGTTGAACGGTAAATAAGGATTGCTCGGGATCGCGTTGCGATACAGGGGGTAGTTCAGCAACGTCCCGGGATTGTCGGAGGGTGCATGTACCTGGTGACAGGTGGCGCGGGGTTCATCGGTTCGAACCTGGTCGCAAGTCTTCTCGCGGCCGGGCATCGGGTCCGGGTCCTGGACAACTTTCTCACGGGAAGGCGGGAGAACCTGGCCGGCCTTGCGGAGCGGTACGGCGATGCCTTCGAGCTGGTCGAGGGGGACCTCCGGGACCTTGCCCTCACCCGATCCGCCGCGGAGGGGGTCGAATACGTACTCCACCAGGGTGCTCTCCCCTCGGTCCCCCGTTCCGTCGCGGACCCGGTCCTGTCCAGTGAGATCAACGTGGGGGGAACGCTCTCCCTCCTCGTTGCGGCGAGGGACGCCGGGGTCCGAAGAGTTATATACGCCGCTTCTTCTTCCGCCTACGGCGACACGCCCCAGCTTCCCAAGCGCGAGTCGATGACGCCGAACCCGAAGAGCCCCTATGCCGCCCAGAAGCTCGCCGGCGAGCACTACATGCGGATCTTTTACGAAGTGTACGGCCTGGAGACGGTATCCCTGCGGTACTTCAACGTTTTCGGCCCGAAGCAGGATCCGGCGTCGACTTATGCGGCTGTGATCCCCCGGTTCATCACCGCCGTGCTTGCGGGGACGGCCCCTACCGTCTACGGCGACGGCCTCCAGACCCGCGACTTCACTTACATCGACAACGTGGTGCGGGTGAACCTTCTGGCGTGCAAGGCCCCGAAGGAGGCATGCGGGATGGTGTTCAATATCGCCTGCGGGGAGCGCGTTTCCCTGCTCGACATCCTGGAGATCGTCTACAAGCTGGTCGGCCGCCGCGTCGCTCCCACGTTTGAGCCGGGGCGCCCGGGAGATGTCCGCGACTCCCTGGCCGACATCTCCCTGGCGAGAGATCTGTTGGGGTACGAGCCGACGATTCCCTTCCCCGAGGGGCTCTCCCGGACGTTCGACTTCTTTTCAAAACGGGGACGTTCTTAAACTTTTTAATCCGCCCAGGTTTTCCTTACGTAATCTGCTTCCCGGACTCCCTTCCCGAACCGATCCCAAACGATTGTGGCCCGCAAATTGCTAGGCATATCGTCATGCCAAGGGATTCGCGCATAGATTTTCCCGGAGCATTTCACCATGTGTATGCGAGAGGGATCGAAAAAAGGAAAATCTTCCTGGATGACGCGGACAAGGGCGAGTTGCGCCGCAGGATTCGCATAAACATTGAAAAATTCGAGGCTTCCTGCCTTGCTTGGGCGTTCATGCCCAATCATTTCCATTTGATATTCTTCAGCAACAAAGGAAATTTGTCCGGGTTCATGCGATGTGTGATGACCGGATACGCAAATTATTTCAACCGAAAACACGATCGGGCGGGACACCTTTTCCAGAATCGATATAGATCATCCCTCATCGACTCTGCGCGTTATCTGTTGGAATTGATTCGGTATATTCATTTGAACCCGATCCGCGCGGGGATCGTCTCTTCCATGAAACAATTATCAGCGTATCCATGGACCAGCCATTATGACATCAGGCGAGCGGATGATTTTCCCTGGAAAGAATTTCCGGAGATTTACGATTTTTTCGCGTGCTATGGAGAAGCGGAGGCGTTCTCCCGATACCTCGATTTTTTGAAGGAAGGGGCGGATCCGGAACGGTCTGCCGATGGGGGGGAGCACGTTGATGATTTGCAACCGGCTGCGGCGACCTCGGGGAGAAATTCCCCGTTGATGCCGGAAGCGGAAAGCATTCCGAACGAGTTTATGAAGATCATTGACCGATGCTGCATCGAATTCGGCATAACGCCCGAATGCCTATTCAATAGACGCGATCGGACTTCCGTGAACGCCCGGAAAAAGACTCTCCACATATCTGTTGTGGAAAAAGGGATGCCGGAGAAAGCTGTTTGCTCGTGGCTGGGACTTAGCCGTTCGGGGGGAGCGTATCTGCTCCGTAGCGTAAAAAACGCGTTTGGCCAAGAACCGTCGGAAAGTATAGCAACGTCCCCGGACTGGTAAAGTTCAGCAACGTCCCCGTATTGTTAGGAGAGTTTCCGGCAGGCGATCAGAAACGCCGAGTGGGAGAACATCCACTGGACGGGCCGGACGGACTGCCCCTTGACGTGCCAGGGGCGGTGGATCACCTCGAACACCTCCGGGGTGGTGAACCCTCCCTGTTCCTCGACACGGTCGACCATCTGCTTTACCTGGATCGTCGAAGGGAGGTAGGAGAGGAAAATCCCTCCCGGTACGAGCGCCTGCGCGGCGTGAGGGACCACGTGCCACGGTTCCGGCAGGTCCAGCACGATCCGGTCCACGTCCCGCTCCTGGATCCCCTCGTAGATGTTGCGCACCCTGATCTCGTGGTTCGGGCATTCCCCGAGAAACCGCTCCACCGTCCGGGCGCCGCTGGCGGCGAAGTCCTCCCGCACCTCGTACGATACGAGGCGGCCCGAAGGCCCCACGGCCTCGAGCAGCTTGATCGCGAGCGCCCCCCAGCCGATCCCCGCCTCCACGACCATGGCCCCGGGAAAGATGTCCGCCCACAGGAGGATGGGGCCGATGTCCTTCGGATAGATGATCTGCGCGTGCCGCTTGAGGTTCATGACGTACTGGTTGAACGTAGGCCGGAAGGCCCGGTACTCGGCCCCCATCGCCGTCCAGACACGGCTGCCGTCCGGCTTGCCGATGATGTCGTCGTGAAGGATGTTTCCCTTGTGGGTCCCGAAGGGCTTTCCCCGAGAGAGGGTGATCATGTGCTCCTCCCCCTTCGGGTCGACGAGGATCACCTCCTCCCCCGCGCGCAGCGCGCCCCCCGGTTTCCTGCCCTGCGTCAGCGGGCCGCTCCTTTCCCCACCTTTTCCTTGAGGCGGCAGAAGGCGCACGTCTCCGCATATGTCGGCGCCCCGCACACGGAGCAATGCCCGGGTTCCTCCCCGTCCTCCGCTCCGTGCTTTCCGATCCCCTTTCCCCTTTCTCCTTCGTGCGGCTTTCCGTTTCCCCGGAGGAATCCCAGGTAGAACTTGCTCCGGGTCCCGGGCATCTTCTCCTCGATCAGGGACAGGGCCTCCTTGTAGACGAGGGAGGTGGCGTCCTCGCTCATCGGGCACTCCTCGGTCACGTAGTCGATCCCCTTCAGGAACCCGTATGCCGCCGTCTCCACCTCGCTCACGCGCCAAAGCGGCTTGACCTTCCTGACCAGCCCCACGCCCGCCTCGGGCAGGAGGGGATGCTGCCGTTCCAGGTGTTCCCGGTGCCAGTGCAGCAGGTTCCCCAGCAGCCTGGCGGATTCGTCGTCGAGGTTGTGGCCGGTGGCGACCACGGAAAACCCCCGGGAAGCCGCGACCCGGTTGAAGAAGTACCGTTTCACCGTCCCGCAGACGGAGCACTCCTCCTTGCGGCTTTTCCTCGCGGCCTCAGGGATCGGCACGCCCTCCCGGCGCAGGTCCACGACGATGGGGTCCTTTCCCCGTGCGGCGGCGAAGGCCAGAACCTTCTCCCGGGAACGGTCCGAGTACCCGTCGATCCCGAGGTCGATGTAGAGCCCTTCCGTTTCGTACCCGAGCTCCATGAGGATATCCCAGAGGACGAGGCTGTCCTTGCCCCCGGAGACGCAGACGAGCACGCGGTCGCGCGGATCGAGGAGGGAGAACTTCCGGATCCCTTCCTCGACCTGGCGGCGGAAGAACACGAAGAAACAGTCGGGGCAGAAGGCGGAGTGATGGCTGGGCAGGTCGACCGCTGCGGCGGCGTCCCTGCATCGCTTGCACTTCACCGGTTATCCTCCGGAGACGACGGAGATGATGTCCACGGTCTCGCCGTCCTCCACGTGCTGGTCCTTGGTAAGCAGTCTCTTCCCCTGCGTGACGAGGACCGTGGTGGGGCGGACGCCCGCGGCGGCCAGGATGTCCATGACCCTCTTCGGGCCGGGGATCTCCAGTTCCTTGTTCTTCTGCGGCATGCGGACACGGATCATTTCGGGGGTTCCTTTTCCCGTCTGCTGTTTCTCCATCATAGCAGACAACCACTTTTCTCCCCCATTCGGTTGAGTCGATGCCATGGCGGGAGTAAGATGAAAACCATCTCAGCCCTGACACGAGGAAATTTCCCATGCGCTTGCGTGCCGTTGTTCCGTTCCTTGCCGTCCTGCTGGTGGTTGCCGCCGTCTCCGGGTGCGCCAAGAAAGAGGAGGCGAAACCCGCGCCTTCGACCCCGGCGGTAGCCGCCATGGGGGAGGGGAAGGCCATCTTTGAACAGAAGTGCAGCGTCTGCCACGGCCTCGACCGGGCCACGGCCCGGACCGAGACAAAGGATAAGTGGTCGGCAATCATCAAGGAGATGCAGGGGAAGAAGGCGGGCTGGATCACTGACGAGGAAGCCGCGAGGGTCCTCGATTACCTCACGTCCGCATACGGGAAATGATATCCCCCCGAAACGCGGATGCCCGATCACCGATGAGTGAGCCGGGGGGGATCATCGGTATCCTTACGAGGATACCCGGTCCGGTGGCGAGGTAGCGCCGGGAGAGCTCTGCGGCCGGACAGCGAGACGTCGGGACGGTTCGAGACGGGCGGCCCTGCTTCCGCGGGTCGCCCGTTGTTCGTGAGGAGAGGAGGAACATGGAGATCCTGCAGGCGGTTCTGCCGGTTTTCCTCGTGATCGCCATCGGCGCCACAGCCCGCCGGTTCCGGTTCATCGGGGAGCCCTTCATCGACACGGCGAACCTGCTCGTCTACTACCTGTTGCTCCCCGCTCTCCTGTTCTACAAGATCGGCACCTCGAATTTTCGCGAGGCGTTCAACGTGCCTCTTGTCGTGGGCGGGTACGCGGCGACAATCGCCACGTTCCTTGCGGCGGCCGTCCTCTCCCGAAACCTCGACATAACGCCCGGCGAGCGCGGCTCGTTCGTCCAGGCGACGGTCCGGGGGAACCTGGCCTATATGGGGCTGCCGATCGTTTTCTCCGCGGTCGGGGACATCGGTCTGACGAAGGCCGGGATCCTCCTGGGCTTCATGGTTCCGCTCATCAACTCCCTCGCGGTCGTCGCTCTCGTCACTCCGCACGGCAAGGGGAATCACAGAGGCCGGGAGAACGCGCGGCGGGTCGCGTACCAGCTTGCCATCAATCCCGTCATTCTCTCCTGCTTCATCGGAATTTTCTGGAGCCTGTTCAAGATTCCCCTCCCCCTGGTGGCGGACAGGACGCTTTCGATCCTTTCCTCGGCCACGCTGCCGCTTGCCCTTCTCTGCCTCGGAGGGGCCTTTTCCTTCGAGCGGGCCCGTTCGGGATTCCGTCTCGCCGCGTTGGCTACGGGGATGAAAGTCATCCTGTTGACGGCCCTGGCGGTCGCCGTGTATCGGTGGATGGGCCTCACGGGAGATGACCTGCGTGTGGGGGTGATCATGATGGGGTGTCCGGCGGCTGTGGTCACCTACGTGATGGCGTCGCAGCTCAAGGGGGACACGGACCTGGCCAGCACGATCATCGTCCTGTCCACCGCGGTCTCGGCCGTCACGATCACCGGCTGGCTTTTTTTCCTGAGCGTGGCCGGGTGGTAGAAAGGGCCGTTTGGCCCTTTCTACAGGGCTTCCCGGCCCCGTTCTCCCGTGCGTATCCGCACGACCTCCTCCACGTCGAAGACGAAGATCTTCCCGTCGCCGATCTTGCCGGTGCGGGCGGAGGTGAGGATTCTCTCGACGACCAAAGAAACCGAGTCGGCCGTCACCGTCACCTCCAACTTCATTTTCGGGACGAAATCGACCATGTACTCCGCGCCGCGGTAAATCTCCGTATGCCCCTTCTGGCGTCCGAACCCCTTCACTTCCGTGACGGTCATGCCGGACACACCGATCTCCTGGAGCGTGTTCTTGACCTCATCGAGCTTGAACGGCTTGATGATCGCCTCGATCTTCTTCATGGCGGACTACCTCTTTTCGACCAGCTGGAAGTTGGCGTATGCCGTGTTTCCGTGCTCGTGGTAATCCAGGCCGTCCATCTCCTCCTCTTCGCTCACCCGGAGGCCGACGGTCTTTTTCAGGAGAAAGAAGAGGAACCCGGCCGTGACGCTCACCCACACAAAGGCGGCGGCGACGCCCAGCGCCTGGACGCCGAGCTGGGACATGGTAAAGCCTCCCTCGTTGAAGACGGCCGCGCAGAGGGTCCCGACCGCCCCGCAGACCCCGTGCACGGAGATGGCGCCCACCGGATCGTCCACCCGGATGCGGTCGAAGAAGAGGACGGAGAAGACGACGACGAAGCCCGCGATTACCCCGATGAGCACCGAGGAGACGGGCGTCACGCTGGCGCACGGCGAGGTGATCGCCACGAGTCCCGCCAGTGTCCCGTTGAGGGTCATGCCCGCGTCCGGCTTCTTGAAGATGATCCACGCGGTGATGAGGGATGCGAACGCCCCCGCTGCCGCGGCGAGGTTCGTGTTCACCGCGATCCGCGCGATGTCGGGGATGCCGGCGGTCGTGCTTCCCGGGTTGAACCCGAACCACCCAAACCAGAGGATGAAGACTCCCAGGGCGGCCATCGGAATGCTGTGGCCGGGGATGGCGACCACCTTCCCCTCCTTCGTGTACCGGCCCTTGCGGGGGCCCAGCATGATCGCCCCCCACAGCGCCGCCCATCCGCCCACGGAATGGACGACGGTGGATCCGGCGAAGTCGATGAACCCGAGCTTCTCGAGCCACCCGCCGCCGTGGTACAGACTCCCCCACGCCCACGAACCGAATACCGGGTAGATGAGGGCGCTGACCACGGCGCTGTAGACGAGGTAGGCGGAGAACTTCGTCCTCTCCGCCATCGCCCCGGAGACGATGGTGGCCGCGGTGGCCGCGAAGACGACCTGGAACATCCAGAAGGCGTAGAGCCACTTGTCGGCATCCTTCGCAAAGTCGGAGAGGAGGAACCCGTCCGTCCCGAACCAGCCGGTGGGACTTGTCCCGAACATGATGCCGAACCCGATCACGAGGAACGCGATCGAGCCGACGGAGAAGTCCATCAGGTTCTTCATCATGATGTTGACCGCGTTCTTCGCCCGGGTGAACCCGGACTCCACCATGGCGAACCCCGCCTGCATGAAGAAGACGAGGAATGCCGCGACGAGGGTCCAGACGAAATCGAGGTTCTTCTGCACTTCGGCGGCGGTCGGGCCCGCAGCGGCGGGAGCCGCCGCCTCGTTCGCGAGCCCCGGGGCGGCGGCCCCGATCGCGAGCAGAAGGGCCGCGAGGCACAGAAGGGTGATCGGCCATTTCCCGGATGCGAATCGTTTCATCGTATTGCTCCTTTCCTGCCCGCCGACGGGGCGGGACCTGGAAGTTCCTGATCGCATTGCTTCGGGAGACTGCGCTTGGCAGCCGTTCCCGTATTGCCCTACGGCAGATTGAAGTCCACCTGGACGGTGAACGTGTTCTCCCCCGCGGTCCTGTGCTCGTTGTAGATGTCGTATCCGAAGATGATGCTCGCGTTCTTCGCGAACGCGTAGGAAATGCCGAAACTCAAGGCCCCGATCGCGGAGTCGGTTCCCTGATAGTCCACGGCGGCCCAGAGCTTGTCGGAGATCTCTGTGAGGGTCCTGTCCCAGGAGAGAAGGATGCCCTTCTCGTCCTTGCCGCCGTTTGCGTCGACAAGGATTTTGTCGTTCCCCGCGAAATACCCCGCGGATATGCGTCCGATGACGGGGAAGGTCCGGGCGACCAAACCGTAGACGATATCCTGGTCGGTCACATCCGACTTGGTCCCGAAGTTGTACCCTCCGACGGCGACGGCCGGGGAGTATCGGAACAGGCTGTCTTCGGGAGTGCCGAGCTTGCCGTGGAAATACAGCGGGTGGTCGTCCGCGTCGGAACCGGCGTGGATCAGGTCGAATCCGAGCTCGGCCTGGATCTTCTCGAAGGGGAGGATTCCAACGGTCGGCCCCAGGACGACGACGGGGGGAAGCTTGCCGTCGCCTTCCTCGCTATTTGCGCGGATGTAGGTGTCGAAATTGAAGTGGAGCGTCTTGAACGGCTGGATGTCGGTGGACGGGATCCAGATCTGCGTGGACGGGGTTGCGCCCGCGGTTCCGAGCGACAGCGATACGAGGGCCGCGCATGCGATGGCGATGCCGGCCATACGGTGGATCCATCGGATTTTTCTCATCGTGCCCTCCTTGGGGGGTGCAATGTCGGTTCGCGGTTCCTTCAAGGGAGC
>JBAULH010000060.1:0-7329 GCA_049578085.1 Candidatus Deferrimicrobiaceae bacterium
GTTATTCCACGATTTCCGAAACGACGCCGGCCCCCACGGTGCGTCCGCCCTCCCGGATCGCGAACCGCAGCTCCTTCTCCATCGCCACCGGGGTGATCAGCTCCACCGTCAGCCCCACGTTGTCCCCCGGCATCACCATCTCCACGTTCTCGGGAAGCGTCGCCACACCCGTCACGTCCGTCGTCCGGAAGTAATACTGCGGACGGTACCCGTTGAAAAACGGCGTGTGACGGCCCCCCTCCTCCTTCGTCAAAATGTACACCGACGCCTGGAACTTCCGGTGCGGAGTGATCGAACCCGGCTTCGCCAACACCTGACCCCGCTCCACATCGTCCTTCTTCGTCCCCCGAAGCAATACGCCGATGTTGTCCCCCGCCTGCCCCTGATCCAACAGCTTCCGGAACATCTCCACGCCCGTGGCAACCGTCTTCTGCGTCGGACGAAGACCCAGAACCTCCACCTCGTCCCCCACCTTGATCACACCGCGCTCCACACGGCCGGTCACCACCGTCCCCCGACCCGAAATCGAAAACACGTCCTCCACCGCCATCAGAAACGGCTTGTCCACGTCGCGAACCGGCATCGGAACAAACGAGTCCACCGCGTCCGTCAGGTCCGTGATGCACTGGCAGGCGGCGCAACCCTCCTTCCCGCAACCGCACTCCAGAGCCTTCAGCGCACTCCCCCGAACGATCGGAGTCTCGTCCCCGGGAAAATTGTACTTGGAGAGCAACTCCCGAAGCTCCAGCTCCACCAGCTCCAATAGCTCCGGATCGTCCACCATGTCCACCTTGTTCAAAAACACCACGATGCACGGAACCCCCACCTGGCGAGCCAGCAAAATGTGCTCCCGCGTCTGCGGCATCGGACCGTCCGCCGCCGAAACCACCAGAATCGCACCGTCCATCTGCGCCGCGCCCGTGATCATGTTCTTGATGTAGTCGGCGTGACCGGGACAGTCCACGTGAGCATAATGACGCTTCGCCGTCTCGTACTCCACGTGCGCCGTCGCAATCGTGATCCCCCGCTCACGCTCCTCCGGAGCACGGTCAATCTGATCAAACGCCACAAACTGCGCCAGCCCGCGAGTCGCCAATACCTTCGTAATCGCCGCGGTCAAGGTCGTCTTGCCGTGATCCACGTGACCGATCGTGCCGACGTTTACGTGCGGCTTCTTGCGCTCGAATTTCTGCTTGGCCATGTGCGGTCCCTCCCTTTCGCGGGTTTTCGCCTAGGCGCCCTTCACTTTCGCGACAATTTCCTCGCTTACGGAGATCGGGGCAGGCTCGTAATGGTCAAACTGCATGCTGTAGGTGGCTCTTCCCTGCGTCTTCGAACGAAGATCCGTGGCGTACCCGAACATTTCCGAAAGCGGAACGTGGGAGTCGATCACCTGGGTTTTCCCCCGGACCTCGATCTTCTGTATGCGGCCCCGGCGGGAACTCAGGTCTCCGATGACATCCCCCAGGAACTCATCCGGGCTCACCACCTCGACCGACATTACCGGCTCGAGGATAACGGAATTCGCGCTCTGGCAAGCCCCCTTAAACGCCATCGAGCCCGCGATCTTGAACGCCATCTCGGAGGAGTCCACATCGTGGTAGGAACCATCGAGAAGCGTCACGATCGTGTCGACCATGGGGTATCCCGCAACGATTCCCGTCTCCGATGCCTCCCGCACTCCTTTCTCCACGGCGGGGATGTATTCCTTCGGGACGGCTCCCCCGAATACCTTGTTTACGAACTCTAGTCCCTTCCCGGCCTGGTTCGGCTCCACGGATATCTTTACATGGCCGTACTGCCCCCGCCCCCCTGTCTGGCGGACATAGCGCCCCTCGTACTTCGCTGCACGCGTGACGGTCTCCCGGTAGGCGACCTGGGGACGCCCCACGCTCGCCTCCACCTTGAACTCCCGCAGCAACCGGTCCACGATGATTTCCAGGTGCAGCTCCCCCATGCCGGAGATCAGCGTCTGCCCCGTCTCCTCGTCCACCCTCACATGGAAAGAGGGGTCCTCGTGGGCAAGCTTCTGGAGGGAAAGTCCCAGTCTTTCCTGGTCCGCCTTCGTTTTCGGCTCGATGGCGATGGAGATCACGGGATCGGGCGCGGGAATGGACTCCAGTACGATTTCCTTATCAGGGGCGCACAATGTCTCGCCGGTGATGGCGTTTTTCAGGCCGACGCACGCCGCGATGTCGCCCGCATAGACCGCCTTGATCTCCTCTCTCTTGTTCGAGTGCATCTTCAGAATCCGGCCTATCCGCTCCTTCTTCATCCTCGTGGAGTTGTACACCTGGTCGCCCGTGGCAAGCGTCCCGGAATAGACACGGAGAAACGTGAGTTGCCCTACGAACGGATCCGTCATGGTCTTGAAGACAAGGGCGGCGAATGGCTCCGCGTCGTCGGCCCGGCGGATGACGATCGATTGATCGCGCGCATCAATACCTTCCACGGGGGGCACGTCGGAAGGCGAGGGAAGATAATCGACGATGGCGTCGAGGAGAGGCTGGATTCCCTTGTTCCGGAATGCGGTTCCGCACAGGACAGGCACGATCCTCAGACTTATGGTCGCCTCCCGGATCGCCTTCTTAAGCGCCGTCTCCTCGATCTCGTTGCCGGCCAGATATTTCTCGAGCAGCGAGTCGTTAATGTCGGCAAGAGACTCCAGAAGCCGCTCCCGAGCGGACGCGACGGCCCCTTCCATATCCGCGGGAATAGGCTCGACCCGGTATTTTGCCCCGAGAATGTCCTCATCCCATACGACGGCTTTCATCCGTACCAGGTCGACGATCCCGCGGAACCCCTCCTCCTTCCCCATAGGAAGCTGGATCGGAACGGGGTTGGCTCCGAGACGCTCCTTCAACATGCGGATGACACGGTCGTAATCGGATCCCACCCTGTCCATCTTGTTGATCATCGCCAGGCGCGGAACGCGGTATTTGTCGGCCTGCCGCCACACGGTCTCCGATTGGGGCTCCACTCCTCCCACGGCGCAAAACACGGCGACCGCGCCGTCGAGAACGCGAAGCGATCGTTCCACCTCGATGGTGAAATCGACGTGACCGGGAGTATCGATGATGTTGATCCGGTGGTCCCGCCAGAAGCAGGTGGTCGCTGCGGAGGTGATCGTGATTCCCCGCTCCTGTTCCTGCTCCATCCAGTCCATGGT
This sequence comes from Candidatus Deferrimicrobiaceae bacterium, assembly GCA_049578085.1. GTDB lineage: Bacteria > Desulfobacterota > Deferrimicrobia > Deferrimicrobiales > Deferrimicrobiaceae > CSP1-8. The sequence continues at coordinate 3,170 of JBAULH010000060.1, forward strand.
CGCGGTCCCCTCGTGCACCTCCCCCATCTTGTGGGAGACGCCCGTGTAGTACAGGACGCGCTCCGTGGTAGTGGTCTTCCCGGCGTCTATGTGGGCCATGATCCCGATGTTCCGGGTGTTGCCCAATGGGGTGGTTCTTGCCACTTCCTCGTCTTCCTTCCCGGCATCCTAAGCGGTTTACCAGCGGTAATGCGCGAAGGCCTTGTTGGCCTCGGCCATCTTATGTGTGTCTTCTTTCTTTTTGACCGTCAGGCCCCGGTTGTTGTAGGCGTCCAGGATTTCCCCCGACAGGCGGTCGACCATCGTTTTTTCGGTGCGTCCTCTCGCGAAGTTGATCATCCACCGTAGCGAAAGCGCAAGGCGTCTCTCGGGACGGACCTCCACCGGAACCTGATAGGTTGCACCCCCCACGCGGCGGGACTTTACCTCAAGAAGGGGCTTGGTGTTTTCCACCGCCTTCTTCAGGACGGCTACCGGATCCTCCTTCGCCTTATCCTTGATGATTTCCATCGAACCGTAAACAATCCGCTCCGCGACGGTCTTCTTTCCTTTTCGCATGATCCCGTTGATCATCCTCGCAACGAGCGCATCGCCGTGGACCGGATCCGCCCCGCCGGACCGTCTGGACACAAACCCTCTTCTTGGCATCAGGAATGCCTCCTCACCATTTATGCCTCTTCATTGAACGAACATATAGCCACCACTCGCGGTCGAATGCCCCGCGGAGTATGGCGGCTACCATCACTTGTGTCCCGTTCCGGCGGATCCGCCGGGAAAAAAGGCGGGAACTGCCTCGTTCCGGTCAGGGAAAGCTATTTGGGTCGTTTTGCGCCGTACTTCGACCGCGACTTCCGTCTGTCCTGGACACCAACGGAATCCAGCTTCCCGCGTATGATGTGGTACCGAACGCCGGGGAGGTCCTTGACCCTGCCTCCCCGAATCAGCACGACGGAGTGTTCCTGGAGGTTGTGCCCTTCTCCCGGAATATATACGGTGACTTCGACCCCGTTCGTAAGCCTCACCCGGGCGACTTTCCGCAACGCGGAATTCGGTTTTTTCGGGGTCGTGGTGTACACCCGCAGGCATACTCCCCGCTTCTGGGGACATCGGTCCAGCGCGGGGGAGTCGCTCCTGTGAACGACCGACTCGCGCCCCTTCCGGACAAGCTGGTTGATCGTGGGCATCCCCAAATCCTTCCCGCTGATTTCGTCCATACTATTCGGAACTAAAAAAGTTTTTCTATCATTTTACAGTTGTCATGTCAACCGGTTTCTTCCTCTTCGTCCATCAACTCCTCGGTCGGCTCCTCCTTGATCTCGGAGGGGAGCGGCGGATCGGCCTCCATGTCGATGAGCCGGTAAAGCTTGCCCCCCGTCCCGGCCGGAATAAGCCTTCCCATGATGACGTTCTCCTTCAGGCCGGACAGGGAATCAACCCGTCCGTGGACGGCGGCGTCCGTGAGAATCTTCGTGGTCTCCTGGAACGAGGCCGCCGAGATCCAGGATTCCGTGGACAGGGATGCCTTGGTGATCCCCAGGAGCTGCGGGTCCGCCTTCGCAGGGGTGTCTCCGTCCGACGCGATCCGCTCGTTCTCCTCCTTGAAAATCCACTTCTCTACGCTTTGACCCACGAGGAAATTGGTGTTTCCCGGGTCGCTGATCTTGACCCGCCGGAGCATCTGCCGGACGATGACCTCGATATGCTTGTCGTTGATCCGGACTCCCTGGAGACGGTAGACCTCCTGGATCTCGTCCACGAGAAAGCGGGCGAGGTCCTTGTCCCCCTGGACCCGCAAGATGTCGTGGGGGTTGGGGGAACCGTCCATGAGGGATTCTCCGGCTCGGATTCTCTCCCCGTCATGAACCGTGATGTGCTTCCCTCGGGGGATGGTGTATTCCCGCAGCTCCCCGATGTCCGGAACCACCTGGATCTTCCGTTTCCCCTTGAAGTCCTTCCCCAGTCGTACCACGCCGTCGATCTCGGAGATGACGGCGAACTCCTTGGGTTTCCTTGCCTCGAAGAGCTCGGCCACCCGCGGGAGACCGCCGGTGATGTCTTTCGTTTTCGTGGTCTCCCTGGGAATCTTCGCAATGATGTCCCCGGCCAGCACCTCCTGCCCTTCCTCGACGAGGATGTTCGAACCGATGGGGAGGAGGTACCGGGCTTCGCTCGTGGACCCGGGAAGCTTGAGCGTCCTGCTTTTCACATCCTTGATCGAGATGCGCGGACGGGCGTCCGGGTCTCTCGGCTCGATGATCACGCGTGTGGATCGTCCCGTCACCTCATCGAGCTGTTCCCGCACGGTGATCCCATCGAGGATATCCCCGAACTTGATGATTCCGGAAACTTCCGTGAGAATCGGAATGTTATAGGGGTCCCATTCGGCGAGCCGCTGCCCCTCCTTGACCTTCTCCGCGTTTTTCACCTTCAGGGTCGCCCCGTAGGTAATCGGATATTTCTCCCGTTCCCGGTTGTTCTCGTCCTGGAGGACAAGGAAGCCGTTCCGGTTCATGGCGACGTGCTTCCCTTGCTTGTTCTTCATCACGGTCAGATCCTGGAACTTGATCTTTCCCGGGTTTTTCGACTGGATGTAGCTTTGCTCGACGAAGCGGGAGGCCGTTCCACCGATGTGGAACGTGCGCATCGTGAGCTGCGTGCCGGGTTCCCCGATCGACTGGGCGGCGATGATCCCGATCGACTCCCCGATGGTGACCATCTTGCCCCGAGCCAGGTCACGACCGTAACAGAGCGCACATACTCCCCGCTTGCTCTCGCATGTCAGGGCGGAACGGATCTTGATCTCGTCCATCCCCGACATCTCGACCTTGCGCGCTACGTCTTCCGTGATCTCCTCATTGGCGGTGACAAGCAGTTCTCCGTCGCTGTCGTGGATGTCCTCGAGCGCCACCCGCCCGAGGATGCGGTCGGACAGCCTGTCGATGATCTCCCCGCCCTCCACGAGCGCCCGGACGGGGATCCCGTCCAGGGTCTCGCAGTCCTGCTCGATGATGATGCAGTCCTGGGCTACATCCACCAGTCTCCGGGTAAGGTATCCGGAGTTCGCCGTCTTGAGCGCGGTGTCGGCGAGCCCCTTTCTGGCTCCATGAGTGGAGATGAAGTACTGGCCGACCGACAGGCCTTCCCGGAAGTTCGAGGTGATGGGGGTCTCGATGATCTCCCCGGAAGGTTTTGCCATCAGTCCCCGCATCCCGGCAAGCTGCCGCATCTGCTTGTCGGAGCCCCGCGCCCCCGAATCCGCCATCATGTAGATGGGGTTGAAGCTCGGAACTTTCATGTCCTTTCCCTCGCGGGTCTTGATCGTCTCCGTCCCCATCTCGCGAAGCATCTCCAACGCGATCTGCTCGGTCGCGGCGGACCAGATATCGACCACCTTGTTGTACCGCTCGCCGTTGGTGATCAGCCCGCCCTGGTGCTCCTCCACAACGGCCTCCACATCGGCGGTCGCCTTGTCCAGGAGCGACTTCTTGTTGGTCGGGATCTTCATGTCGTTCATGCAGATCGATATGCCCGAGACCGTTGCGTAGGTATAGCCGAGCGTCTTGAGATGATCGGACAGGAGGACGGTCGCCTTTTGCCCGCAGTGGCGGTATGTCACGTCGATAAGTTCCGCGAGGTCCTTCTTTTTCATCACGCGGTTGACCAGGTCGAACGGAACCTCCCGGGGAACCACCTCGTACAGGAGGACGCGCCCGGTAGTGGTGTCCACGATCTTCCCGTCGACCCTCACGTGGATCTTGGTCTGTAATTTGATCGCTCCCGCATCGAAGGCAATCCGGACCTCGTCGAAGTTGGCGAATTTTCTGCCCTGCCCCTTGAGGCCCTCCCGGGGTCGCGTGAGGTAGTAAATGCCGAGCACGATGTCCTGCGTGGGGCTGATCACCGGCTTGCCGTGCGCGGGGGAAAGGATATTGTTGGTGGACATCATCAGCACCCTCGCCTCCATCTGCGCCTCGATGGAGAGCGGGACGTGGACCGCCATCTGATCTCCGTCGAAATCCGCGTTGAAGGCGGTGCACACGAGGGGGTGCAGCTGGATCGCCTTCCCCTCGATCAGCACGGGCTCGAACGCCTGGATTCCCAGTCGGTGCAGCGTCGGGGCCCGGTTGAGCATCACCGGAAGCTGGCGGATGACTTCGTCC
>JBAULH010000061.1:0-13531 GCA_049578085.1 Candidatus Deferrimicrobiaceae bacterium
GGGGAGAAGCGGGGACTTCTCGGCCCGGGAAAGACGATCGTGGAGCCGACGTCGGGAAACACGGGAATCGCCCTTGCCTACGTTGCCGCCGCGCGAGGATACGGGATCATCCTCACGATGCCGGAGACGATGAGCATCGAGCGCCGGACGGTGCTGCAGGCCTTCGGGGCAACGCTGGTGCTGACGGAAGGGGCCAAGGGGATGAAGGGGGCGATCGACAAGGCGAACGAGATCGTCGCGTCGGACCCCGCGAAATATTTCCTGCCGCAGCAGTTCAATAACCCCGCCAACCCGCAGATCCACGAGGACACGACCGGCCCGGAAATCTGGGAGGATACGGAGGGAAAGATCGACGTATTCATCTCCGGCGTCGGAACGGGCGGCACGCTAACGGGGGTCTCGCGATACATCAAGAACACGAAGGGGAAATCGATCCTGTCCGTGGCGGTCGAACCCGTTCACAGCCCCGTCATCTCGCAGAAACTGCGGGGGGAACCGCTTACGCCGGGGCCTCACAAGATCCAGGGGATCGGCGCGGGATTCCTCCCCGATGTGCTCGACCTTTCGCTGGTGGACAGGGTGGAAACCGTCACCAACGACGAATCGATCGAGTTCGCCCGGAGGCTGGCGCGGGAAGAAGGGATCCTGTGCGGGATCTCCTGCGGCGCGGCGGCGGCCGCAGCCGTCCGGCTGGCCCGGTCCCCCGAATTCGAAGGGAAGACGATCGTGACGGTTCTGCCCGACGCGGGGGAACGGTACCTCACGACCGCGTTGTTCGAAGGGTGGTTCGACGCCGGTCAGGTCCAGATGGCGAATTAGCCCGGTACCGAGCGCTTTACCCCGACGTAAAGAGTCACGATTCCCCGGGTCAGCGCCCGGAAAGTTACCGGGTCGCATCCCGCATCGCGCATCATTTCGGCGAATTCCCGGGGAGGAGGAAACTCCCGGACGGAGTCCGGAAGGTATGCGTATGCGCTCCGGCGGGAAACCAGACCCCCCAGCAGCGGGAGCACCCGGGTGAAATAATACCGGTAAAGGGCCCCGAAAAGGGCGGACTCCGGCTGCGAGAACTCCAGAATTACGACACGCCCTCCCGGCTTCACCACGCGGCACATCTCCTTGAGGCCCCGATCCCGGCGGACCACGTTCCGGATCCCGAAGGCGATGGACGCGGAGTCGAACGCGTCGTCCCGGAAGGGGAGCGCCTCTCCCGGCGCCAGGACGAACGCCAGCCTGCTCGAAAGTCCCGCGCGGGCCGCCTTCTCCCTGCCGATCCGCATCATCGCGGCCGATATGTCCACCCCGGCCACGAACGCCCCGTTTCCCTTCTGCCGAAAGATCTCGAGAGCAACATCGGCGGTCCCGGTTGCCACGTCCAGGTGGACCCCTCCCGTTTCGGGTCTGATCCATGCCACGGCCTCCCGGCGCCACCGGCGGTCCGTCCCGAGGGAAAGAAGCCGGTTCAGCAGGTCGTACCTGGGCGCGATCGAGGAAAACATCTCACCGATCGCGCGGTTCCGGTCGTTCAGCCGGTACAAGATTATCCCCCTGCGGCAGATCGAGTGGATAAGAAGTATACCAATCCTGGCGACGGATGGGGCGGGGAGCGGAACTTTCCCGACCCGTCAGGGTTTAAAAGGTATCATGGAAACGGGACAAGAGAGAAATCCACAGGGGAGAACGGGTCGAACGGTTGAATTTTCTTGCCGCCTGGCGGCGTCTAACCAGTATGCCGGTTGGAGCGGACCCGGTGCCGGCAGAATTACCGATATACAGACGCAGGCAATTACCTAAGCAGTAAGAACCAGGGAGATAGCGGGATCGTGCAACGTCGTGACGGTGTCAAGGGAAGGGGGAGGGCACAATGAAATTCGCAAAACATATCGGGATTATGGCGATTGCCTTGGCGCTATTTGCCGTTCCGGGTCATGCGGCGGAGGAGAGCGCGGAGGTCGCTGGCGTTCCCGCCTATTCCGTTACCCGCCTGAAGATCTTCGAGGGGTCCGCCTGGGTCCGCACACCTGACTCCGGGGACTGGGAGGAGTTTTCCAGCAACAGTCCCGTTCCCGTGAGGTCGCTGGTCAGCATCCCGGAAGGATCTGAGGCGGAGCTGCAGTTCCACGGGGGGCAATTCGTCCTTCTGACGAGCGGCACGGAGATTGCCATCCTTGGCCTCGAGGATGGGAAAACCGCTTTCGAGCTCCGGGCCGGAGAGATCCGGTTCTACCTGCCGGAAACCGATTTCGCCCCCGTCAGCGTCACGGCCCCCGGGGAAGGGAGGGCGGAATTCTCCGTCCCCGGAAGATATTGGATGACCGCCACGAAAGGCGGCGATTCCACGCTTGTCGTCCGCGAGGGCGAAGGGACGGTAAACACGGAGAGCGAGCGGATCCCCGTCAAGGCGGGAGAGCAGGCCTCCCTCGGGAGGGATGTCCGGGTAAGCGCGTATACCGGGGAGGGCCGGGACTCCTTTGAGGAACCCCCTCCTCTTTCGGAGACCGAAAAACAGGCCAATGTTCCTCCGGCTGCGGCCAACGAACTGCGCGATTACGGGGAGTGGGTGAACTCTTCCGAATATGGATACGTGTGGCGGCCACGTGTTTCGCAGGGGTGGTCCCCCTACTATTACGGACGATGGGCCTGGATCTCCCCCTATGGGTGGACTTGGGTTTCCTACGAGCCGTGGGGTTGGTACCCCTACCACTACGGGTACTGGTACACCGACCCGGCTTTCGGCTGGGTCTGGTATCCGTTCCACTCGTTCATCTCCTTCTCCTTCGCATGGGGGGGCTACAACTACCCGTATTACCACGGGCATTCGTACTATTACCCGGCACGGGTGCGCTTCGTCCAAAACGGCCGCAATGTGCGCTGGGTTCCCCTGCGTCCCGGGGAGCGGACGGGTCGCATTGCGTATACTCGCTCCGATACCCGGCTTACCTCGTGGCAGCGGCCTCTTTCGCGGGGAACCGTCTACGTGCGGGGGACGGGGAACCAAGGCGGCAATTGGCGGGATTGGACAGTCGTCCGCAGGGAGAGAAACGCTTCGGTTAGCACGCGCACCACTCCGCTTCGCAATGGAGCAAGGCCGATGGTGCAAAGCGGCGACCGCGGTTCCCCCGGGCCCGGCGGGCGGGGGGCAGACCGGAGCACGCGCACGCAAAGTGATCGCTCCCGGAATCTGAGGGAGACGGGACGTCCCGCAAGGGAAAGTCCTGCACGACAGGAGAGATTGGAGCGGATAGCCCCCTCCTCACCCCGCCCGGGACGGGGATCGGGAGTTCGCGCGGAGAGGTCGAATGCCCTGACACAGACAGAGAAGTACGGAAACAGCGTCCGCTCGCGTGTGCGTCCCTCGAGCGCGGTGGTTCCTTCCGGAGCCGGACGGCGCTCCTCACCGGGAAGAGGGGAGGGAGGGTCGATTTCCAGGGGAGGCAGGGCGCCCGCTGCACCCGCATCCGGTCGCGCGATCAGGCCTCAGGCGGGACCCAGGGGACAGGGGGAGCAATCGCCGCGCGTCCGCTCCTCCTCCCCGGAGAGGTCCCGAGGGAATACGGGCGGTCCCGGCTGGAGCGGCGGATTTGATTTCGGCTCCAGGGGTACCCGCGGGGGCAGGTCGGTTCGTTGACAGATTCCCGTTTCAGAGGTCCGGCGCCGGCCCGCTGCTTTCCAGTTTCCTGATGTACGACGGGATCGAGGAACTTCGCAATCTCGTCCCGAACGACTTCGTCCTCTATCTTGCCCTGCTGGGGCTCTTGCTCACCCTTCTTCTCGATTTTCGACACCGATGAGAAATCGCAGGGAGATGCTTTTCTGCGAGTAGCAGGAAGGCCAGTCTCTCCGCCCCGTTTCTGTCCGAAACCTTGCCGGTAAGCGTGGCTTCCCGGACCTCCTCCAGGATCGATTCCACCCGGGGCCCCGCCGGGACCCCCAATGCGAGGATGTCGTCGCCGGAAAGGAGGGGCGGACGTCTTGCCGCGGTTCGAAGGACCGGACGAAAGTCCTCGACGTTCCTCGAGGCCGCTGCGCGGGAGGCTGTATAGAGCACGTGCAGATGCTTCCGGTCCTCCCATCGGCCGAAGATCGTCTCGATCTGTGCGTGCGGGTTGCGCAGTATCTGGATGTGGAATAACCGAAAAACGTCCTCGACCATCTGGACCACTCGCCGAACTCGGGGGATGTGAAGCCTTCGGGCGAGTGCATCCGTGCGGGGAAGGCGGAAGGCGTCCCTTCCGATCGGTCCTGCCGGGGAACGCCCCCGACCGTGCGGGGAATCCCGTTTCCCCCCGCGGGTGCGATGACGGGACTCGTTCTGCGCGACGTCCACGAGGAGATTGGCGAACAGCATCGTCTCCGGCAGGAAGCGGCCGAGAGAAGCCTGGAGGAGGGTGTATCGTGTCTTCAGGCGCGACAGCGGGCCGGACCAACCGTTCGGGATCTCGGGGATCAACAGCGGCAGAATGCCCGCCCGGTACAGGTCCGATACCGTTCCGGAGGGGTTCGCCGACAGCGATTTCGCCAGTTCGTCAACGAGGCGCTCGCCGGAAATCGTTCCCAACAGCTCCTTTGCTTCTCCGCAGATCGCCTGCCAGGTTTTCTTCTCGATCCGATAGCCGGGCCGTTCATTCTTCTGGCGGATGGCCCGCAACATCCGCAGGGGGTCTTCCCGGATCCGGTCCTGCGGATTCCCCACGCCCCGAATCCGTTTGCGGCGGAGGTCTTCCCGCCCCCCGAAAAAGTCGATCACCTCCCCCGTGAGCCGGTTGTTCTCCGTGTGAAAGGAGAACATCAGGCTGTTGATCGTAAAATCGCGGCGGGCCGCGTCTCCCCGGGCATCGACTCCGTCGGTGTGGACCTCGAACTGGCGGTGGCCCGGGCCGGTGGAGAACTCCGTACGCGCAAGCGCCACGTCGATCTTCTCCGCGGACCAGGAGGTCGACACCTTGTACACGGCGAACCGCTTTCCTGCTGCGATGACCCGCCGGATCCCGAGTTCTCTCCGGGGAAGGCCCAAGACGATTTCCCCCAGCGCATCGAACCCGATTCCGGTGACCATCAGGTCGACGTCCTTGCCCGGTCGCCCCTCGATGAGATCGCGGACGATCCCCCCCACGAGGTACGGGGACCCTTTTGCTTTCTCCGCGGCACGGCAAAACGCCCGGAGGAACCGCCAGAGTTTCCTTCTCTTTCGCAGGGCACGGAGCACGCGGAGGGAAATCTCGTTCGGGACGGGGATCGTATCGGCCGGGGTCATGCGATGGGGCCTCCCACTGCGAACGATTCTATCGTGATCAGGAATACGCGGCCGAAACGAGAAGGAGAGGGGTTACCCAGGGTTTCCTGCGCCCATTTTATCGAGGATCCGTTCCTTGTACTCGGGGAATTCGTCGAGGGTCACCATCCGCCTTCTCATTATGCCAAGCTTCATAAGTTTGTAGTTAAGCTCCCGAATCTTTTCCCTTTTAGCCCCCTCGTCCTCGATGGTCCGGAGCAGGTCCCGGAGTGTGATGATCTCCTTGCGCACTTCCAGTTCGGGGGGGATGCATCCGGCGTTACGGAGTATCTTGTAGGCGACGCGGAGGTCGTCGGGGATCATCGAGTCGTCCTCGAGGCGGAGGGGCTTGCCGGCGCCCGGAAGGTTTGCGAACTCCCCCCTCGCCATCGCTTCGCGTATCTTGTTCTCCGCCATGGTATCCAGAAGGAACATGATCTTTCCCTCCCGTTCGCCCCGCCGGGCATGGGGTATCATGAAAAATGATACCACCGATCGGGAGGAATGGGATGGAGAGGGGTTTCGGCATTGGCACGATCCGGCTTGTCCAGGGCGATATCACGAAGGAATCGACGGACGCCGTCGTGAACGCCGCGAACAGGTCGTTGCTCGGGGGAGGAGGGGTGGACGGGGCGATACATCGGGCCGGCGGCCCCGCGATCCTTGAGGCATGCAAAGCGATCCGGGCGAGGCAGGGGGGGTGCTCCCTCGGGGAGGCGGTGGTGACGACCGGCGGGCGGCTCCCCGCAAAATACGTCATCCACACGGTCGGGCCGGTGTGGAGGGGAGGGAATCAGGGGGAGCCCGAGATTCTCGCCTCCTGCTACCGGAACTCGCTCCGGATCGCCGGGGAGATGGGGTTGCGGTCGGTCGCCTTTCCCTCGATCAGCACGGGGGCGTACGGATATCCGGTAGGGGAGGCTTCGTTCGTCGCCCTGTCGACCGTCTCGGCGTTCCTGTCGAAGGAGGAAAGGGCGCCCGCGCTCGTCCGGTTTGTTCTTTTCGATGCGGGGACGCTCCAAGCCTACCGGGCGAGCATTGCTTCCCTGTGAGCGATGTTCGTTGCGCCCCCCCGCCGGTCAGCGGGGATGCCCCACGGCGCTCAGGTAGATGACGCTCTCTTCCACGCCGTCCACGCCCAGGAGGGCGTTCATCTCGTCATCGAAGAAGGCGGCCACCTGACAGCTTCCCAGCCCGAGCCCGACGGCCGCCAGTGCCAGGTTCTGCGCGATATGCCCCGCGTCGAGGTAGACGTACCGGTAGGCCCGCTGACGGTATTTCCACTTGGTGCGGGGGAAGATGGCCGTCCAGACGAAGGCGGCGGCCGCCTCGGAACAGAATTGCTGGAATAGCGCCGCGCGGGAGAGGTCCCCTCCGACATCCCCCGGAGTCACCTCCTCCAGGAGATGGCCGTGGACGCCGTAATGGTACACGCCGCGCTCCACTCCTTCCACACGGTGGGCGATCACGTACGTATCGACCGGGTACAGGGCGCCGGCGGAGGGGACGGTACGGAATTCGTGGCCCGCCTGCACCCTCTGGATGCCGGAGGAGATCCACAAAAGGGAAGAGACGTCCTCCCGGCGAAGGGGCCGGGGGGAGTATTCCCGAACGCTGCGCCTTCGGGACACGATTTCCATAAAGGAGAAACGGACGGGCGCCTCCGGCGGGGGGAGCCGGATCTCTCTCGCGCCGGGATATTTCTTGTACAGAGGAGGTTTGGACGACCAGTCGATCGGGTCTCCCCCCAACCGTCCCCGCTCGTATTTCGTTTCCTGCTGAAATTGGTCTCCGATGCCTTTGGGTGTCTCCACGATGGCTTCACTCCTTCACGAATCCTGTTTCGATGAGTTTGTCGACGATTCGCCGTGCGGCGCGTGCCGGATCCTCCGCGTCGCCCCATACCGCCACGTCGGGAGCGTGGGGGGGTTCATAGACAGCCGTAAGGCCGGGAACCCCGGGGGCGCTTCCTTCCCTTCCTCTCCGGTAGATTCCCTTGGGGTCCCGCGAGATGCATACGTCGAGGGGGCAGTCGACGAATACTTCCAGAAACCGGGCAATGGCGTGCCGGGCCCGGTCCCGATAAGCGCGCCTGTTGGCGGTCGCGTCGAAGATCACGGATACGCCGTGTTCGGTCAGGAGCTGGCCTATGTGGGCGAGCGCGGCGTAAAAAATGTCCCGCTCTTCGTCGTCGTATCGCGGTTGCGGGGTAAGGACCTTCCGGAGTACGTCGGACTCAAGCACCGCGACGTTCACCCCGCGGGAGGCAAGCTCTTTCTTCAACCCGGCGGCGACGGTCGATTTTCCCGACGCCGGCAGTCCCGTGATCCAGACGGCAAACCCCGCTTCCACGGTTACCTTTCCCCGCAGTAGTCGTTCACGCGGCCCGGGTCGAATGCCTCCGCGTCCAGGACGCCCTCTATGAAGGAGAAGAGTTTTCTGCGTACGTCCTCGTCCAGGGTGGGATACCAGACGGGGCTGGCCATCACAAGCCCCCGGAATGCGTAGAAGGGGGCGGCGACCTCCAGCATCTCCCGGTCGCCCGTTTTCTCGAGGTACCGGTCCCAGAACCTCCGGAACAGGGTTTCGAAGGACCCGGAAAGCTTTCCATTACGCTGGAGGGAGCAGAAGAGGTAATTCCCGGTGAGCGAGGTGACATCGTCGGACGGGTCGCCCCATTCGCCGCGGGAACGGTCCAGCACCCGGAACCGGATGCCTTCACCGAACAGGATGTTATAGGGGTGGAAGTCCCCGTGCACCTGCCTGAGCCGGTGGGTCCGTCCCTTGATCCGCCAGCGCCAGGACACGCACCGTTGCTCGATCCCCTCGAGGAGCTTCGGGGTGATGAATCCATGCCTCGGCGGATAGCTGTCGAGCAGCCCCATGATGTACTCCCCGTGACCCAAAAGCTCCCGGATGCGCCGCACGTACAGCCCGGGGTCGGGGCCTCTTACCTGGTGGATGTCTGCGAGGTAGTCGCAAAGGGCATCCGCGCGCGCCCGGTCGATGTCGGAGAGCGCTCCCCCGCCCTGGAGGCGGGCCAGGTCCTGGATGTACCCGCGCCCTTCCACGTACTCGACGAGGAGGAAGAACTCCTCCACGTTTCCGAGCGAGAGAAGAGTGCCGTCCGGAACAACCCCCCCCACGTCCAGGGAATGCGCATGAAGGGGAAGTCGGTTGTATGCCTCGTGGCCCCACAGCAGCATCTGGGCCCTGTCCGCCATGTGTTCATGCCCGAAGGGCCCCGGGCTCGTCGTCTCGAACACGGCCTTCCGGCGCTCTCCGGATATTTCGTACTCGACCATGACCGGGATGCCGTAACCGTATTCCTTGACGGCGCCGGTCGTTACCGTTTCCCCCAGGGGGGTGAGGGCCACGACCCGCACGGGTTCTCCGGAGAGGGATTCCAGGTAGGAAGAAAGCCTTTCCCGGTTTAGGTCGGACATGGTGCACCTCCCAAAGGCCCGATCCGCGCCTCTTGTCCTCCAGATACGTCTAGAGGAAATTCTACAATGACTTCCGGCCTTTTCCCAATGAAGGGGCAGGGAAGGAATATAATGGGCTCATGGGGCCGGAAAGCACGGGAAGGCTATCCTTCGACGGCCGAAGCCCCCTGAGGGGATTACGGGACGCGGACAGGATGGCGGGCATCTGGTGGGTCTACATGATCGAATGCCGGGGAGGGAAGATCTACACGGGCATCGCGAAGGACCCGGACGCCCGATACCGGCGGCACCTGACCGGCAACGGCGCTGCTTTCACCCGGATGAATCCCCCCGTGGCGCTCCTGGCAAAATGGCCGTGCGGGACCCGTTCCGACGCCCTCAGAGAGGAACGGTCCCTGAAGCGCCTCACCGGGAAGGGAAAGCGGGCATGGGCGGGGGAGCACCGGTCCCCCTCATGAATTTTCGGGACGACCGTTTCATTCCTGGTACGGAACACCGTTCGCCGCCCGTATGTCTGTCGAAACGGGGGAGCGGCTTTGCTCCCGCGGTACCATCATTTTAAGGAGAGGAGCGTTATTCCATGAAACGATTGTGCTGGGCAATTGCCCCTGTCGTGGTCGTCGTCCTGCTGTTTGCCGCAGGACCGCTCGATGCGGGGAGCAAGGAAAAGGAAACGGAAGTCGTCCAGAACGCGGTCGAGGTGCTCGAAGATATCTCCGCGATCCCGGAAAAGGGGATCCCGCCTACCCTTCTGCAGAATGCGTACGGCATCGCCGTGGTGCCAGGCGTCATCAAGGTCAGCTTCGTGGTGGGCGGCCGTCATGGGCGCGGCGTGGTTATGGTTCGCGACAACCGCGGAGGATGGAGCAACCCGGTTTTCATAAGCCTTACGGGAGGAAGCGTCGGGTGGCAGATCGGGGCCCAGTCCACCGATGTCATCCTTGTCTTCAAGACCGGCAAAAGCATCGACGGGATCATGAAGGGGAAGTTCACCGTGGGGGCCGACGCCGCTGTCGCGGCCGGCCCCGTGGGACGAAGCGCCTCGGCATCGACGGACGCGCAACTCAAGGCCGAGATCTACTCCTACTCCCGGAGCCGGGGGCTGTTCGCGGGCGTTTCCGTCGAAGGGGCCGCTCTGCAGATCGACGAGGACGCCAACGCGGCCTTTTACGGGAAGGAGGGAGTGCGTGCGGGCGAAATCCTGAAGGGGGAAGGGATCCCCTCCCCCCCGGCGGCGGTCCGGTTGAGGGATTTCCTCGCAAAGCACGCAGGAGTGAAGGCGGGGGAGTGAGCAGTACCCCTGTCGTCCCGCTTGCTCTTCGTGAGGGGAAAAACCCAGAATAGGGGAGAGTAGCCGCCACCGGGAAATCGATGCCTCTGAGGAGAGAAAAACTCCCGCTCGAAGGGTTGGGCCTGCCCCACTCCCTCCCGAAGCGGGAAATCGAAAAGGGCTTCGAAACCCTGATCGGGGAGAGCCGGCTCTTCGGAGCCGAGCTCAACCCCGATATCATCAAGAAGGAGGGGGCGAAAAGAAAATTCCTCGTGAGCAGGCTTCCCTCGAGGAAGAAGCTTCTCTTTCGCTGGGAGCGCCTTTTCCGCGACCTCGTCTCCCCCGCCCGTTTCTTCGAACGCGTATCCGAGAAAATCCAGGATTTCGAACACCGGGAGAACATGCTCCTGGTGGGGAAAGACCGGATCATCTACGACACCCAGATTGCCCACGGAAGCAATGTCGTCGGGGAGATGACCCTGTTTTTCCTCGCCGAGAGGGATCGGAACCTGGGGCTGTTGGCCTATCTCCACGGCAGGAGAAACCGGATCGTCTACATCGATCACATCCGTCTTTCCCAGCAGAGTTCGGGGTACGCATCGGCCCTGTTCCGCCATTACGAAACGCTCTTTCACGACCTCGGGTTCCACCAGTTCCGCCTCAGCGCTTCGCTCTCCGTCGGGAAATACTACTGGGCGAAGGAAGGGTTCGATTGCCTGGACAGGGAGGAGTTCCAGCGGATGAAGGAAAGACTTCGGATTCTCGTGAAGGAAAGGAGTCTTTCCGTCGAGGAGATCGACATCAACCGGCTCACCCATGTCTATGACATCGCCCTGTTCCGCAGGGATCTCAAGATCCCCGTCTACTGCAACGCCGAGGGCTACTACTCCCTCGACAAGGATGAGGAGTACCGGGAGGAGAAGACGTTTCCCCTGGGGAAGGCGTATCTGCTTTCCGCGAATCCCTGGGACGGGTACAAGATCATCTACACCAACACGCCGAGGAGGACGGGCCTTCTCTATTCTCCCGGCTATCTCAACCACCGGCCCCGCGCGGGGCACCCGGAAAACCACAAGCGCCTGGGGAAGCTTATCGATGCGATTCGAAAAGACGACCTCCAGGGTAGCCTCGTCCTTCTCGAGCCGTTCCTGCCCGACATGCGCTCCCTCGAGAAGGTACATCCCGCCGGGTACCTGAACGAATTCCGAAACAGCGTGCGAACGGGGAAAAAGACCTTCGCCACGGTGGACTGTTCGATCAGCGAGGGAAGTTTCGATGTCGCGCTGCTTGCCGCGGGCGGGGTGATGGCGGGGGTGGACGCGGTGATGAACGGAAGGGTCGACAATATCTTCTGCGCTGTGAGGCCGCCCGGGCACCACGCCGGGAGAGCATCCGCCATGGGATTCTGCTTCCTCAACAACGTCGCCTTGGGGGCATGCTACGCCCGGGCCGTCTACGGCGTAAATAAGATTTTCATCCTGGACTGGGACGTTCACCACGGAAACGGAACCCAGGAGATTTTCGAGGAAGACCCTCTCACCTATTTCTGCAGCATCCACGAACACCCGACTTTCTGCTTTCCCGGGACGGGGAGAAGGATGGAGAAGGGAAAGGGGGAAGGGTACGGGTTCACTCTCAATCTCCCCGTGAAGCCCCACACGGCGGACCGGGAGTTCCTCGACCTTTTCGAGCGGGAGGTCATTCCGGAGATCGACCGGTTCCGCCCCGACCTGATCATGGTCTCCGCCGGATTCGACGCGCACAAGGACGATCCCATTGCGGACCTTGAGCTGACGGAACGATCGTTCGTCCACATGACGCACCGAATCTGCGAGATGGCCGACACGTACTGCCAGGGGCGGATCGTGTCCGTCCTGGAGGGGGGATACAACGGATCTTCCCTCACGTCATCGGCAATTGCCCACATAAAGACCCTCCAGGGAAGGAGCGAGCCATGTACGTCGGCAGAAGAATGACGAGAAAGGTCATCGCGATGTCCCCGAACGACACGGTTCGGGACGCCAACCGGGTTCTTCAGGAAAACAGGATTCATCACCTTCCTGTGGTCGAGGGAGGAGACCTCGTGGGCATCGTCTCGGACACGGATCTCCGAATATTTCTTCTCAGGGAGGAAGAGATCGACGAGGGGGGCAAGGTATCCCGGAGGACCGGGCTTATTGAAGAGATCATGACCCGCGACGTGATCACCATGAGTCCGGAGGACACGATCGAGGATGCCCTCCTGATCCTTCACAGGAAGCGGTTCGGGGCTCTCCCGGTGGTGGAAGGGCGGAAGCTGGTGGGGATCATCACCAAGGCGGACATCCTCGCCGCGTTCGTCGACACCCTTCGCATCGAGGGGGTAGGCGGTGTCCGGATCGAAGTGATCCTTCCCCGGGACGTGTCCTGTCTCCTGCGGCTGATCCGGAAGCTGGAGGAGATGAAGATCGAGATTCGAAGCCTGGTGCTTTCCCCCTTCCGGGGGGATTTCGTGGCGTTTCTGAGGATCGGGACGATCGACGTGGCGAACGTGAAATCCGGGTTGCGGGAATCCGGGTTCACGGTCCCCGTGCTCGAGGATTTTCTCGGCTGACCGCCTGCCCCGTCAGCCGGTCCTCCCGGTGTCGATGTTGAGCTCCCGGAGAAGATCTTTCGCTTTTGCCTCGTCGTCTCGCCCGATCTGGATTTCCGCCGTGCCGACGCGGAAGAGATCCTGCAGCACCTCGCCTTTCACGTAATGGCGGATCCCGGCGGACGTAAGGATCGATTTCACCATCGCGAGGAAGATGGGGTTTCTCGTTTCCAGCACGGTGACGTACTCCACATACTCCGGCTGCGGTCGCGGCGGCAATTCCGGTACCAGCGGCACCCGGCAGTCGGGGCATCCGTAGATCCCCTCGAGGTATTCGGTTCTGCATTCCGGGCAGTACATATCTTCCAATCTACCGCAAATTCCCCCCCCTTGACACGAATCCGGCGCGACCCTATCGTGAAACGGTAAACATCGAAAATGCACGCGGGAATCGGATCCGCCCTCCCCGATCGGGGAGCAAACAGTTTTCCAGGCCGCTTGCGGTTTACCGGAGAATTTCCCGCTCCGCAGAACCCGTGGCTTCTGGCCCTATTCCTAAACACAATATAAATCACCTGGTGGGAAGGCCCGTGAACGAATCATCCGCAGATTTCGCAAATTCCTTTTCCTGACAGGAGGACGCTATGCAGGAATACGAAATGAAAAGAAAAGTGAAAGAGGCCGGCAAACGAATGGGGCTTATTGCTGTAGTGGTGGCATTGTTGATCTTAATCCTCATCATGAACCCCTTTGTGAAAATCGACGCGGGCGAGCGGGGCGTTCTGCTGAACTTCGGGGCGGTCCAGAAGGATGTCCTGGGGGAAGGGTTGCACCTCGTGATCCCGGTCATGCAGAGAGTCGTGAAAATGGACGTCAAGATCCAGAAATCGGAAACCCGGGCGGAGGCGGCGAGCAAGGACCTCCAGGACATCAAGTCGGTGATCGCGCTGAACTACCATATCATCCCGGAC
>JBAULH010000062.1:0-9590 GCA_049578085.1 Candidatus Deferrimicrobiaceae bacterium
CCGCCGCCCACGCCCACGCCTTTCGAGAGCGCCAGCACCGTGTCGAGGCTGGCAAGGTCGCCGCGCAGCCGGGAATAGTGGAACTCGTGGCCGCGGACGGCCGTCTGCTCGGGGAGGAACGGGTTCCGGCCGTCTACACGGGCCTGGACGTAGCCATGGCCCTGCGGCCTCGCCGTCTGCTCCACCGTGACGGGCAGAGCGCCCACCATCGGGTAGGACTGTCCCCTGGACTCCAGCGCGCCTGCCAGGTACATGAGCCCGCCGCATTCGGCCCAGACCGGCAGGCCTTCGTCGATGCTCTTCCTCAGCGCCTCCCGGAAAACGATGTTGTCCGAGAGCGCCGCCGCGTGCTCCTCGGGGAAGCCCCCGCCGGCGTAGAGCGCGTCGATCGCCGGGAGTTCGCTGTCGGAAACCGGGGAGATGAACGTCAGCACCGCGCCGGCATCCTCGAGCGCCGAGAAGTTCTCGGGATAGTAGAAGGAGAACGCGCGGTCCTTAAGCACGCCGATGCGCGCGCGGAACTTCCGGGCCCCCGAGGCCTCGGCCTCCCCTGCCGGTCCGAGGTCGTCCGCCGTCCGCGCGACTTCCAGGAGGGCATCGACGTCGACGTGCCGCGCAACGGCCTCGCCCAGCGCCTCCAGCGTCTCGGTGACGTCCGGGTACTCGGCCGGCGTGATGAGACCGAGGTGGCGGCTGGGCAGGTGCTCGATGGCCAGCCTGGGGATCGCCCCGAGCACCGGGATGCCCGTCTCGACCCTGACGGCATCGCGGATGACGGCCTCCTGCCGGGCGGTGCCCACCCGGTTGAGGAGGACCCCCGCCAGCCGGAGGGACGGGTCGAGGGTGCGGCAGCCTAGAACCAGGGCCGCAATGGTCCGGGTGACCTTGGTAACATCCACGACGAGGACGACCGGCGTGCCCGTGAGGCGCGCCAGCAGGGCGGTGGAGTGGGATCCTTCGGCGTCCATCCCGTCGAACAGCCCCCGGTTCCCCTCGATGATCGCGACGTCGGCGCAGAGGGCCGCCCTGCGGAGGGAGGAAAGGATCGCCTCCGCGGGCATGAGGAACGTGTCCAGGTTGCGGCCGGCGGTCCCCGCCGCCTCGCCCAGCCACGCCGCATCGATGAAGTCGGGCCCCTTTTTAAACGGCGCGACGCGGAGTCCTTTCCGGCGCAAGGCGATCGAGAGCCCGAGCGACACGAGGCTCTTGCCCGTGTCGCCCGCGAGTCCTGCGATCAGTACCCTTGGGAAAACGGCCCTTTTCATTGCGCCGGATTACACCATGTCCATGTAGCCGCACGGGCACTCTTCCGCGCACTTCTTGCACCCGTCGCACAGTTCCATCTTGATCTTGTAGTAGTTGCCCAGTGTCGGCTCCGCAACCTTGACGAAACACGAGGGCGTGCAGTACATCCAGCAGCGCTCGCATGCGAAGCACAGGCCGCAGGAGAAGCAGCGGCTGATCTCCTGGAAGAACTCGTCAAGGGAGAGCCCCCTGGCGATCTCGTCGTCCGGCCTTCTCAACCAGTCCTCGACCGGCATGTGGCCCTTCTCTGCCCGCGGTTTTGCCTCGAAGAAGTCCATCTTGATGCGTTCCTTCTGGAAATGCGTAAGCCAATCCTTCTTCGGCGGCTCCATGCCGCGCAGAACCGCGTGGACGGCCTCGGCGGCGTACCGTCCCTGCCCGATCGCGACGGTCGCGAGCCCGAGGCCCACGACGTCGCCGCCGGCATAGACGTTTTCGGCCACCTTGCCCTCGGCGTTTGGTTGGACCCACACGCCCTTGGCGGGCTTGAGTTCATTGAGCGGCCCCCAGTCGGGCTCCTGGGAGATGGCCGCGATGATGGTGTCCACCGGGATCTCGTATTCGGAACCCTGGATCGGCACGGGCCGACGGCGTCCCGAATCGTCCGGCTCGCCGAGCTCCATCTTCTGAACGATGATGCCCCGGACCTTCCCGTCGTCCCTTTTCACCTCCACCGGGGCGACGAGGAGTTCGATCTTCACGTCTTCTTTGAGAGCGTCCTCGATCTCGCTGTCGATGGCGGGCATTTCGGTGCGCGTGCGGCGGTAGAGGATGGTGACCTCGGCGCCGGCGCGGCGCGCCGCGCGCGCGGCGTCGATGGCCGTATCACCGCCGCCGATCACCGCAACGCTTCTTCCGACGTCCACGGTTTCGCCGTTTTTCACACGATGCAGATAGTCGGTTCCGGTCCAGACGCCGGGGCCTTCCTCGCCCGGCACCCTCATGAACTTGCCCTTGTGGGCGCCGATCCCGACGAAAATGACCTGGTGGCGTTTCTTGAGCTCCTCGACCGGCACATCCTTTCCGACCGTGGTGCCGAACTTCAGCTCGACGCCCAGGTTGAGGATGCGCTGGTTCTCGGCACTCAGGGGGTCCGCTGGCAAGCGGTAGAACGGGATGCCCCACAAGAGCATGCCGCCCGCCTTTTCCGTTTTCTCGTACACGGTCACCTTGTAGCCGCGCCGGGCAAGCTGGTATGCGAACGACATCCCGGCGGGGCCCGCGCCGATGACGCCGATGGACTCGGGCTTTACGTCCTCTTCCAGCTTGTTCAACGCGAGCTTGTGCTCAAGAGCCCAGTCGCCGAGGAACTGCTCCATGGCGTTGATCGAGACGGCGCCGTCCTTGAGGGCACGGCTGCACTCTTTCTCGCACGGGTGCGGGCAGACCCGGCCCAAGGTCGCGGGGAACGGGTTCTTGTCCGCGATCATCCGCCACGCCTTCTCCAGCGCCTGATCGGAAGAGAGCCCCAGCTTCTCGCGCTGGGCGATGGTGCCGATCCAATCGCGGATGTTCGAGCCGCTCGGACAGGTCTCCATGCAGGGGGGGAGTTTCGTCACCGGCTGCGGCCGGAGCGCCGACACCTGGCCGCCCGCCCCTCCGCGACTTACTGTGCTGAGTGGTTTTACGTTAGCCGATTTCTTGAGAAGACCCATAATCGTTCACTCCGCCTTTCCCGGCCGGGCCTGGGCGGCACCGGCGATGCTTCCACCCCCGGTGCGCGCGACCCGCCAAAAATCCAGTCCGCCCCCGGGGAACCCCCGGGGATGGGCCGGGCACTATTTTTTTTCCGGGTTCAGCACGACATAGCTGCCCCCGACGTAAGAGTAAGTACAGCGCTCGGATTCCATGAGCTCGCGGATGGCCAGCTTGCAGAGCTTGTCGTCGCAGCCCTCGCCGAACTTCTCCCGCATCGCCTTGATGAGGTCCATGGCTTTCAGGTTCTTCTTGCCATGGTATTCCTTCACAAGTTCGTACATCGCGTCCGCAACCTGTTGTACGCTGATCTCGTTCATCGCCTATCCCTCTACTGGGTCGTGCTTCAGGTGCAACGACCGCTTGTAGGTTTCGCCGGCGTGCCGGAAGTCGTCGATATGGTACTTGGTGAACTCGATGCCCGTGAGCTTGAAGAACCGCGGCCAGCCGATCCGCTCGATCCACTCGCCCATACGCTCCCAGTTGGAGGCGTTCTTGGCGTACACCTCCACGATGTTCTTCACCGCCGCGACCACCTCGGGCCAGCGCGGAGGGTTGTTCGGGATGAACGGGATGGCCAGCTTCGAGAACATGGGTTCGTGGCGGGCGTTGCTCACCTTGCCGCCGACCCAGATCGAGATGCCGTCGTTCTCGGCGTCCGCGAGCGTCATCGCGGGGCACACCGTGAAGCAGTTGGCGCAGAACATGCATTGCTCCTCGATGACTTCGACGGTCTGCTTCCCTTCGACCATCTTCGGGCGGATGGCGCCCGTCGGGCACGAGGATACCGTGGTCGGGATCTCGCAGATCTTCGGCAGCAGCACGCTGTTGATCTTCGGCAGGGTCCTGTGGACGGCGAGGATGGCGATGTCCGAGCAATGCACCGCGCCGCACATGTTGAGGCAGCAGGCGAAGGCGATGCGCAACTTTCCGGGGAGTTTCATCTTCTCGAAGTACGGGAAGAGTTCGTCCATCACGGACTTCACCACGCCGGAGGCGTCGCTCGCCGCAGAGTGGCAGTGCACCCAGCCCTGCGTGTGGACGATGTTGGTGATGGATGGTCCGATGCCGCCGACGGGGTAGCCCTCTTTCTTGAGCCGCTCGATGAGGGGGGCGATCTGCGTTTCGTCGGTCAAGAGGAACTCGATGTTGTTGCGGCTGGTGTAGCGGAGGTGGCCGCCGCTGAACTTGTCGGCAAGTTCGGCGAACAGACGGATGGTCTTGGTGCTGGTGAGCCGCGGCGCGGCGGCGCGCACCGAGTAGAGCTTGTCGCCCGACTCGGCCACGTGCATGAGCACGCCGGGCTTGAGGACCTCGTGGTACTTCCACTTGCCGTAGTTCTTCTTGATGATCGGCGGAAGGAACTTCTCGTAGTACGGGGGCCCAATGTCCGTTATCCTCTTCCCGGTCTCTGTCGCCATATCTCCCTCTCCTTATTATTTTATACTTTCGTGTGTGAAATGCCCTGGTGCGCTTCAGCCCTTCTTCACTTCGTAGAAGATGTAGGGGTTCGATCTGGGCTCCGAGATCATCTCGGGCACCGGCTCCAGGCCGATCTGCTCGAGGAAGGTGCCGAGGCCGATGCGCTGGATGAACTCGCCGATGCGCTCGCGGTTCTTCCCGTTCTCGGCCCACAGCTCCCACATGGCGTGGACGAGCTCCTTGAGGTCCTCGTACGGCGGCTCGAGCTTGATGAAGGGGACCAGCACGGCCGAGAGCAGGGCGCCCCCGATGATCGGCGCCTTGGAGCCCACGAGGATCGTCGCGCCGCGGTCCTTGCCCGGGGCGAGCGCCTTGGGCATCGCGTTGATGCAGTGCATGCAGCGCACGCAGTTGCTGTTGTCGATGTGGAGGGTTTTTCCATCCCAAGCCATGCACTTGGAGGGGCACTTCTCGACGACGTCCCTGGCGATGTCGCACCTGCCGCTGCTCGCGTAGGCCGCGACCGCGTCCTTGTCGACCTGGATGCTGTCGCGCCAGGTCCCGATGATCGACATGTCGGCACGGGCGATGGAGGCAACGCAGTCGTTCGGGCAACCCGAAAACTTGAACTTGAACTTGTACGGAAAGGCCGGGCGGTGCAGTTCGTCCTGGTAGGTCATGGTGATGTCATGGGAGAGGGCCATGGTGTCGTAGCACGCCCACTCGCAGCGGGCCATGCCGCAGCAGGCGCTGGGTGTGCGCACGGCCGAACCGGAGCCGCCGAGATCGAACCCGGCCGCGGTAAGCGCGTTGAAGGTGGGCTCCAGCTCCTCGGTTGTCGTGCCGAGGAAGATGATGTCGCCGGTGGAACCGTGCATGTTGGTGAGGCCGGAGCCGTGCTTCTCCCAGATGTCGCACAGCGTCCGCAGGGCATCGGAGGTATAGAACCACCCCGCCGGCTGGTTCACGCGAAGGGTGTGGAACTCGGCGATCTCGGGGAAGTCCTCCGGGATGTCGTTGTACCGGCCGATGATGCCGCCACCGTACCCTTTCACGCCCACGATGCCGCCGTGCTTCCAGTGGCCGATCTTCTCGTTGTACGAGCGCTCCAGGATGCCCAGCACTGCCTGCGAGGCGACGTTCGTCTCGGCGCTCAGCTTGATCTCCTTGACGAAGCTCGGCCACGGTCCCTTTTCAAGCTCGTCCAGTTTCGGTGTCGGCTATTTCTTGTCAGCCATTTCCGCTCCTTTCTATGTCCGGGATGGAAAAAGGATATTTTTTTGGCATCGGACATAAGTCTATAGTCGCCGGGACATCGGGGTCTAAGACAAATTTTTAATGTTATCGATAAAGAAAGTTGATTTGCTCTGCCTGTCTCTTCAACTCACGGACGTCCCTTTGGGGCCTCGCGCACCGCCTCGCACGTGCTTTTTTACGGCACCGCCAGGACCCAATGGATCCGTCGCATGGCACGCGGAAACCGCGGGTGGACAGGACGAAGAAACCTCCTGACTTCCCGTGAAGAGGATTTCAAGAGCGTCTTGCTTATAGATTTTTTTTATCCAATCTATTACCATATCCTGTCAGCAGGTTGTAAAAATCAAATCCGACACCGGGGAAAGAGTTATGGACCTGCACCAACTCCAGTGCTTCATTGCGGTCGTCGAAGAGGGCGGGTTCAACCGAGCCACTACCCGCCTCCATATCTCGCAACCGGCTCTCTCCTACCAGATCAAGCGGCTCGAGGAAGAACTCGGGGTGTCGCTCTTCCACCGCCGCCCGCGCGGCATCAGCCCGACCGAGGCCGGCCGGGTCCTCCTCCAGAGTGCGCAGGACGTCATAGAGTCCGCCAGACGGGCGCGGCGGGCGGTCGAGATGCGGTCAAAGGGCGGGGGGGGGGAGATTCGTGTCGGGACCGTCGAAAGCGTCGGGATCTATTTCCTGCCCGACGTCCTCAAAAAGCTCAAGGAGAACTATCCCCTGACCCGGACCACGGTCATGTACCGGCAGTCGGGCGAGATCATGGATGCCCTCCTCTCCAACCAGGTGGACGTGGCGGTGATCGCCAACCCGCGACCTGACCGACGCCTCAATTTCGAGACGATCGTAGAGGAAAGAATTTCGCTCGTCTGCAGCAAGACCCATCCCTTCTTCGGCAGGTCCACCGCCAAGCCCAATGAGCTCCGAGGGCTCCGGTTCATCTCGCTCACTCCGGAGACACCTACCGGGCAGATCATCCGGGACCACCTGGCCAAGCTGGGGGTGAGCGTCGATGTGGTCGTCACCACCCCGAGCGTGGAGACCGTCAAAAAGATGGTCGAGGTCGGGCTCGGCGTGGCGTTTCTTCCCGACATGGTCACGAGCGAGGACCTTTCGTGCAACGGAATGCCTATCAACCAGCTGGCACGGATTGAAATCCGCCCCCATCTCATAAGGCGCGTCATGCTCGTGACATGGAAGAAGTTCCGTTGCAGTCAAGCGATTCAGGCGTTCATTGATGATCTCCGCCTGCACGGTGCGCACTGGAAGGGTTGCGTGTAGCCGTCGAACCGCCGCTAGCCCATCATCAAAATCTTTTATCCCCGGCATCTAAAAATTCGTCTTGATAAATGTTTGGAGGGCGAATAGTTTGCAAAGTGTCCAGGCGGTTGTGCATCGAAAATACACTTCCAACAAGTAGGAAGGCCAGTGGGCCAAGAAGGAGGGAGCTGATGCCAAGTTTCGTAATCCCGGAGAAATGCGACGGGTGCAAGGCGCTCGACAGGACGGCTTGCCAGTATTCTTGTCCAAACGACCTCATGGTGCTGAACAAGGACACCATGAAGGCCTACAACCAGGAGCCTGACCAGTGCTGGGAATGCCAATGCTGCGTCAAGGCTTGCCCGCCGCAGGCCATGGAGGTGCGCGGGTACGCCGACTTCGTGCCCAGGGGCGGCTCGTGCATTCCGCTTCGCTCCTCGGACAACATCATGTGGACGATCACGTTCCGCAACGGCTCGATCAAGCGGTTCAAGTTCCCGATCCGAACCACCGTGGAAGGGGAGGCGGAGCCCGCGGGCGGCTGGGACACGAAAGCGGACCTTGACGATTTCACCCTGTTCACGGAGCCCACGTCCACCGGTCTCGAGGCGATTTGTGCTCCTGGCACCAAGACCTGGAAGAAGTGATCGGTAGACACTACGAAAAAGTGAAAAGGAGGCACGATAATGGCGGATTTTGAAACCGTAACAGTCAATACCGATCTTCTGATCCTGGGTGGCGGCATGGCCGCGTGCGGCGCTGCCGTCGAGGCGTCCTACTGGGCCAAGAAAAACAACCTGAAGGTGACCCTGGTCGACAAGGCGGCCATGTACCGCTCGGGCGCGGTGGCCATGGGCCTCTCGGCGATCAACCAGTACGTCGGCCTGAAGGACGGCGAGAACACCATGAAGGACTACTGCGACTACGTGCGCAACGACCTGATGGGCGTCACCCGCGAGGACCTCGTCGCGAGCATCGCCCGCCACGTGGATTCCTCCGTCCATCTCTTCGAGAAGTGGGGCCTCCCGATCTGGAAGGACGAGAAGGGCGCCTACGTGCACGAAGGCCGCTGGCAGCTCATGATCAACGGCGAGTCGTACAAGGTCGTCATCGCCGAGGCCGCCAAGAACGCCCTCGAGCAGAACGGCCACGAGTACTTCGAGCGCGTCTTCATCACGCACCCGCTCATCGAGGGCGGCCGCTGCGTCGGCGCCGTCGGCTTCAGCGTCCGCGAGAACAAGTTCTACATCTTCCGCGCTCAGGCCGTGCTGGTGGCCATGGGCGGCGCCGTCGGCGTGTTCAAGCCGCGTTCCACCGGCGAGGGCGCGGGCCGCGCCTGGTACCCGCCGTTCAACTCGGGCGCAAGCGCGTACTTCACGCTCAAAGCCGGCGCCGAGATGACCTGCCAGGAGGTGCGCTTCATCCCGGTGAGGTTCAAGGACGCGTACGGCCCCGTCGGCGCGTGGTTCCTGCTCTTCAAGGCCCGCGCGACCAACGCCCTGGGCGAGAACTACATGGAGACCCGCAGGGGCGAGCTCGACAACTGGGCCCCGTACGGCAAGGTGAAGCCCGTACCTGCGAACCTCCGCAACTACCTCATGTTGCTCGACGTGATGGAAGGCAAGGGCCCCATCTACATGCGCACCGAGGAGGCCATGGCCGCGATCGCCGAAAAGTACAAGGACGACAAGAAGGCCTACGCGAAGAAGAAAAAGGAGCTCGAGTCCGAGGCGTGGGAGGACTTCCTCGACATGACGATCTCCCAGGCTCACCTCTGGGCCGCCACCAACGTGCAGCCCGAAGAGAAGCCCTCCGAGATCGCGGCCGCAGAGCCGTACTTCATCGGTTCGCACTCCGGCGCTTCCGGCGCCTGGGTCAGCGGCCCCAAGGACCTGGCCCCGCCCGAGTACTTCTGGGGCTACGAGCACATGGGGACGGTCAAGGGGCTCTTCTGCGCCGGCGACGCATCGGGCGCCAGCTCGCACAAGTTCTCGTCGGGCTCGCACGCCGAGGGCCGCATCGCGGCCAAGAGCGCGGTCCGCTACATCGTCAAGGAGAAGCCCGGCCAGCCGAACGTCAGCGACCAGACCGCCAATGAGTACAAGGACATGATCCTCAAACCGCTGAAGCTCTACGAGGAGAGCCAGTCGAAATCGACCCAGGCGAACGTCAACCCGGGATACATCTCGCCCGACCAGTTCCGCATGCGCCTGCAGAAGCTGATGGACGAGTACGCGGGCGGCGTGTCCTCGCAGTTCACCACTTCGGGACCGCTTCTCCAGAGGGGTCTCGAGCTCCTGGCGCTGCTCAAGGAGGACTCGGCGTTCCTCGGCGCCAAGAACCTGCACGAACTCATGCGCTGCTGGGAGAACTACCACCGCATGTACCAGGCCGAGGCCCACGTCCGCTCGGTCCTCTTCCGCGAGGAGACGCGCTGGCCGGGCTACTACTTCCGCTCCGACAAGCCCAAGATGGACTCCAACTGGCTGTGTTTTGTCAACTGCATGATGGATCCCAAGACCGAGGAGTGGAAGCTGAAGAAGGTCCCGGTCAAGTACCTGTTCGCGTGACCGAGGCGCATTCGATGCAATCGAGTTCTGTCTGAATGGGCGCCCGGGGCGCCCCGAAAGGCGCCCCGGGCGCCACTG
>JBAULH010000063.1:0-1868 GCA_049578085.1 Candidatus Deferrimicrobiaceae bacterium
ATTAAGGAGGTCTGAATGTCCCATTATCTGGTCACAGGCGCTGCTGGTTTCATTGCCGCCCGGGTATCTGAATTACTCCTGAACACTGGACACAGTGTGGTAGGGATCGATAACCTTAATGATGCCTATGATGTGCGGATGAAAGAATACCGGCTTGCAAAGCTGAAAGCCCATCCAAATTTCACATTTCATCATCTGGATATCGCAGACCGCAGTGTAATCGATCGATTCGGAGGGGAAAATACTCATTTTGAGGCAGTGATCAACCTGGCAGCCCGCGCCGGTGTGCGCGCCAGCGTGCGGGATCCCTGGGCCTACCTGGACACAAACATGACCGGTACGCTCAACCTGTTGGAGCTGTGCCGTCAGGGGGGTATCTCCAAATTTGTACTGGCTTCCACCTCCAGTATTTATGGGAAAGACGCCCCGTTGCCAACCCCCGAAACCGCCGACAGCGATCACCCGCTGCAGCCATATGCCGCTACCAAGAAAGGGGCTGAGGCGATGGCCCATGCCTATCATTTTCTGAACGGCATTGATGTGAGCATCGTCCGCTATTTTACGGTTTACGGCCCGGCTGGACGCCCGGATATGTCCATGTTCCGCTTTGCGCAATGGATTAGTGAAGGGCGCCCCGTACGGGTGAACGGCGATGGTGAACAATCCCGGGGGTTTACGTATATCGACGACATCGCCCGCGGGACAATCCAGGCCTTAAAACCGGTGGGGTTTGAGGTTATCAACCTGGGTGGGCACGAGACCATCACGATCAATGCCCTGCTGCGTATTTTTGAAGAAAAAATCGGGCGAAAAGCCTTGATCCAGCACTTTCCATTTCATCCAGCCGATATGCTTGCCAACCAGGCGGATGTCACCAAAGCCGGTAAACTCCTGGGATGGGAACCCCAGGTCTCTTTAGACGAGGGTGTGACGCGCCTGATCGCCTGGTACCAGCAAGAGCAAGCCTGGGCCAGCCAGATTCACACTGATTGAGTGCAATCCGAACATGCGCTTTCCCTGGCTTACCAGGCTATCCGAGCGCCTGCTGCAAACTGAACTGCTGCGGCGGGTCGTCAAGAATTCAGCGTACTTATTCAGCGCCACCGGAATCTCGGCGGCGCTCAGTATGTTACAGGGTATTCTAGCAGCGCGCCTGCTAGGAGTGTACGCATTCGGTATGCTGGGGGCAATAACCCAGTTTACTACCGTGATTAACATCCTAGCCTCATTCAGGATGAACGAGCTGGTTGTCAAATATGTTGGTCACTACAATGAACAGGGTGATAACCAGCGGGCGGCTGCTGTTTTTAAAAGTGCCAGCCTGGTTGAAATATTCACCTCCATTGTGGCCTACGGCATTTTATATCTACTGGCACCATTAGGCGCGCGCCTTTTCGTCAAAGATCCATCCGCAGCAAGCTGGATCCAGATCTATGGCCTGATCCTGCTTGCCAACCTGATGGCAGAGAGCGCGACAGGGTTCTTGAGCATCTTCGATCGTTTTGGACGGATTGCCTCGATCAGCGTCATCCAGAGCGTCGTCACCCTGTTGTTAATTGGCTTGGTTTTTATATATTTTCAGATTCTAGGGCACCCTGGGGATCCGATTCTGCCAGTTATTGTGGCGTATATGGCAGGCAAAATTGTCAATGCATTAGGCCTGACAGGCGCCGCCTTGCTGGAAGCCGGGCGCTTGTGGGGCTGGCGCTGGTGGCAGGCGCCGCTCAATCTGCTGCACGATAAAGCCCGCGAGCTGGTGCATTTTGGCGTCAGCACCAATCTATCAGCATCGATTAATTTAGTGAACAAGAACGCAGAACTACTTTGGGTATCCTTTTTCCGCAGCCCGCTGGAAGCCGGCTACTATA
>JBAULH010000064.1:0-5129 GCA_049578085.1 Candidatus Deferrimicrobiaceae bacterium
GCAAATATCTTGGCATTCGAGCGCCGCTGCATCCGCTCCATCTTCGTTGCGCTTCTTCACCATACTCAACGGTATGCCTCAGTCGCGCTCCTTGCTGGCGCGGCGCATCGACGCTCTCGGTGCGTCAAGCTATTTACGAGGCGGTGCACTAGGACGCTTCCGTCGGGCCTCGAAGACAAGCCTACATGAAAAGCGGCGGACCCCCTGCATCCGCCCTTCCGCGGCACGTGGCCATCATCATGGATGGAAACGGACGGTGGGCAAGCCTTCGCGGGCTGCCTCGTGTGGAAGGGCATCGGATGGGAATCCGCTCTGTCCGGGCGGTTGTGGAGTGCGCGCGGGAAATCGGCATCTCCTTCCTCACCCTGTACGCGTTCTCCTCGGAAAACTGGGGGCGCCCCCGGCTCGAGGTGGCCGCCTTGATGGGTCTTCTCCGGGAGTTTCTGATCAATGAGCTGCCCGACCTCAACCGGCACGGGATCCGGCTGAACGTCATCGGAGAGATCGGGCAGCTTCCTCCCCACGTCCGCGGGGTGCTCAACCGGACGCTGGCGGCCACCGCGAAAAACAGCGACATGACGCTCACCCTGGCGCTGTCCTATGCCGGGAGACACGAGATCGTGCGGGCGGCCCGGAAGCTGGCCGAGGACGCGGCGGCAGGGAAGATCGTTCCGGGGTCGATTACAAACGAGGATTTCGCCGGAAAGCTGGACACGGCCGGGATTCCCGATCCCGATCTGGTGATCCGGACCAGCGGGGAGGTCCGAATCAGCAATTTCCTCCTTTGGCAGGCAGCTTACGCGGAGTTCGTGTTCACCGACGTCCTTTGGCCTGATTTCGGGAAGCCGGAATTTCTCACCGCCCTCGAGGAGTATTCGCACCGCGATCGCCGCTTCGGACTGACGGCGGAAGAGGCAAAATGTTCCCCGAGCGACCTGTGACCGCGCTCGGGAAACGAATTCTCACCGCAGTCTTGCTGCTTCTCCCCCTCGTGGGGGTAGTGATGTTCGGAAAGGGTTGGCCCTTCGCGCTGCTGGTGGGAGCGGTAACCATTCTCTGTTCCCGCGAATATTTCCGGTTCTTCTTCTCATCCGCACGGGACAGATGGTCCGGCGTGGTAATGGCCGCTCTGGTCTATCTCTCCGGCATCCTGCTGCCGTTCGAGGCGACGGTGGCGGCCGTGCTGTGCTGCGTCTCGCTGGGAGCGTTTTTTTTCTCCGCGGGCGAGAAGTCCCACGCCGAGATGGCGCGGAGAATCGCGCTTGCGACGCTCGGCGCGATTTACATCGGTGGGTTCCTGTCCACCTATCCCCGTACCATCGCGCTCCCGGCCGGAGAGCGCTGGGTCTTCCTGGGTCTCGTGGTGGTCTTCGCGGGGGATATCTTCGCCTATTTTGTCGGAAAGGGGATCGGGAAGCGTCGTCTTTCGCCGGGCATCTCTCCCAACAAGACGGTGGAGGGCGCCCTCGGGGGGCTGGCGGCGAGCATCGTTCTGGGTACTGTCTATGGAGCCCTGTTCCTCCCCCAGCTTCCCTCCTGGTTTGTTTCCCTCGTCTCTGCGGCGGCAGGGACCGCGGGGCAGGCCGGAGATCTCTTTGAATCGCTTCTCAAGCGCGCCGCGGGGGTGAAGGACAGCGGCACGCTCCTGCCGGGACACGGGGGGATGTTCGACCGGGTGGACGCCGTCATCTCTGCCGGGCCGGTGCTGTACCTGCTCGCGCTGCTTGCACCGCTCGCGGGGGGGGCGGGGTGAGAACGGCCAGAGGAGTAGCCGTCCTGGGTTCCACCGGCTCAGTGGGCCGGAACGCCCTCGATGTGATCGCGAAATTTCCGAAGAGGTTCCGGGTGACCGCGCTTTGCGCGGGAAAAAACGTGGCGGAGCTCACCGAGCAGGCACGCCGTTTCCGCCCTCCCGTCGTGTGTCTTTCGGAGGAGGTTTCCGTATCCCGACTGGGGCGTCTCCCCCCCGGAACGCGCGTCCTGTGCGGGGAGGAGGGGATGTTCGAGGTGGCCTGCGCCAAGGAGACGGACATCGTCCTGGCTGCCGCCACCGGAGTGACGTCCATCCGCCCCGTTATCGAGGCCGCCCGGAAGGGAAAACGGATTGCCCTGGCGAACAAGGAGCTGCTCGTGATGGCGGGAAAGTTCCTCGTGGAGGCCGCGAGGACGGGGGGGGGCGAAATCCTTCCCGTCGACAGCGAGCACTCCGCGGTATTCCAGGCGATCGAGGGGCACAGGAAGGAGGACATCTCCCGGATTATTCTCACGGCCTCGGGGGGACCCTTCCGTAACCGTACTTTCCGGCAGATGCGCCGCGCGACGGTGGAGGAGGCGCTCGGGCACCCCGTATGGCGGATGGGTGCGAAGATCTCGATCGACTCCGCCACCTTGATGAACAAGGGATTCGAGGTGATCGAGGCCACGTGGCTCTTTGATCTCCCCCCGGACAAGATTGACGTCCTCATCCACCCCCAGTCGATCGTGCATTCGATGGTGGAGTACCGGGACGGCAGCCTGATCGCGCAATTGGGCGTCCCCGACATGCGGATCCCCGTCGGATACGCCCTGTCGTATCCCGAGCGGCTCCCGTTGGAACTGCCCCGGCTGCTCCCGCATCGAATGGATGGCTGGGCCTTCGAGCCCCCGGACAGGAAGAGATTTCCGGCCCTCCCATTGGCGTACGCCGCTGCCGCATCCGGAGGAACTGCGCCCGCAATGCTCAACGCGGCAAACGAGGTCGCGGTCGATGCGTTTCTCAAGGGGCGCATCCGCTTCACGGACATCGTGAGGGTAGGAGAGGCCATGATGGGGGCATGGCGCGGGGAGAAAAGGCCTGTTACCCTAAAGAATGTGCTCCGCGTAGACGTAGAGACTAGAGAAGAGACGTCCCGCATCATATCAAAAATCAGGAGACCAAGCAGGCCGTGATCTATTTCCTGTCCTTTCTCGTCGTTCTGGGTATTCTCATCTTTGTGCACGAATTCGGACACTTCATCGTTGCCCGTCGGCTCGGCGTGGGGGTCACGAAGTTCTCCTTCGGGTTCGGGCCGAAACTCGCGGGGATTCAGAGAGGGGAGACCGAGTACCTGATTTCCGCCATACCGCTGGGAGGGTACGTCAAGCTCGTGGGCGAAAACGACGGGGACGAGGTTTCCCCCGAGGAGCAGGAGAAGGCGTTTTACCACAAGCCGGTCTGGGTGAAGATGGCGGTTGTGGCCGCCGGCCCCATCGGGAACATTCTGTTTGCGTTTCTCGTGTTCTGGCTAGTCTTTCTGAGCGGTGTCCCCACGCTGACTCCGAAAATCGGAGACGTGATGTCGGATACGCCCGCGGCGCGGGCGGGGCTCCAGGCCGGCGATCTTGTCGTCCGGGTGGGAGAGAAAAATATCGCCACGTGGGAGGAACTCGCTGCCGGGATCCGGGCATCGGGGGCCGGGAAGGAACTGCCTCTTACCGTCCGCCGCGGGGAGGAGGAGTTCCGGGTGATCGTCCTGCCGGAAATCCGGGAAGGACGCACCATTTTCGGGGAGAAGGTCGACGGGCCCAAGATCGGCGTGGTGGCCAGCAATGAGGTTTTCCAGCGAAAGATCAACCCCGTGGCCGCCATCGGCCGCGCGGCCGAGGAGACGGGGAGGATCATTCAGCTGACCGTGCTCACCGTGGTAAAGCTCATCATGCGGGTCATCCCCTCCAATACTCTCGGAGGGCCCCTTCTGATCGCGCAGATTGCGGGAGACCAGGCCAGACAGGGGATTTCCCCGTTCGTCTACTTCATTGGATTGCTGAGCGTGAACCTGGGAATCCTGAACCTCCTTCCCATCCCGATCCTCGATGGAGGTCACCTCCTCTTCTTCTCGATCGAGGCGCTGCGGCGGAAACCCCTCACCCCCCAGGCGAGGATGATGGCGCAACAGGTAGGGCTCGCCGTGATTCTCATGCTCACCGCGCTCGTATTCTACAACGACATCGCCCGCCTGATCGCAGGGTAGCTGCTTGATCCTGGCCATCGAATCCGCGACGCCGTGCGGAAGCGTCGCACTCGTCTCCGGGGGGTGCGTTCTGGGGGAGATGGTGCTCCCCCGGGAAAAGCAGGTATCCGGGACGTTTCTTGCCGCCATCGATCGTCTTTTCGAAGAGTCGGGCCGGGGGACGAGCGGAATCACGCACGTAGCGGTTTCGGCGGGCCCCGGATCGTTCACCGGTCTTCGCGTCGGGATGGCCGCCGCGAAGGGATTCTGCTTCGGGTGGGGCCTGCCCATCGTTCCCGTCCCGACGCTGCACGCACTGGCTTCGCGCTTTCTTACGAAAGAGGTGCCTGTGTGCCCCGTGCTCGACGCGAAGAAGAAGGAGGTCTACGCGGGAGTCTTCCACTGGCAGGGGGGAGAGTGTCTCCGCGCCGCCCCCGACGCCGCCGTGCCCCCGGACGTCCTCCCGGATTGGTTTCCGGAAGGGAAGGTCTTTTTCTGCGGGGACGGAACGATTCCGTACGGAGAGTTGTTCCGGGCCCGGTTGGGCGCGCGCGCCCTCTTCCCTCCTCCGGGCGAGGGGTTGCCAAGGGCTTCCGCTGTCGGCATTCTGGCGGAGCGCATGGTCCGGCGGGGGGAGACGGGGGAGGCGCGAACGGTCGTGCCCGCGTATCTCCGCTTCTCGGAGGCGGAGACGCGCCGGCTTCGGGGAGGTCCCGCTGACCCGTAAATTGACAATTGACCCTCCTCTGCTACACTCAGATATCATCCCAGATCCGGAGGTGCCGATGGAGGCGCGGAACCAGGAAGAGAAAATCGCTGCGCTTGTCGAGAAGGATCCGGAGTTCAAAACCCTGGTGCAGGAACACCGCATGCTGGACGGGAAACTGAAGGAATTCGACAGGAAAGTGTATCTTTCCCCCGACGAGGAGATGGAGCGGAAGCGGCTTCAGAAACTCAAACTGGCGAAGAAGGACAAGATCGCACAGAGGCTATCCGGACAATAGCAACAGGAAGGAAGAACCCTCCTCCACGGGGTGCTGGCACGGACCGCATGCGCGTTCGGGCCGGGGGAAGATCCCGGCGGGCGAAATCCCTTAGGGGGATTCCATTCCCGCGGGGTTTTTTTATTTCCGAAGGGACGAGAGGAAGGGAATCGATGCG
>JBAULH010000065.1:0-1783 GCA_049578085.1 Candidatus Deferrimicrobiaceae bacterium
GAAAGGATACATCCGGGGATACGGTCATTTGACAGACGGTGCCCCTGCGAGCCAGAAATTAGCCAGTCGGCCCGATTTCAAGAAAAAAGGGACTCCGGCGGAAAGCCGAAATCCCTTTTGTTATTCAAATGGTGCCGAAGGGGGGTTCAACTGGCCTTCAGGTGTCGTTCCCGGTTCGGAGTTCGTTGTCCAGGGCCCACCGGACCTTCCGCTCCCTGAACTGAACCAGCCGCAGCCCATATAAGGCCTTCCGTCTGTGTTGGACATCCGGCTCATATGAGACCTCCAGTTCATTTGGGACATCCATCCTGACCCCATAGGGCAATTCCAACCGTTTCCCGGGCCATACCCTTGCGGACCGGGGCCCCCGCCACCCCACATGTGCGCAGACGCCACCGCAACGAGCCCCGCCAGTCCCAACACCGCGACCAGAACCACTAGCAGCTTCTTCATCTTCTCCTCCATGT
Organism: Candidatus Deferrimicrobiaceae bacterium; assembly: GCA_049578085.1. Classification (GTDB taxonomy): domain Bacteria; phylum Desulfobacterota; class Deferrimicrobia; order Deferrimicrobiales; family Deferrimicrobiaceae; genus CSP1-8. Next base: position 468 of record JBAULH010000065.1, read on the forward strand.
TCTCGATTCCGCAGGCCGAATCACCCGTCTTCCGCGGATCGTGAAGTCGTGATGTACATAAGGACGGCCGAAGCTACGATCTGTTACGCGGCTCATCACCAGCACCAGTTATTCCGCGGGCCCATCATCATTCCCCTCATTCCGCTTCCGGTACCTTGTCCTGATCCTCTCGTTCCCGGGCCGCACATCGTCTCGCGCATCCGAGCCCAGCCGTCGTCGCACATCCGCATCGCCTGCGCGACGTCCTGTCGCCGGTCGGCAGGAACCATTCCCTCCACAGAGCGGAGTCGGTCCTTCTGGTGTTCTTCGAGGGATACGATCCTGGACTTGTACGCAGCCGACTTCGATTCGGGAAGTATCTCCGCCGTAGCGAGTGCTGCTTTGGCCTCGTCCAGCATGGCGGAGACAAGCTCCTTGTCCGCACCTCGTCCTTCCTGCAAGGTCTTGACGATTTCGGACAGCCGCCTTTCCGAAAAAGCGAGGCGCAGTTCCACCTGATCCTGCGGATCGGAGGTCAGGGCGAACCGCACCCTTTCCGTAAGGATCTTGATCGGGTACAGGAAGTTCCCGGGCACCGTCCGGGCAGACAGTTCGACCGAGCTTGCACCGAGCAGGAGCATGACGATCCCCGCAACCGCCACCTTCGCCCAGGCCGATCCCCAAATCCAGCCCCATTTCTGCTGTGAGATCTCCTCCTTCTGACGTTCCCGCCTTGCCAACTCCTTTCCCATGCGCATGAGTGCTTCGGAAGCCCCTGGAACAGAGATTTCTACAGGACCGGATACCTCCTGGACCTCTCGTGCAAGGATCACCAGGCTCTCCACTTCCTGCGCACCGTCGGGATATGTCGAGAGGAACGCATTCCAATCCTCTCCGCGCGATGCCATATCCAGACAAATGTCGAAGAGTTCATCAGGGGTTCTCTTCATGACCGATTCTCCAGCACCTCTTTTAAGGCGGCCAGGGCGCGAAACTGGAGAGCTCGGATCGCGCCGGTCGAGCGTCCCATGATGGCAGCCACCTCGTCATGTTCGTATCCCATGACGAACCGGAGGATGACCGTTTCCCTCTGTTCCTCGGTCAACACCCGAAGCCCCTTCCTCAGCCGGTCGCTGTCGAGCTTGCGTTCCACGGCGGCCCCCGGGTCATCCCCCCCCGCCAGTTCATCCGGAAGCTCCACCTCGCCCGATCGGACGGCCCGTTTCCGGTAATGGTCCGTCAGTACGTTCCCGGCAATCCGGAAGAGCCATGCCTCAAGATTCCCCTTTTGCTCCCGGATGGCTCCCAGCATCCGAACGAACACCTCGCCTGCAAGG
>JBAULH010000066.1:0-4271 GCA_049578085.1 Candidatus Deferrimicrobiaceae bacterium
GGGGAAGGCGCCTCCGCATCCATGCCGCAGGAAAAGATCGGGGAAATCCCGACGAAGAGGCCGGCGAGGAGGAATAAGAGGACGGACAACGATGGAAATTTCCGGTTTGCCGACATCATGCCCTCCCGAGGTATGCCCCGTACCTATGATGCCACGCCGGCCGGGAACGGACAAGAAACCTCCCCGCGTTCCCTGGACGAGTAAGCCAACGAGGTGCCGACAGATCGAATGGAAATTATAAATGTGATATATTTGGGTGTTGAAGGTGGATCTTACCCTTCGTTTCGTCCCGAAACGGGGAGATGATGAGCCGGGGAAAAAACCGCAAAGTTCCTTTGGTGTTCGGGATATCCCTCCTTTTATCGGCGGTGCTTTTTCTTTTCGACATGTACAAGCCGACCGATATCGCCGTCTGGCTTTTCTATCTGATTCCCCTGCTCCTTACCACCTACGTGGCCCCGAGGCGGACATCCTACCTGCTTCTGTTGATATGCACGCTGCTGATCGGTCTCGGGCACCTTGCGAGCACACCGCAAGGTACGCCCGACGTGGCGTTCCTCAACCGGTTGATCGGGGTCATTGTGCTCTGGCTTGCCATCGTCATCCTGCTGGAGAGAGAACGGGCGGAAGACTCCCTCCGGGAGAGCAAGGAGCAGTACCAGGACCTGGTAGAACTTTCACCGGAGACGATCTACATACAGCAGGAGGGAAAATTCGTTTTCATCAACAGCGCGGGAGTGGAGCTTTTCGGCGCCGCAAACCAAAAGGATCTTTTGGGGAAGCCGGTTCTGGACTTCCTCCACCCGGACAGCCGGAAGTCGGCTGCGGATCGGGTCGGGATGGAACAGGAAAAGGGACAGAAAATTCCTTCGATCGAGGAGACATATCTCCGGCTCGACGGAACCCCGGTGGAAATGGAGATATCGGCCGTACCGATCGAGCACCTCGGCAACGCCGCTCTCCAGGTCTTCGCCCGCGACGTGACCGGACGGAAGCAGCTCGAGGAGCAATTGCGCCAATCCCAGAAAATAGAGGCCGTAGGAAGGCTGGCGGGTGGAATCGCACACGATTTCAACAACCTTATGACGGTAATCACGGGGTACGCCGGGCTGACGAAGAAGCGCAGCGGAAACCCCGAACACGTCTCCAAGGGACTCGAAGAGATCGGGAAGGCTGGTCAACGCGCCACCCGGTTGACGAAGCAGCTGATCGCCTTCAGCCGCAAGCAGATCCTCCAGCCCCAGATCCTGGACCTGAACCGGATCGTATCCAACATGGACAAGATGCTCCGACGCCTGATCGGTGAGGACATCGAACTCGTGACGATTCTCGGCAGCAATGTCGGGAAAGTGAAAGCGGATCCGGGCCAGATCGAACAGGTGGTCGTCAACCTGGCGTTGAATGCGCGGGACGCAATGGCAAAGGGGGGCAGGCTGCACATCGAAACCGCGGAGGAGATCCTGGACGAATCCGCCATTGCCCGGCACGGGAATCTGCCGGCAGGTCCCTACCTAAAGCTCATGTTCCGCGACGACGGGATCGGGATGGACGAGGAGACCATCTCCCATATATTCGAACCGTACTTCACCACCAAGGAAGTAGGGAAAGGTACGGGTCTCGGGCTGGCGACGGTGTACGGCATCATCCGGCAGACCGGCGGGGACATCCAGGTGGAGAGCGAGCCGGGAAACGGGTCGACGTTCACGATCTGGCTCCCCCGGGTATCGGATGCGGAGGCAGTGTCGGAAGGCGTAGAGGCCCCCCTGGAAATGCCGCGGGGGATGGAAACGATCCTTCTGGTGGAGGACGAGGAACCGGTCCGGACAATCGTAAGGGAAACCCTGGAGGATGTAGGGTACACGGTACTCGATGCTCCCAACGGGGAAGAAGCGCTTGGGCTCCTGTCCCGGTTCGGTAAACCGGTACACCTTATTCTTTCCGATGTTGTCATGCCGCGGATGGGAGGAAAGAGCCTTGCGGAACAAGCCGCTTCCCTTTATTCGGGGATCAAGGTGCTGCTGATCAGCGGCTACCCGGGAGCCGTCCTGGGACAGCGGGCCGATTTAGCTGAGGAACATCCCTTTCTTTTCAAGCCATTTACGCCTTATGATCTCACCAAAAAGATAAGGGAAGTTCTCGATAGCTGAAGGGAAATTGGTTCGGCTATTTTTTCCTTTTCTCCTCCAGTTTCGCTTTCAATGCCTCTCCCAGCGACCCCAGGGGAGGAGATGCCTCCTTTTTGAAGTATTGCCGATAATCCTCCGAATCGGCCGTTCGCCCGTCTTCGGTCTCGTTCTCCGGAAGGGAAAGAGAGATCCTCCTTTTTTCCTTATCCACCCGATCCACCTTCACCGGAATTTCCTCTCCCTCCTTCCCGGTCTCGCCCATGTTGCGGATCCGCTTTCCTTCCCCCAGTTGGGAGATGTGGAGGAGACCGTCCACGCCCGGTTCCAGGCTTACGAAGATCCCGAACGCGGCCCGGCGCGACACCTTTCCTATGTGCTGCGATCCCTCGGGGTATTTTTCCTCGATACGCTCCCACGGGTCGGCCAGCATCTTCTTCATGCTGAAAGTAAAACGCTCGTTTTCCCAATCGAGATGCATGACCTCGACTTCCACCTCCTGCCCCGCGGTCAGCGTCTCCCGGATATCGCCCCCCCGCTCCCAGCCGACCTCGGACGCCGGCACCAATCCCTCGAGGGGGCCTGCGCTCACGAAGGCTCCGAATTCCCTGACGGATGTGACCCTGGCCCGTACCGTCATCCCTTTCCGTAGCGTTTCCTTGAGGGATTCCCGTTCCTCCCGGCGTTTTTCCTCCAGTACGGCACGGTGCGAAAGGACGATATTGCGGCCTCTCCCGTCATACTGCGTAATACGGAAGAGAAGCTTTTTCCCGATCATTTCTCCCCGGCTCTCTCCCCCAGCGAACCCTGCCTGGGAAAACGGGCAGAACCCCCGAAGTCCTCCTGCGATCCGCACGGAGAAGCCCCCCTTGACCTCTTTGTCCACATGCCCCTCGACCGGAATGCCGTTTCGCCAGGCGTCTTCCAACAGGGTCTGCCCGACCGCTTCGCCGCCGATCTTCGTGGCGAACCACATCTCTTTGTTTTTCATCCCGAGAAAATACGCCTGGACGGTTTCGCCTTCCCGGACGGTGAGGTTCCCGTCCGCGTCAAGGAATTCCTTCCGTTCGAGGCATCCCTCCCCTTTCCTTCCCAGATCGAGAAAGATGTACTCCGAGGTGATTCCGATGATCCTCGCTGTGACCTTATCCCCCGGCTCCAGGCGGGCAGGTTCGGAGAAGGCCCCCTCCAGCAGGTCCGGGAAGCTCTCCTCCCCCGGCCCCTCCTTCCTTCCCTGATCCTCTTTGTCCATCGAATCCCCTTTTCCCGAACCGTTCGCCTTCCCTGAGCGAACGATTCAATCCGCCTTCACAACGCCGATATACGGCAGGGCGCGATGGCGGTCCGCGTAGTCCAGCCCATATCCCACGACCCACCGGTCGGGGATGTCGAACCCGAGATAATCGATACGCACGTCCCTCTCCGGGCGCTCCCGCTTCCGCAGCAGCACACAGGTCTTCAGGGAGGCCGGCTTGCGTGGAAGCAGATTGCTCATGAGGTACTCGAGCGTGTTTCCGGTGTCGACGATATCCTCGACGATCAGAACGTGCTTCCCTGCGATGTTCGTTCGGAGATCCATGATGAGGCGCACGGCGCCCGACGGCGCTGCATTCTTCCCGTAGGCGGCAATGGCCATGAAATCGATCTGCTGCGGAACGGTGAGGAGCCGGGAGAGATCGGCGAGGAAAATGAAACACCCCCGCAGCACACCGACCAGATGCAGCTCTTCCGCTGCCGCGTAGTCCGCGGACACCTGCCGGGCGAGCTCCCCGACCCGACGGCGGATCTCGTTCTCGGGAATGAGAACCGGGGGTTCCTCCGGTATCTTCGCGGTCATTCCGCCCCTCCACGGACGCTGAACGACTCCTGTTTTGCGTTATCCTGACCGTAAGGACCTTATTCGGTAATCACCATATTCTCATAGTTCGGTACTGGCCAACAGACCGTGTCCGGGGGACGGTTAACGCCGAGGCGTTCCGCTTCGTCGACCCGGTTCTTCCGCATTCATGACAGGAAGGTAACAACAAGATAGGAATAATTTCCCAAGATTTCGAACCGGAAGGGGGGATGCGCCCTATCGCCGACGATTTCACGATCCGAAAAGATACCTGAACGGCATGCAGAGGAGTGGCGAGGCCGGCCTTCGTG
>JBAULH010000067.1:0-1750 GCA_049578085.1 Candidatus Deferrimicrobiaceae bacterium
TCAATCGCCTGCGCCAACACCACGTGCAGCACTTTATGAAGCGACCGGACATAGCTGGACGAAACGGCCTGCGCCTTAGCCGCAATAAACTCGCGCACCTGCTGCCGGGTAATGGCATCCAACCTGCGGTGACCAAAAGCCGGTATGAGGTGATGCTTAACCCTACAGCGTCACTTAATTTTTTCTCATGTCTGGAGTTCGATCTGTCCCTCCTCGGATGACCACACCGCTCTCGTTCACGACGGCTGGGAGTCCTCGGGAACGATCGCTGAGGACAAAAAAGGGGCATGGGTCTCAGATCAGACCGACTCGTGTTGACAACCCGTGGCGTCCAAGATCAAATGGCTCTCATGCTCACATCGTTTCCGGCCTCACACACCGTCCATATCCAACAGACCTCGGCGCCGTTTACGATGCGAGCAATAAGCTTGGTGATTGCGCTTTTGCGCCCAAGCGATCAGCGCCACTTTCAGCTCGCTCGTCCAGCTCCTCAGGGGCAACACCACTTCCAATAGGCTCCGCAACTGCGACACTGTCAGGGCAGGTGATTTTTTTTCCAACCGGATTTTGAGCCGCCAAAGGAAAAAGTGCGCCAACATACTCACCAAGATATGGTGACGCCATCCCTCATACGTGCGCACTTCATAGTGGTCCATCCCCACATCGGATTTGCTCTCTTCAAAACACTGCTCAATCGACCAGCGCCTGCCGCTCATCCACACAAACAGGCTCAACGCGGCGCTGGCTGGAGCGTTGCTGATGTAAAACCAATACTGGGGCGTAGCGCTCAGACTCCGTTTGGCCACCAACCACACCGTACGATCAGGCAAGCCGTCTCGGCACAGGGTGATGCGCCGCCGGGCGAACTCGTAGACAATCGGGCCTTTGCTTCCTTCCGATACGGTGCGACGATACCAGCTATGAGGACGTAGGCTGTGAGCCCACTGGGCCACGCTCATCGGCGGCTCACTTCCAGGAGCCAGGAGACGCCGCGTGTGCGCCTTGCCTCCATAGCGATAGGTTTGCTCCTGAGTCACAGGGCGCTGGAGCCAACAGCGCATCTCTGAGGAAATCCCTACCAGGTAGATCGCGCCCACGCAGGCGTCGAGGGCATCGAGAAACACCGGGCTATTGCCATAGACACTGTCCGCGCCAATGTAACGAAACGGCAACACGCCCTCTGCCCGGATGGCGAGCAACATCTGCGCCGCCAGTTCCGGTTTGCTCTCAAAGGCGACCTCTTTCGGAACGCGACATTTGACGCGACGCTCGGCGTGATCGTCGTCAAACCAGGCCTCGGGCAAAAACAAATGCTGATCCACCAATGCATAGCCCTTAGAGGAGGCATAGGCGGCAAAGACGCCCACTTGGCAGTTGTCCACCTTGCCAATTGTGCCGCAGTACTGCCGGGCCACCCCCACGGAGTCCTGGCCTTTTTTGACAAAGCCGCTCTCGTCAAAGAGGATCATGCCCTGCGGCTCGCCCATCTCGTCGGCCACCATCCCATGGTAAATCTGCCGCATCTGGTCTTCTTTCCAGACATCATCGCTGATGAAGCGTTGCATGCTCCGGATGTTGCCCCCTGCGATGTGAATCGCCATGGGCTCAATGGACTTGCGCTCCAGCGCGCTGAGTTGGCCCGCCATATAGTGCAAAAAATGCTCGCGGGGTTCGCGGCGCACAAAACACGAGTGAAAGGCTTGATGGAATTCATAGAGTTGGTCGACAAATCCCTCCACATCGGCGCCAG
>JBAULH010000068.1:0-54102 GCA_049578085.1 Candidatus Deferrimicrobiaceae bacterium
GTTTCGGGTTGTGCGTGGAGGTATCCGGGGAGAAGGAGATCGTGCTGCGCAAGCAGATCGTGGAACGGGTTCTCTCCTTCGAGCGGGAGGAGCCCGAGTTCCTTGCGGAGTGGGAAAACGAGGATCGGAACGTCCTTTCCCGGGTGCAGGAGGGGCGGGTCCGGCTGCCTGGCATCCCGATACCCGACCGGATCCTGAAGACGGTGACGGAGGCAGCCGCCGCACTCGGCGTGGCGGGGCACCGCGGGGACATCGCGATCCTGAAGAGTGCCCGGGCGCTTGCCGCCTTGCGGGGAGGGAGCGACCTCGTAGCGGGCGACCTGAAAGACGCCATCCGTCTCGCCCTGCCGCATCGAATCCCGAGAAGCGGGGTCAGCGACCGCGTCGCGCGCCGCGTGGAGCGCCTCCTATCCTGGGCGTTTCCCGGGGAGATGAAGGAGGAGGACCGCGAGCCGTTCGTTCCCCTCCCGGACACGCCCCACGGAATGAAGCGGGCCGGTGTCGTATTTCGCACCCCGACCCACTCGGACGAGGAACTGGAGCGGCAGGCGATCGAGCAGGCGATGGCGGCAAGAAGACGCAGCGAACAGGCAGGCGCGTCGCGGGCGGCATCGCCTTCCACGTGCGGCGATCCCGACTGTGACATCTGCCAGGGGTTCGTCGAGGAGACCATCATCGCGCCTTCCGCACCCTACCAGGTCCGTAAGATCGTGGTTCCGAAAGGGAGGAAGCTGCTCGACGCCGCGGGGAAGCGCAGCCGGGCGAAGACCGCGAGCGCCCGCGGGCGATACGTCCGGAGCGGGCCGTGGAAAAAGGGACGCGACGTCGCCATGGACGCCACCCTGTTCACCGCGGCGGCCAACGGCCACGTAGAGCGGGAGACGGGCCGGGTCAGGATCGCGGTGGGGGACCTGCGTGGGAAGAGGCGGGAGCGCAAGGTGGGGAATCTGATCCTCGTGCTCCTCGACGCCTCGGCGTCGATGGAGACGCAGAAGAGGATGGTGGCCACAAAGGGAGCGGTGCTGTCGCTCTTGCGGGACGCCTACGTGAAGAGGGACCGGGTGGGTCTCATCGCCTTCCGGGACACGGTCGCGGAGGTGGTGGTGCCGCCCACGGGCAGCGCCTCGATGGCCGCGATGCAGCTCACCTGGCTTGCTTCCGGCGGCACGACGCCGCTTTCGATCGGGATATACGCCGCGGTAAAAACGCTCGAGATCGAACAGGTCCGGGACCCCGGGCGCAAACCGCTCCTGGTGCTGATCACCGACGGGCGGGCCAACGTGGCGTATGTGGGGGGGGAACCGCTCGATGAGGCGGTACGCATGGGGAAGGTCCTCCGCAACATGGGCGTCACCTCGCTGGTCATCGATACGGATCGTATGATGATGGGGCCGGCGGCGCTGCGGGCCTCGATGGAGTCGACCGAGAAGAGGAAGAAGACGAAGGGGATCTTCTCCGGAGGGCCGGCGAAGACCGTCGCCGACGCGATGGGGGCGAAGTACCTGTCCCTTGCGGAGATGAGCCAGGCCGCCATCCTGGCGGCGATCCGCGCGCGGGCGATCATCTGAGGGAGCCCCCGGTGCGGGATATCCTGCACGAAGGAGCGGAACCCGGGGAGGAGCGAATGGAACCGAGAATGTCGATAGGCCGAAGGACGATCGAGGAGAGGTACGGGCCGATCGGGACGGGGAACAAGGTTCTGTTCCTTCAGGGCGTTCCGATGTCGCTCCGGAAAGTATCCCGGAAACTCATGATGGAGTACGAGGACCTGATCCCGATCGACGGCGGGACGATTCCCGACGACCGGTACTGGATCCGTTTCTACGAGGGGGAACAGCGCAAGGTCGTTGTCATCGAATTCACCCGGGAGTTCGACATCGTGGGAGAGAACGGGGCGGACATCATGGACTGGCTCGGCGACGACTATTTCCGGATCCACTGGCGGGCCTTCTGCCCCGCGGGCGGGGAGGAGTGGCTGGGCGCCGACATGGCGAAGACGAAGAAGGGGGGATAACGGTGCGTCTGTTTCCGTTCAGCGCGATCGTGGGCCAGGATCTGCTGAAGAAGGGCCTGCTGGTGAACGCGGTGGACCCCACGATCGGGGGTGTCCTGATCCGGGGGGAGAAGGGCACGGGGAAAACGACGGCGGTTCGCGCGTTTTCCGCGGTTCTCCCGTCGAAGGAGACGGTTGCGGGCTGCCGTTTCGGGTGTTTGCGGGGCGTTACGCTTTGCGGGGAGTGCCGGTCCCGGGAGGCATCCGGGGGGGTTCTCGTCTACGAGGAGCGCCCGGTGGAGGTGGTGGACCTTCCGCTGAACGCCTCGGAGGACCGGGTGGTGGGGAGCCTGGACCTGGAGGCGGCTTTGCGGGAGGGTTCGAAGAAGTTCGAGATGGGGGTATTGGGGAAGGCGAACGGGAACCTGTTGTACATCGACGAGGTGAACCTTCTGGACGACCACGTGGTGGACGTTTTGCTGGACGTCGCGGTATCGGGGCGAAACGTGGTGATGCGGGAGGGGGTGACGTACTCTCACCCGTCGCGGTTTTTGCTGGTGGGGACGATGAACCCGGAGGAGGGGGAGCTTCGCCCGCAGCTGTTGGACCGTTTCGGGTTGTGCGTGGAGGTATCCGGGGAGAAGGAGATCGTGCTGCGCAAGCAGATCGTGGAACGGGTTCTCTCCTTCGAGCGGGAGGAGCCCGAGTTCCTTGCGGAGTGGGGCGAAAAGGACAAGGCCCTCCGGGAACAGCTCGTATCGGCCCGTCGGACGCTTCCCTCCGTGCGCGTGTCCGACGACGTCCTGCATGCGGTGGTGGAGGTGGTCTCGGAGCTTGGGGTCGCCGGGCACCGCGGGGACATCACCATACTTAAGAGCGCGAAGGCCCTTGCGGCGATCAAGGGGATCGAGGTCCCCGACGAGGAGTGTCTGGCGGAGGCTTTCCGGATGTCGCTTCCCCACCGGCTCAAGGAGGATCCGTTCGAGGAGACGGCGACAGGCCGCCGCCGGCTCGACGGCGTGCTTGCCCGCTTCAACGTCCAGGGCCAGGGGCGATGACCTTCCCATGAAGCCGCGAACGCCTGACTTCGCCGGGAAGGTACGGGAGATCTTTCACCAGGCTGCCTTCATAGACGACCTGGGGGTACGGCTCGGCGACCTGGGGCCGGGCTGGTGCGAGTCCACGCTGGAAGTTACCCCGAAACACAGGCAGCAGGACGGATTCGTCCACGCGGGCGTGCAGGCCACGATGGCCGACCACACCGCCGGTGGAGCAGCGGCAACGCTTGCCGCGGAAGGGGAGCTCGTCCTGACCGTCGAGTTCAAGATCAACTTCCTGCGGCCCGCGCTGGGAGAACGTCTCCGTTGCCGTGCGGCGGTCCTGAGGCAGGGAAGGACCCTCAACGTGGCGGAGTCGGAGGTCTACGCGCAGCGCGACGGGAACGAGAAGCTGGTGGCCAAGGCGATGGTCACTCTGGCGCTGGTACCTGCGGCGCCCATACCGTCCGGTCAAGGGAGAGGAACATGAAAGAGGACGGGCGCTGGACGGCCGTGTTGACGAGACTGGAGGGGATTTTGGACAGGGCCGGACGACTCTTGGATGGCTTGGGCCCATCCCTTTCCCCCGACCCGACCGCCTTCGAGAGATATTGGGCTTTCCGCTGGGAGAAGCACGGAACGATCGAAAAGCTCGCGCCGATCGTGCATCCCCACCTGGTGGACCTCGATGATCTGGTGGGAATCGACGACGCCAAAGAGGTTCTGCTCCGGAACACGGCGCAGTTCGTGGCCGGCAACCCGGCGAATGACGTCCTCCTTTGGGGAGAACGGGGAAACGGGAAGTCGTCATGCATCAAGGGGCTCATGAAGCGGTTCGCTCCCGGCGGCCTGCGGCTCGTGGAGGTCAGGCGCTGGGACATGCTGAGCCTGCCCGCCCTCGCAGCGATGCTTCGGGACGTACCGTTCCGGTTCGTCGTATTCTGCGACGACCTCTCCTTCGGGGAACGGGAGGACGACTACCGGGTCTTGAAGACTTTACTCGACGGCGGCCTCGAAGAGCGGCCGGCCAACGTTCTGATCTATGCGACCTCCAACCGGCGGCATCTGATGCCGGAACCGATGTCCGACAACACAGGCGTTGAGGAGATCCACCCGGAGGAGGCCGTGTCGGAAAAGCTCGGCTTGGCCGACCGGTTCGGGGTGCGGCTGGGATTCCCCCGCTTCGACCAGGAGCGGTATCTTGCCGTGGTCGATCAACTCGCGTCGCGATTCGGTCTCCCCGTGGACCGGGAGCGGCTGCACGAGGAGGCCCTCCGCTGGGCAATGGACAACGGGCATCGCAGCGGCCGCGTCGCGCGGCAGTTCATCGACGATCTGGCCGGCCGGCTCCGCACCACACGGACCCGGGGGTAGCGAGGGAACTTTCTCCTACCCGTCCCGCTCCGGCGCGCACGTTGCAGGGTCGATCTCCGGGCGTCCGGGCCACCGACCGGACGAACCCGACCGGAGGGAGGCGGAACGGATTCGTCATCCGGCGTACACCTCCTGCCGAATCCGGTTCTTCCCGCTGTGTTTCGCCTGGTACATGAGATTGTCGGCTTGCAGGATCATGGAATCCACCGAGTCCGGGGGGGAGAGGTAGATCACCGCTCCCACGCTCAACGTAACCGGCGACTCCGCTTCCTGCAGGGAGCTCGTTACCTTGTCCCGAAGCTTGTCCAGCACGGCGCGGGCGGATTCCTGACCTGTCTCCGGGAGAAGAAGGACGAACTCGTCGCCGCCGACCCGCGCGAAGATGTCGGTGGTCCGAAGGTTCTTCTGGATGATATCCGTCATCAGACGCAGGAGATTGTCCCCCGCGCTGTGCCCGAAACGGTCGTTGACCGCCTTGAAGTTGTCCAGGTCGACGTAGGCTAGGGTGAATGGCCGGCCGTACCTTCGGGACCGATCGATTTCGGTGCGAGCGCGTTCCTGGAACGCTCTGGCGTTCGCTGCGCCGGTCAGGGGATCCACTCCGGACAGGATCCTCTCGCTCTCCAGCGCCGATTTCAGCCGGGACATGATGATGAGCACGATGAGGAAGAATCCGAATCGGACCATCATGTTCCAGTAGGGGATTGCGGGATGGGAGTAACGATGCCCTCCGAAAAGGTCCGCCGCAAGCCAGGAGATCGCGCCGATCACCGCAAAGAAAAGCCCCGTACTCCTTCCCACAAACCATGTCGTAACGGCAACGGGGAGCAGGTAGAAGATCGAGAAGCTGATCTCCTCCCCGGTGGCGTAATCGGTGAGCCCGATCATAAGAACGACGATGATCCCGGCAAGAAACTAGGCGGGGCGGGACAGCCTGGCGGAAAACGCCGTTGTGGTCGTCACGTCGGGAGGACCACCCCGGCCCGCTTCCATTCAGTTGATCCCGATCTTTCCCTGCGGGGCCTCGGCGGCCCGGATCGGGCCGAAGGCCGCCTCGTACTTTGCGAGATTTTCCTGGAGCGCGGCCACCACCCGCTTGACATGTCCCGGCGAGAGGATGACCCGGGCGATGACGGTCCCCGTCGGCGGTGCGACCATCAGGAAATCGAGGAAGAACTCCTCCCGGGTATGCGCCACGATCATGTTGTTGGAGTATACACCGCCGCGTAAATGCTCGGGGAAAGCAACCTGGATCTCGACCGGTTTCTCGTTCGCCATCGGCTCCTCCCGTTTCGCTTTAGTAGAGTTCGTATTTCAGCAGCCGGCAGTCGATCGGGCCGTTCATCAGCGGGATCCGGCGCGATGCTTTCAGCCCGATGAACCGGGTCACCTCCGGGTTCCCGGAGAGAACCCAGGCGGTCCAGCCCCGGCATCGTTTCTTGAACGCTTCCCCCATCGCTCGGTAGAACGCCTCGGCCTCCGGTTCCCCCGGAATCCGCACCCCGTAGGGGGGGTTGCACAGGATCGTCCCAGTCGGCCCTTCCGGGGCGAACTCCCGGATATCGAGGGGGCGGAACCGAACGGCACCCAAAACGCCGGCGCGTCGGGCGTTCCGCAGTGCGCCCCGGACCGCTTCTCCGGAACGGTCGGATCCCTCGATCTGCGATGGGGGAGTCGCCTGCGCCTGCTCCCGCGCCTCGGCGACCATCCTCTCCCACGCTTCCCGATCATACCCGGCCAGGCGCTGGAACCCGAAGGAGGATCGTAATAGCCCCGGTGCCCGGCCGGTGGCCAGGAGCGCCGCCTCAATGGGGATCGTCCCGGCTCCGCATGCCGGGTCGACGAGGGGGGTGTTCCCGTTCCAACCGGTCAGGAGAACCATCCCGGCGGCGAGCGTCTCCCGGAGCGAAGTTTCTTCCGGGTCGCCCCGGTATCCCCGCTGGTTCAGGCTTTCCCCGGACAGGTCCAGCGAAAGGGTGCAGGCATCCCGCACGATCCGCAGATGGATCCGCACATCCGGAGCGAGCAGGTCGACATCGGGTCGGGCTCCGCACGTTTCCCGGAACCGGTCCGCGACCGCATCCTTTGCTTTCTGGGCAGCGAAGCGGGAATGGGTTATCCCTGAGTCGCGCACGGTTGCGTCGAAGGCGATCGATTTGTTGACCGAAAAGATCTCCGGCCAGGGGATGGCCTTCACACCCTCGTAGAGGGCGGCTGGCGTGGGGGCCGCAAAATCCGACAGGAAAAGGAGAACGCGGTTTGCCGTCCGCAGCCTTAGGTTTGCGCGGTAGCCCAGCGCGGTGTCCCCGGAAAAGGAAACACCTCCCGTTACCGCCGCGATCTCCTTTCCTCCCAGGGTCCGGATCTCCCCTGCCAGAACGGTCTCGAGTCCCTTGCTCGTTGTGGCGAAGTACCGGCGTGTCGACATGTTTCCATCATACTCCCCCTAAGAACTCTTTCTCGCCTGCGGCGGGAGCCGCATCTGCGCGCCCCGTTGGGAGGGCGCCGTGATCGGCTCCGCGGCCTCGGAGGGGGCTCCGTTCGTGGCTCGCCGTGCGATGGACCCGCACGGCTGCGCTTAACCTCACTCCGCCCTCCTCCTTCGGCCTGCTCCGCCCATGACGCGCCCCGTTCAGCGAGCGGGCGTAGATCGCGAGCGTAGCGGAAGCCCCCCGCGAGCCAGGGTCCCCGCAAACACCCATGGGAGAAGTGTCCCCCGCCCGCCGACCTGTGATACAGTGAAAACATCAAGAAAACAGGGGGATTTGGATGGCGATTACCAGGGAAGAGGTGTTGCAGGTGGCCCGGCTCGCCCGGCTGGCGCTCTCCTCGGCCGAGGGGGACAAGATAAGAGAGCAGCTCGGCAGCATCCTCTCCTATATCCGGCAGCTCGACCGTCTCGACACCTCAGGAGTCGTGCCGACCTCCCACGCCATCGAGATGGGAACTCCCTTTCGCGACGACTCCGTCCATCCCTTCGGGGAGAAGGAGGAGATTCTGAAGAACGCCCCCGACCGGGAAGAAGACTTCTTCCGCGTGCCCCGGATCATCGAGGACTAGCGCGATGGCAGGCGTTCCCGTGCACGCATGGACCCTTCTGGAAGCTGCGCGGGCGATCCGCGAGAAAAAGATCTCCTCGCGGGAGCTCACCCGTGCATTGCTTTCCCGTATCGAACGGATCGACCCGAAGATCCGCGTCTACATCACGGTGCTCCCGGAGGCCGCGTTGCGGGAAGCGGCGGCCTGCGATGAAGAGCTCGCGGGGGGGCGTCTCCGGGGCCCGCTGCACGGGGTCCCCGTGGCGCTCAAGGACATTTTCTGCACAAAGGGGATCCGCACCACCTGCGGAAGCCGGATCCTCGGTGATTTCGACCCGCCGTACGATGCCACGGTCACGAGGAAGATCCGGGAAGCGGGGGCGGTTCTCCTGGGGAAGCACAACATGGATGAGTTCGCGATGGGGTCCTCGACGGAGACGTCGTGGTTCGGCCCCACGCGCAACCCGTGGGCGACCGACAGGATACCCGGAGGTTCCTCCGGAGGGACGGCGGCCGCCGTGGCGGCAGGGACCTGTTTCGCCGGTGTGGGGACGGACACCGGCGGCTCGATTCGCCAGCCCGCGTCCCTGTGCGGCGTCGTGGGGATGAAGCCGACTTACGGTCGTGTCTCCCGCTACGGAATGATCGCGTTCGCGTCCTCCCTGGACCAGGGAGGACCGATTGCCCGCTCCGTCCCGGATGCGGCAGTCGTCCTCGGGGTCATCGCGGGGCACGACCGGAGGGACTCCACATCGGTCGACATTCCGGTCCCGGACTTCCTCGCTGCGACAGAAAGGGACGTGAAGGGGATGCGGGTGGGGCTGCCGCGGGAGTATTTCGCGGGAGGGCTGGACGCGTTCGTCAGGGAGGCGGTGGAGAGAGCGCTGAAGGCGCTTCTCTCCCGGGGGGCCGAGGCGGTGGAGATTTCCCTCCCCCACACGGAGTACGCCCTCTCGACGTATTACATCATCGCCCCCGCGGAAGCGTCCTCCAACCTCGCCCGGTACGACGGGGTCCGGTACGGCTTTCGGGCGGACGGAGGGACGGGGTTGATCGAGATGATGTCCCGGACCCGCGGAGAGGGGTTCGGAGCGGAGGTCAAGCGGCGGATCATGATCGGGACCTATGTACTGTCCGCGGGGTACTACGAGGCGTATTACGGGAAAGCGCAGAAGGTGCGCACGCTCCTTCGGCGGGACTTCACCGAGGCGTTCTCCGGGGTCGACGTGGTCCTGACCCCCACCGCCCCCACACCGGCTTTCCGCATCGGGGAAAAGGTGGACGACCCGCTGACCATGTACCTGTCGGACATCTACACGATCCCGTGCAATCTGGCGGGCATACCCGGGATCTCCGTGCCGTGCGGTATGTCGCCCGACGGACTTCCGATTGGAGCCCAGTTGCTGGGGAAGCATTTCGACGAAGAGGCGCTCTTTGCCGCCGCCGCCGCGATCGAGCGGGAGATTCCGCTGCCGCGGGTGGCGCCGCTGGAGGGATAATCCAAAGATGGAGTTTGAAGCGGTCATCGGCCTGGAGGTGCACGCCCAGCTGGCGACGGAGAGCAAGATCTTCTGTCCTTGCCGTGCGAAGTTCGGGGCGGCGCCCAACGAGAACACCTGCCCGGTCTGCACGGGGATGCCGGGCGTATTGCCCGTCCTGAACCGCAGGGCGGTGGAGTTCGCCATCCGGACGGCGCTGGCTACCTCCTGCAAGGTACAGGAAAGAAGCGTCTTCGCGCGGAAAAACTACTTCTACCCGGATCTGCCGAAGGCCTACCAGATATCGCAGTACGAGCTCCCCCTGGCCGTCTCCGGCCACATCGACATCGAGGTGGAGGGAGCGACCCGAAGGATCGGGATCACCCGTATTCATCTGGAGGAGGACGCGGGCAAGCTCGTCCACGCCGGGGCCTTCGCGGGAGCGCAGACGTCGCTTGCCGACCTCAACCGCTGCTCGGTCCCTCTCATGGAGATCGTCTCCGAACCGGACATCCGGACGCCGGAGGAAGGAGGAGCCTACCTTCGCCGGCTTCGGGACATCCTCGTCTACCTGGAGGTCTGCGACGGGAACATGGAGGAAGGGTCGTTCCGCTGCGACGCGAACGTGTCCGTCCGGCCGAAAGGAAGGAAGGAGTTCGGGACCCGGACCGAACTCAAGAACATGAATTCCTTCCGGAACGTGGAGAAGGGCCTCGAGCACGAGATCCGCCGGCAGATCGGGGTGATCGAGGACGGCGGCGCGGTCGTCCAGGAAACGAGACTTTGGGACGCGGACGCCGGCGTGACCGTCTCCATGCGCGGCAAGGAGGAGGCGCATGACTACCGGTACTTCCCCGACCCGGATCTGCTCCCGCTCCACTTCGATGCCGCGTGGGTCGAGGAGCTTGGAAAAACGATTCCGGAACTTCCCGGGGAGAAGATCGCGCGCCTTTCTTCCCGGTACGGGATCCCCCGTTACGACGCGGAGCTTCTCTCCTCCTCGCGGTTGCTTGCCGACAGCTTCGAGGCGTCGGTGGCCGCCTTCGGCGGGAACCCGAAGATGACCGCGAACGAATGCATCCAGTGGAAAGAGGCCATCGTCGCGGGAAAACTTTCTCCGGAGACGATCGCGCACGTCGTGGAGGACCGCGAGACCGGAACGATCTCCGCCACGGCCTCCAAGACGCTGGTGGAGATCGCGATCGAGACGGGGAAACCCGTCCGGCAGATCCGGGACGAAAAGGGGCTGACCCAGGTCTCCGACGCAGGGGCGCTCGAGGCGATCGTGGACAAGGTCATCGCGGGGAACCCGAAGGAGGTTACGAGCTACCGCGCCGGCAAGGCCGGCCTGCTCTCCTTCTTCGTGGGGCAGGTCATGAAGGAGACCCGGGGCAAGGCGAACCCGAGGGTGGTCCAGGAGGTTTTGAAGGCCAAACTCGGGTAGGAGATAAGCGATGCGGAAAGCAGCGATCGTCCTGGCAGTCGTCCTCCTGGTATTCGTGGCCCTCATCCTTCTGGTTCCCCGGCTGGTGTCGGTCGACTCCCTGAAACCCCGCCTCGTGGCGGCGCTCGAAGAGAAGACCGGCCGCAAGATCGACCTTTCGGGCCTTTCCCTGTCGCTGTTCCCCGGAATCGGAGTGAAGGTAGCCGGGCTTACGGTCTCGGGGGACGCGCGCCACCCCGGAGAACGGCTGCTGTCGGTGCCGGAGGCCGAAATCCGGCTGGCGATCGCTCCGCTTTTTTCCAGGAAGGTGGAGTTCACGAAGGTCATCCTTCGTCGGCCGGAGATCCGGTTCCGGAAATACCGCGACGGAACGCATTCCGTAACCGATATCCTCAACCGGCGGGCGGGGGAGGAGAAGCCTGCTGCCGCGCCGCCCGCAGGGGAAAAAGAGGAAGGGGTGGCCCTGGTCCTGGGTGCAGTGAGCATCGAGGAGGCGAAACTCGTTCTCCGTCTGGAGGAAAAAGACGGCGCAGAGACCCGCTGGGAGATCTCCCCGTTCACCGTCCTCCTGTCCGGCATCGGGGACAGGCGGAACGACTTCGAGATCCGGACCCGGATCGAGGGGCTGGTCCGGGGCGAGGTATCGTTTGCCGGACACCTTTCCCGTGTGCAAGGGGGAGAAACCGGACGCGCCGCATCCGCCATACAGGGGGAGGGGATGCTGTTCGGGCAGAAGGTGTCGGTAGCAGGAGAGATCTACGCCGGGAAGGAGTCCCCTGCGGTCGATCTCGCGATCTCCTTCCCGGGCATCGAGATGGACAAGCTTCCGGAAATGCTCAAGGACCCGCCGGACCGCCTGGCGCAGGCGCGGCTTACTGGGGTCATCCCCCTTTCCGTGAAGATCACCGGAAAGCTATCGTCACCGGCATTCGAAGCCAAGGCCGATCTCACCCGCGCAGGCGGGACGCTCAACGCGGATCCGGAACTGCGGAAGGACATCGGCACGACGTGCACGATAGTGGCGAAAGGAAGCTACGCCCCCGATCGACTGCAAGTATCGAGCGCGGAACTTCGCATGTCCCCCCTGTCCGTCACCGCGAGCGCCGTCCTGCATCCCGGAACGGGGGCGCGGGAATGGGCGGCATCCGCGAAGATTTCCTCCCTTGCCGATCTTGGAGCGATCCGCGGAGCGGGACCGCTCTCGAAATGGTCCCCCGAGGGAAGCTTTACGGCTGCGGGGAAGGGGAGGCGGGAGAAATCGGCGGCGAACGAAACGTACGAAGGAAAAGTCGACCTCGGGGAGGTCGGACTCCGGATTCCGGGAAGGGGCATTGATCTCCGGAAGCTGACCGGAAAGATCGGCCTCACCTCCGGGTCCGTCGAGATTTCCCGTCTCACCGGGCTGCTCAACGGCAAGCGCTTTTCCCTTACCGGCAACGCCTCCCTCGGTGCCGCCACCATCGGACAGGCGGACCTGCGGATGTCGTACCTGGACGTGGACGCTCTCTTTCCTCCCCGGAAGGAAGGGGACAAGCAAGAAGAGAAGGAGGCTGCGCCCGGGAAACCGGGGAAGGAGGAAAGAAAAAAACGGGAGGTTTCCGCGCAGGTACTTGTTGCGATCGATGCCGGGAAGGCGAGGGGAGTGGAGTTTACCGATCTTAAGGGACGGGTCCGTTACGAAAAGGGGAATCTGCACCTCGATTCCCTGACCGCGCGGATGTACGGCGGGGACGTCGCCATTTCCGGAATCGTGGGACTTGCTTCTCCCACCCCCGATTTCCAGGTCAAGGTGGCGCTCAAGGACCTGGCGGCCGAGGAAATCCTTTCCCGCAAGACCTCCCTGAAGGACTTTCTCTCCGGCCCCGTTTCGCTTTCGGCGGACCTGGGCGGCGGGATGAAGGACTTCGCCGACTTCACGCGCACCGCGACCGGGGCAGGCTCCATCAAGGTAACCAATGGTAAAATCAAGGGGTTGGACTTGCTCTCCACGGCGGCCGGGCTTGCCGGCCTTGCGTCCCTCGTCCCCGGTACAACGGCGACGCGCGGGGAGGCGGCGAGGGGGGAGACCCCGTTTTCGGACCTTTCGGCTTCCTTCCGGGTCGAGGGCGGGAAGATCAGTTCGGAATCCCTGCGGATCGTCTCCGACAAACTGGGACTTGCCGGAAAGGTCGCCGTGGGTTTCGACCGGACGCTCGATTTCCGGGGAGTGCTCCGACCGTCCCGGGAGATGTCGGAGCGTGTTCGTGCAAAGGCGGGAACGTTTCTCGTCGGGCAGAACGGAGAAGTGGAGATCCCCCTTGTCATGTCGGGGCCGCTTTCCTCCCCGGCGGTGACTCTCGACACCGCGGCGCTTGCGAATAGCACCGGGGAAAGGCTCCTCAAAGGGTTAACCGAGAAGATCTCGGGGCGGTCGGGTTCCTCCGCAGCGGACAATGCCGCGAAGGAGGCTCCCGCGAAAACACCGGAGCGACGGGAGCCGATGAAGGAAGTGGAGGGGCTGTTCCGGAAATTCCTCCCGGGAAAGTAGGGGTGAGCAAGATGGCAAAGCAGCGCGGAGCCCTTCTCGTCATCGACATGCTCGAGGATTTCGTGCGGCCCGGAGCGCCGCTCGAGGTTCCGCGGACGAGGGACATCCTCCCGGCGCTTCGCCGCCGCGTATCGCGTGCCCGCCGGGACGGGGAACTCGTCGTGTACGTATGCGATTCCCACAGGAAAAACGACCCTGAGTTTGCCCGGATGGGGTGGCCGCCTCACGCCGTGGCGGGGACGAAGGGAGCCGCCGTCGTCCGTGAGATCGCGCCGGAACCCGGGGATGTGGTCGTGGAGAAGAAGACCTATTCCGGATTCCACCGCACCCATCTTCCTTCCGTACTCCGTCGCCACGACATCGGGTCGTTGTCCCTGTCCGGGTGTGTCACCAATATCTGCATCCTGTATACTGCCGCCGACGCCGCCATGCGCGGATACGACGTCACCGTGGAGGAATCGGTCGTGGCGGGCCTGGACGACGAGTCGCACCGGTTCGCGCTCGACCAGATGGAGAAGGTGCTGGGAGTACGCGTGGTCCGTGGGCGAGGACACTCCTCTCCCGTTGGGGGGGGACACTCCTCAACGGACAACTCGAAATAGGAATGTCCCCCGTGGGAATGTCCCCGGTGAAGAAAGGAGCGAGGGAGATGAACGCGATCCCCAGTCAGGAGGAGATCCGCCGGGGAGACACGACGGACGTCTATTTCGTCCGCACCATGGAGGTCCTGAAGAAACTGGGGAAGGAGAAGGTGCGGGTGAAGGCGGAAGGCTACGTCAAGCGGTTCCCGGACGCTTACGAACACGCGGTCCTGGCGGGGATGGACGAGATGCTCTCCCTGCTTTCGGGCAGGGACGTGGACGTGCACGCGATGGGGGAGGGGTCCCTCTTTTTGCTCGAGGAACCGGTCTTTTCCATCGAGGGGCCGTACGGCGAGTTCTGCGAGATGGAGACGGCTATGCTCGGCATCCTCTGTCAGGCCTCCGGGATCGCCACGAAGACCTCCCGCATCAAGGGGCTGGCCGGAGACCGGACGGTCCTAAGCTTCGGGGCGCGGCGCATGCATCCTGCGCTTTCCACCGTCATCGACAGGTATGCCTTCCTCGGAGGGGCGGACGGCGTCTCCGCGGTGCGCAGCGCCGCCTTCCTCGGTGAGCCCCCCCAGGGAACGATGCCGCACGCCCTCGTCCTGGTGATCGGGGACACCGTCGAGGCCCTCCGGGGATTCGACCAGGCGGTGGCGGCGGATATTCCCCGCATCTGCCTGATCGACACCCTTGGGGACGAGAAGTTCGAAGCCCTCCGGGCGGCGGAGGCCCTGGGGAAGTCGCTGGCCGCCGTCCGCCTCGACACCCCCTCCTCGCGCAGGGGAAATTTCCGGAAGATCCTCCAGGAAGTCCGTTGGGAGCTCGACCTGCGGGGATTCTCCCACGTGCGGATCCTCGTCTCGGGGGGACTCGGCGAGCAGGATATCCTCTCCCTGCGGGACATCGTGGACGGGTTCGGTGTAGGAACGTGCATCAGCAACGCCCCCACCATCGACTTCTCCCTGGACATCGTGGAGGTGGAAGACCGCCCGTTCGCCAAGCGGGGGAAACTCTCCGGCGGCAAGCAGGTGGTCCGATGCGGAACGTGCGACCATCGAGCGGTCGTCCCGGAAGCCAAAAGCCCGGAACCGTGCCGCTGCGGGTCCCCGACGGAGCACCTCCTTCTTCCGGCGATGAAGGGGGGAAAGGTGATTGCTCCCGCCCTCTCTCCGCACGAGTTGCGGGGGAGGGTGACGGACCAGGTGGCCAAATTTCACGCTCGGGGAGAAAGCCGATGAAGGAAGGACCCCTCGGTGGGAGCGGGTCGATGAAGACCCTGGAGTGGAAGGGGGATGCGCTGCTGCTGCTCAATCAGCGCATCCTTCCGCTGAGGGAGTCGATGACGAGTACCACCCAGGCTTCGGAAGTGGCCAACGCCATCCGGACGATGGTGGTGCGGGGCGCGCCCGCGATCGGCGTGGCGGCCGCGTTTGGTCTGGTGCTGGCCGTGCAGAACGCCACCCGGAAACGGCTTCCGTGGCGCGAGGAGTTCCGCAGGGCCGCCCAGGAACTTCGGGCCACCCGGCCCACGGCCGTGAACCTCTCCTGGGCAATCGACCGGATGCACAAGGTGGCGGAACGGCTGCCCGACGAGCCCGAGGGGGCCGCCTACTATCTCGAGAAAGAGGCGATTGCGATATTCGACGAGGATGTCGTCGCCAACCGGCGGATGGGAGCGCACGGCGGGAAGCTTCTCAAGTCCGGCTCGGTGATCACCCACTGCAATGCCGGCGGCCTTGCGACGACGGGGTACGGCACGGCGCTGGGTGTGGTGCGGGCGGCGGTCGCGGCGGGGAAGAAGCTCCACGTCTATGTGGATGAGACGAGACCCTTTCTCCAGGGGGCCAGGCTGACCGCGTGGGAGCTTGTAAAAGACGGCATCCCGTGCACCCTCATCACGGACTCCATGGCCGCCACGATCCTCCGGGCGGGGAAGGTCCAGGCGGCGATCGTCGGGGCGGACCGGATCGCCGCCAATGGCGACGTGGCGAACAAGATCGGCACCTACGGACTGGCCGTGATGTGTCGGGCCCACAAGGTTCCCTTTTACGTGGCGGCCCCCCTATCCACCATCGATCCGTTCGTCCGGACCGGGAAAGCGATCCCCATCGAGGAGCGGGACGGCAGAGAGGTGACCCACTTCCTGGGGACGCGCATCGCCCCCGACGGCATCGACGTGTACAACCCCGCCTTCGACATTACCCCGGCGAAGTACGTGACCGCCATCGTCACGGAAAAGGGCGTGCTCCGTCCCCCCTTCCCCGGGTCCATCCGGAAGCTCTTTCGGTGACGACTCCGCCCCGCCCGGACTCCCCGTGCGACCGGCTGGGGGAGATTGGCGTCGTGGACACCTCCCGGGCGCTTCCCCTCGTCGAGGAGATCCGAAAACGGATCCCGTGGACGGAATCGGTCTGGGAGGCGCTCTTCGCGGGCGCCAGGGCGGCACCCGATCCGACGTTGTACTTCCTGAACCTGTCGAAGCTGTTCGATTCTCTTCCCCCCGAGGATATGGTGCGGGCGTATGCGCGCCCGGGGAACCCCCCGGTATTGGGCGCCCTTCTCGGCGGATCGGAATCGGTGCCCGAACAGCTGGCGAGGCGCAGGGACGTATTCTCCTTCCTCTTTCTCGAGGGGGGGTACGCGGAAGCGGGATCGCCCGACTCCCTTCTGTCCGAGGCGATGGGGCTGGCCGACCGATGCGGGACCGAGGGGGAGATACAGGCGGCTTTGCGAAGCCTTAGGCACCGCGAGTTGGCTCGGGTTGCCGCACGCGATCTCGCAGGGCTGGCAACGCTGCCCGAAGTGATGGCGGACCTCTCCGCGCTGGCCTCCGCTTCCCTGGCGGGTGCCGTACGGTTCGCCCGCCGGCATCTCTCCGATAGGTACGGCGCTGCCATGATCGAGACAGTGGGGGGAGAACGGCGCGAGTGCGGGTTCGTCGTCCTGGGGATGGGGAAGCTCGGGGGTCACGAGCTCAACTTCAGCTCGGACATCGATCTGCTTTACCTGTACGAGACCGAGCAAGGGATGACGGAGGGCGGCAAGGGAAAGGAGGAGGTGCCCCTCCATCAGTATTTCGTCCGACTCTGCGAGGTGATCACCCGGATCATCTCCGAGGTCACGGAGGACGGATTCGTCTTTCGCGTCGACCTGCGGCTCCGTCCTGACGGAACGAAGGGGGAACTCGCCAACTCCCTCCGGTCCGCCGAGATCTATTATGAGTCGTGGGGGCAAACGTGGGAGCGCGGAGCGATGATCAAGGCCCGGCCCGTAGCGGGGGATTTCTGGGTCGGTGAGGGGTTCCTGAGGATCATCACCCCGTTCGTGTACCGGAAGTACCTGGACTTTACCTCCCTCGAGGAGATCAAGGAGATGAAGGACCGGATCGACCTTGCGTCCGCGCGCGCCCATAAGCATGAGCAGGATCTGAAACTGGGCACAGGCGGTATACGGGAAATCGAGTTCTTCGCCCAGGCGCACCAGCTGATCTACGGAGGGAAAAATCCGGACCTGCGGCTCCGGGGAACGATGGAAACGCTGCGGGCGCTCGTCGGGGCGGGCATCGTCTCGCAGGGAGAGTGCGACACGCTGGAGAGCGCGTACGGATTCCTGCGGTCACTCGAGCACAGGATCCAGGTCTATCAGGACCGGCAGACCCACGTTCTCCCGCGAAAGGAGGGGGACCTGTTGCGCCTGGCGCGGACCATGAATTTGCCCGACGCGGAAGCACTGTTGTCCGCGGTCGACCGGCACACCGGGGACGTCCGGGCGATCTACAATCGTCTCTTCCGGGGGCCAACGGAGGAGGCCGGGCCGGAGATTCCTCCCGAAGTGTTCGCCGTTCTGGACCAGGATACGGAGGAGGAGGATCTCGCCGAACGGATTTCGGCGTTGGGGTTTGCCGATCAGGCGGCGGCACGCCGGAACGTGGGGATGCTCAGGGACGGTCCTGCGTTCACCCGGATGCCGGCGCGGGCGCGACGGTACCTGGGGAAGATCGCCCCCCTGATCCTTTCCCGCGTGCTCCGTTCCCCGGACCCCGACATGGCGCTCCACCACACGGAGCGGTTTCTTTCCGCGGTCGGGGCACGGACGATGTTCTACGCCTTGCTCTTCGAGAACCGGGAGGTGATCGACGTGCTCGTCCGGCTCTTCGGCAGCAGCCGGTTTCTTTCCGGGCATCTCCTGCTGAACCCCGAGTTGATGGATACCTTCCTGCGGAAGGATCCCCCCCTCCTGGTCAAGACGAAGTCCGAAATGAGAAAGGAATTGGGGGAAGCGCTTTCGGCGTGCACCGATTTCGAGCAGGAGCTGGACGAACTCCGACGGGACAAGAACATGGAGACGCTGCGGATCGGCATGAACGACCTCTCCGGCAACCTTTCGCTGGAGGAGGGGATGTTCCAGCTGTCGGCCTTGGCGGAGGTCCTTCTGTCGTACGCCCTTGTCATGGCCCGGCGGGAGACGGGGAAGAAATTCGGCGTCCCGATGGTGACCGGCGAAGGGGGGAGAGGCGTCGAAGCGGAGTTCTGCGTGCTGGGGATGGGGAAGCTGGGCGCCGAGGAGCTTTCCTACCACAGCGACCTCGACATCATCTTCCTTTACTCCGGGGCGGGGGAGACCGCCCCCCTTCCCGGACAGGACTCCGCGGAGTTTCGCAAGGTGTCGAATCACGAGTATTTCGCCAAGGTGGCGCAGCGGCTGATCTCGATTCTGACGACCGCCACGCGGGAAGGGTACGTCTATCACCTCGACACGCGACTACGTCCCTCGGGGAATGCGGGCCCCCTCGTCTCCTCCCTGGCTGCGTTCGAGCGGTACCACGAACAGTCCGCCCAACTCTGGGAGCGTCAGGCGCTCCTCAAGTGCCGCTTCGTGGCGGGGGACCGGAATTTCGGGAAGCAGGTGGAAGCGATGGTCTCCCGGTTCATCTTCGACCGGCCCCTGCCCCCCGATACTCCGGACGAGATCAACCGGCTCCGGAAGCGCATGGAGAAAGAGTTGGGGAAGGAGCGTCAGGACCGGCGGAATCTCAAGGTGGGCCGGGGAGGGATCGTCGATGTCGAATTCGCCGTGCAGTACCTGCAGCTCGTGCACGGTCCGGGCAACCGGTTCCTTCGCGCCCGGGCAACCCTTGCGGCCCTCTACGAGCTCCTGCGGGCGAACGTCCTTTGCGATGACGATTTCCAGGCGATGGACGGGGGATACCGATTCCTGCGCGCCCTGGAGGTTTCCCTGCGCCTCTCCCACGATGCTTCCATCGAGCAGTTCGACCCGTCCCGGCTGCCCGCGGAACAGGCGGACCGGTACCGCCGGGAGACGGAGGCCGTCCGGAGGATCTACCTGAAAATTCTCGGGATAACGGAACAGGAGCAGGAGCGCGGAGGCACCTAGCGATTACCCGATTTCGTCATCGGGAAAATCGAACATCGGGTGCTGCTTGATCCACTCCGCCACGACCACCTGCAGTTCGGAGTGAGGTCGGGTTTCGGACTTGACATCCAGCATGGCGTTGCGGATCTCCATCAGCAGGTGGGTGTTGAACCCGCCGATCTCCTCCCAGCTGGAAGCGTCGTCCCTTCCGTTATCGTAGAAGTGGGCCATGTCATCCCCTCCTACCAGTTAGAACGGCAGATCCGCCCAAAAGATTCAATGGAAAATTCCCCCCCCCGATTTTCGATGAATCTACCGGGGCTTAGGGGGAGTTGTCAAAGAAAAAGTCGCGGCATACGGCACGCCGGGAAGACGGAGCCGGTTTTCCGGATTCCGCGTCTCGCCGATCGAGGTCACACGGATTCCCGCCAGGTCGACCACCGGGCACTTGTATTCGCAGATGCCGCAGCCGATGCACAGGTCGATGACAACGACCGGAATCTTGACGGGTTTGCCTCCCTTCCCCGGCCGCTCTTCGAAAACGATCGCCTTCTTGGGTGTCGGGCAATGCTCTTCGCAGACGATGCAGGGGGTCCCCTGTGCGAAGGGGATGCACCGGGAGGGGTCGATGAATGCCAGGCCGATGACGACCTTCTGCTTTGCCGGCAGCGCAAGCGTTTCGATCGCCGAAGTGGGGCAGACCTGCCCGCACAGCGTGCAGTTGTACTCGCAGTAGCCGATACGGGAAACGAGCTTGGGCGTCCAGATCCCCTCTACCCCTGCGGCAAGCAGCGTGGGCTGCAGTCCCCCGGTGATGCACACCTTCATGCATTCCCCGCACCGGATGCAGCGGGAGAGGAAATCGGGCTCCGGGCGCGCGCCCGGGGGGCGCACGAGCAGGGGGTCGGGCCTTGCCTGCGC
This sequence comes from Candidatus Deferrimicrobiaceae bacterium, assembly GCA_049578085.1. Lineage (GTDB taxonomy): Bacteria > Desulfobacterota > Deferrimicrobia > Deferrimicrobiales > Deferrimicrobiaceae > CSP1-8. The sequence continues at coordinate 19,773 of JBAULH010000068.1, forward strand.
GGGGGAGGTCTTCATCACCCACGTGGCGGCCGAACCGGCAAACAGGGCGGAGAGCGCCGCCCTGCGACCCACGTCGAGCCTGTCCTTCGTCTCCCGGGCCGGCGTGAACTTCCATTCGAGGGCTCCTTCCGGGCACTCCGCGCTGCAGTTGAAGCAGGTTACGCATTCCGAGGGGGACCAATGCTCTTTCGTGTGGGGGTTTGCCCCGCCCGCGCAGACGTCACGGCATTGCATGCAGTGGTTGCATTTACTGTTCATGGTGAGCCGGAGCAGCCCGGCGCGGGACAAGATCCCCAGTAGCCCACCGAGCGGACAGACAAACCGGCAGAAGAAACGGGTCCGGTACCGGTTAAGGGCCAAAATGAGGAAGAAGAGGGTGAAGAAGAACAGCGCCTGCTCGTACCGCGCCGGGAAGAACGAGAGGAAGTGGACCCGTAAAAACGTGTACGCGCCGTCGAACAGGTCGGAGACCGGCCGCCACGGGAGACGGTATCCCCAGTCGAGAAACAGGCGGAGAACGTGGTGGATCCCCGGCATTACCGAAAGGGAGAGCGATCGGATGAGAAGGGAGATCGGATCCAGCAGTCCCGCCGCCTGGATCCCGAAGAGTGCCGTCCCGGCGAAGAACAGGAGAGTCGCGAACTTCCACCGGCTCCCCCGTGTCTTTTTCCCCCGTTCTTCTGCGTACTTCCTGTCATAGAAACTCACTGCGTGGTGAAGCGTTCCGAGAGGACAGACCCAGCCGCAGAAGGCCCTGCCGAACAGGAGAGTCACCGGGACGAACAGCAGTGCCAGGAAGAGGGTAGCCGGGAGTTTGTGCGCCGAGAGGAGCGACGTCAGAAAGACGAGAAGGTCGGCATCGAGGAAGATCTTCACGGGGTAGGCGAGCTCGTTCCTCCCGCCGTAGTCCGTCTTGATGAGAAGGACGAAAAAGAGAAGGAGAAACGCGCCCTGGGAAAGGCGCCTTGTCTGCTGCTTGGTGTCGGCGAAGGTCCGCATGGTGTATCCGGGGGCCTTTAGCCGGTCGGACGGCCCTCGTAGGCAAGGGGGTCCGGTACGCCGGCCTCGTCGAAGGCCTTCTGCCGGAGGGCGCACGAGTCGCACCGCCCGCACGCCTTTTCGCCGTCCCGGTAGCACGACCACGTATGCTCGAAGGGGACGCCGAGCGACTTCCCGATCAGAACGATGTCTTTCTTCTTCAGGTTGACGAACGGGGCCTTTACGCGAATCCGGCTTTCGTCTTTCGTCCCCATGCGGATCGCCTCGTTCATCGCCTCGTAAAACGCGGGCCGGCAGTCGGGATAGCCGGACGAGTCGGCCCACACGGCGCCGATGTAGACGTTCGTCGCGCCGACCGCCTCGGCCCAGGACACCGCGATGCAGAGGAAGTGGGCGTTGCGAAAGGGGACGTAGGTGACGGGGATACCTTGCCGGTCCGGGTCCGCCGGAGGCACGTCGATGGACGGGTCGGTCAGGGCGGAGGTTCCGATCGATCGGAGATACCCGATGTCGACCACCATCCGCTCCCTTACCTTCAGGTGGTCGGCGATCGCATGGAAGCAGACGAGCTCCTTTTCCTCCGTGCGCTGCCCGTAATTTACGTGCAGGAGAGAGATGTCCGATTCCCGGGTGGCGAAGGCGGCCAGCACGAGGCTGTCCATCCCTCCGCTCACGAGGACGACCCCTTTCGGCTTCGCAGGGAGCGTCACACGCTTCTCCGGTCCGGTCCCCAAACGAGCTTGTGAAGCTGCAGCTGGAACCTTGCGTCGATGGCGTCCCCTGCCATCCAGCCGGCAAGCCTTTCGGGGGGCAGAAGGCCGAAGGCCGGGGACAACAGGACCTTGAACGGTTGCTCCTTTCGGTACTTCCGGATCACCTCCCGGGCGAACCGGTAGTCCTCCTCGGAGGAGACGACGAACTTGACCTCGTCACGGGCGTTCAGGTGGGCGAAATTCCCCCAGTCCGTCTTTCCGGCCTCTCCGGAGCCGGGGCACTTGACGTCCATGATCTTGACCACCCGGGGGTCCAGGCGGGAAAGAGGCACGGTCCCGTTCGTTTCCACGAGGACCGTGTGGCCGAGGGAAAGGAGCGCCGTCACGAGAACGGGGGTCTCCTCCTGCAGCAGCGGCTCGCCGCCGGTCACCGTCACCCGCGGGATACCGAAGGCGGCTACCCGCGAGACGACCTCGCCGAGGGGGAATTCCTCCCCGTCGTCGTACGCGTACGTCGTATCGCAATAGAGGCAACGGAGGTTGCAGCCGGTCAGGCGGACGAAAGCGAAAGGGAACCCGACGTACGAGGTTTCCCCCTGTATGCTGGCGAAGATCTCGGACACGCGAAGCATCGTCCCATGGTACCACGGTGCCTCTGCGCCCTCCGGGCCTGTTTTCCGGAGGCGTGTCTACTTCAGGACGTCGAGCCAGTGCGCGAAGAGGGCATTCTTCCCGTGCACGATGTCGAAGAACGCCTCCTGGATCTGTTTCGTGACCGGACCCGGCTTGCCCGTGCCCACCCGGCGGTCGTCCACCTCCCGCACCGGCGTGATCTCGGCGGCGGTCCCGGTGAAAAACATCTCGTCGGCGATGTACATCTCGTCGCGCGTGAACCGGCACTCCTTGACCTGAATGTCGAGTTTGCGGGCGATGTTCAGGACCGAATCCCGGGTGATCCCCGGGAGAATCGAGGTCAGCGTCGAGGTCTGCAGGATCCCGTTCCGGACGATGAAGATGTTCTCCCCCGAAGCTTCTGCGACGTACCCCTCCGTGTCCAGCAGCACCGCCTCGTCGTACCCCGCCTTTTTTGCCTCCCACTTCGCCAAAACGGAATTGACGTAGTACCCGGTGATCTTTCCCTTCGTCATGGCAGAGTTCACGTGGTGGCGGCAGAAGGAGGATACCTTCGCCCGGATCCCCTTCCGGATCCCTTCTTCCCCAAGGTAGGCTCCCCACGACCAGGCGGCCACCGCCACGCGGATCGGGTTGGTCTTCACGAAAAGCCCCATCTCCCCGTCCCCGATGAAGACGATCGGGCGGATGTACCCCTCGGTGAGACCGTTGATGGTAAGCGTTTTCCGGATGGCCTGGCAGATCTTGTCGCGGGAGAAGGGGATCTTCAGGAGGACGATATGCGCCGAGGCGAATAGGCGGTCCACGTGCTCCCTGAGCCGGAAGATAGCGGAGCCGCCGTCCTCGGTCTGATAGCAGCGGATTCCCTCGAACACCCCGACGCCGTAATGGAGCGTGTGGGAAAGGACGTGGACCTGCGCCGCGTCCCAGTCGACGAATTTCCCGTCCAGCCAGATCTTCTTTGTCTTGGGGACCACGGGCGCCCTCCCGCCGGAATTGATGTGCTATTCTTGCAAAGGTATGGAAAGACTGTCAATCCGGAGAACACGCTCCCAGCGGGGGAACGGGGATCGAACCGTTGACGGAGGTGGTGGAATATCTTTATGACGCACGGGCTCAGGAAGGAAGAGTTGGACCGGAAGCGGATCCGAACGGCCCGATTTTCCGTGGGGAGCGCGGCTGCACTTGCCGTGACCAAGCTTTTCGTCGGGATCGCAAGCGGCTCCCTGGGCGTTCTCTCCTCCGCGTTCGACAACCTCGCGGACATCCTCATGTCGGGGGTGAACTATTTTTCCATCAGGAAGTCGATGGAGCCCGCCGACTCCTCCCATCCATACGGGCACGGAAAGGCGGAAACGCTCGGAACGGTCTTCATGTCGGTGGTCGTCGCCCTGACCGGTGTATGGATCGTCCGGGAGGGAATCCACCGGCTGCGCGCCGGTATCGTACCCCGTTCTGTGGATGTGGGGCTGGTTGTCATGGCCCTGTCCGTCGCCGCCTCCTGGTACATCGCCGAGCGGATCCGGAAGGCAGGGGAGGAGACCGGATCGAACGCCCTGAAGGCGGACTCCCTGCACTACCGCACCGACGTCTATTCGAGCGGGGGGATCCTCGTCTCCCTCCTCGTGTACCGCGTGACCGGCTGGAAATGGCTGGACCCCGGGGTGGCCATGGTCGTGGGCGGCTACATCATTTTTGCGGCTTTTCCCATTTTCCGGGAGGCGCTGGGCGATCTGATGGATCGCAGTCTTCCGCCCGAGACGGTGGAGAAGATCCGGAACATCATCGAAAGCCATAAGCCGCTCGTCGTCGACTATCACAAATTGCGAACGCGCCGGTCCGGCTCGGAGAAACACGTGGACTTCCACGTCGTCATCTGCCGCCTGTCCCTCCTTCAGGACGCCCACCGGGTGGCGGACCACCTCGAGATGGAGGTGTCTCAGGCGCTGGGAAATGCCCACGTGGTGACCCACATCGACCCATGCGACATCGAATGTCCCGGAAAAGAAGAATGCGAGCGTATCCTTACCGAAATCCGGAAACTCGAGGTTCCCGGGGAAAAGAGGGTTACCCCTTCGTAACCGTATTCCCCAACACTATCCATTCTGTTATAATCCGCCTTGCCGTGAGGCTTACCCTTATCATTCTGATCGTTCTGCTGGGGGGCGTGGCGATGTTCGCGATCCAGAACCCTGGAATCGTCACCGTCCGGTTTCTCAACTATTTCGCAGACACTTCCATCCTGATCGTGATCGTCGTCTCCTTCGGGGTCGGGGTCCTCGTCGGGCTCCTCCCCGGAATCCCGACCTCTTTCCGGCGCAAGCGCCGGATCCGGGAACTGGAAGCCGATCTGGCGGCACACCGGAAGTCGCAACCCCCTTCCCCGCCTGTCACGCCTTGACCGATCAGAATCTGTCCCAGCCGGAATCGAAGCTCCTCGCCTGTCTTCTCCTTTTCTACCGAGAGGTCGGACCGGCAGCCACGCCGGGGCTCAGAGGCCTGGATGACGAGGCGGGCCTTACGGCGCACGAGCTCGACGAGGCCGTCCGGCGCTTGCGCACCAAGGGGCTTATCGAATACTGGGAGCTTTCGCCCGCCGTCCGTCTGACCCGGGAGGGGCTCCTCCTCGCACAGCGCATCCACGGAAACGAAGGCTGCTGACGTTCGTGGCAGAGGCATACCGGAAGGCGAAGCCCCATCGAGGCAGCGGACCCCCGGGCCGGGGCGCGGCGGCAGGCAAGGTTGCAGGTCCCATTCTTGCCGACGTCTCCCGCCGTCTCTGCGCAAGATTCGGCCGGCCGAACCGGTGCGGACACGAGGGGGATCCGGTCCGGAACCTGATCCTCACGATCCTTTCCCAGAATACCACCGACGCGAACCGCGACCGTGCCTTCGCCTCCCTGATGCGGCGATTTCCCCGGATATCCCTTCTGGCGTCGGCACGTCCGGCGGCGGTGGAGGAGGCGATCCGGGTCGGAGGGCTGGCGAAGGCGAAAACGAAAACGATCCTTTCGGCGCTCTCCCGGCTGAAGCGCGAGCGCGGCCAGTACACCCTCGATTTCCTGCAAGGCGATCCGCTTCCCGAGGCGCGCGCGTATCTTACTTCCCTGCCCGGCGTCGGGATGAAGACCGCGAATGTCCTTCTCCTGTTCTCCTTCGGGAAAGAGGCGTTTCCCGTCGACACGCATATTCTCCGGGTGGCAAAGAGGCTCCGGCTGGTTCCGGCCGCGGCCGACCTCTCCCGGGCTGCGCTTATCCTCGAGCCGCACGTCCCGGCAGGGGAGCACGTGCCGCTCCATCTCAACATGATCCGGCTCGGGAGGGAGATCTGCCGCCCGCGAAACCCCCTCCACGCGGAGTGTCCGCTTCTGCCCGTCTGCCCGGAAGGGATGCGGGACAAGGAGATACGAAGTGTTTTGCTTCACAAGTAAATACAGCATCGTATCCGTGCGTAACTCCCGGGGCCAAGGGGCTCAGCGGGGGGTTCCTCGAAGCGGCCTGTGGAGCGAGGTCCCGGATTTCGCGAGCGGAACCGGCAGCGAGCGGGCGAAGGTCGCGAGCGTAGCGGAGAGGAAGCCCCCCGCGAGTACCTGGCACCGGGTGCCATATGCGGATGCGTTACCGTATTTACGGAATGGACCACCAAGGCCGAAAGCTAGATGACGATTCTGAATGCCGTGCAGCTGTTTCTCCTGGGGGTCCTGACCCTCGTGATGGGCGTGCCGGCGATCCTGCTGGCCCTGCTGCTGCCGGGAAAAGCACGGAAGGGGAAGCTCTTCCTGGCAGTATCGAAGACCTACTCCCGGATCGCCTTGTGGTTCTTCCGGATCAAGGTGGAGGGGCGCGGGAGGGAAAACATAGATGCCGGAAAGGCGTACGTCTTCATGTCCAACCACGTAAGCCACGCCGACTCGCCGGCCCTTGCCCTCGTCATTGCCCATCCGCTCCACTGGGTGTTCAAGAAGGAACTGGCGAAGATACCCGTCTTCGGGTGGGTGCTTCTCGCCTGCGGGCAGGTGATGGTCGACCGGTTTTCTCCCGAGAGGTCGAAGACTTCTCTGGAGGAAGCGATATCCGGGCTGTCCGGGAACAACTCGGTGATGATCTACCCGGAAGGAACGCGCAGCCGGGACGGGAACCTGCAGCCGTTCAAGAAGGGGGGGTTCTGGATGGCCCTGCAGGTGGGGCTGCCGATCGTCCCGGTACGGGTATCGGGGAGCCGCGAGGTCGTGGCTGCCGATACGCTAAAAATCCGTCCCGGGACCATTACGGTGGAGATCTTCCCCCCGATCGAGACCCGCGGGAAGACCACCGCCGACATCCCGGACCTTATGGCCCGGGTCCGGGATGCGATGCTCTCCGGAACGACGGGTCCTGCGTAAGGAAGAAGAGGGCGCCCGCCGCCGTGAACGCCGCCGCCGAGGAGAACATGGCGGTATACCCCAGATGCTCGGCCACGAACCCGAAGGCCCCCGCTCCCACCACCAATCCCATGTCGAACGCCCCCGTGAACATCGCCATCGCCACCCCGCCCTTCTCCGACCCCGCACGGTCGAGGATGAGCGCGGAAAGCGAGGGAAACAGGAAGCCGTGCCCCGTGCCGCTGACCACGGCCACGAGGGAAAGGCCCGCGCCTCCCCGGACGAAAGGAATGAAGAGGATCCCCGCTGCGAGGAGAAGAAGGGAGACGAAGCAGAGGCGCTCGCGCGGCAGCCGGTCGGCGAGCTTCCGTCCCACGGTTCTCGTCGAGACGACGGTCAGGGCGTAAACGACGACGAAGACGCCGATCGTGGAGATCTTCCGGATCAGCAGGAAAACGGGGAGGAAAGTGAAGATCGACCCGAACGCCGTGCCGAAGAGAAACGCCGCCGAGTTCGGGATGAAGTACGTCCGGGAAAGAAAGTCGAGAAGCGAGGTCACCGGGAGGTGGGAAGACCGCTTCGGCTCCTCCATCCCCAGGGGGAAGAGTCCTGCGAGGAATGCGATGACGACGGCGGATAGAAAAAGCCCATGGAACCCCGATCTTCCGATCATCCACTCCCCCAGCCATCCGCCGATCGCCGTAGGGATGAAAAAGGAGAGCCCGAACACCCCAAGCGCCTCCCCCCGCCGGTCCGGAGGGGCGGCCGCCGCGATGTAGGCGTACGAGGCGGTGGCGAAGAAGGAGTACGCCGCTCCCTGGAAGATGCGGATGACGAAGAGATGCGCGCCCGCCTCCCGTACGTAGAGCCACGGCACGGTGGAGGCGGAGGCAAGCAGAGCGCCGGAAATCAGGAACGCCGTGCGCCCCCGGCGGTCAACAAAGAGGCCGTTGACCGGCTTGAGAGCGACGGAGACGAGCGTCCCCGTCGCCATGATCAGCCCGATCTGCCCCTCCCGGATGGAAAGGGTGTACAGGAACGCCGGGAGGAAGATGAACATGGTCGAGTACAGGGAATACAGGAAATTCGAAGTGTTCAGCAAGAAATAGTTTCGATCGTAGAGCGAATGCGGCATAAGGGGTACTATACCTTCTGTACGCATCTTTTCCACCGGCCGCCTCTCTCTTCCCCCCGGGGACCGTTTCCGGGAGAATGGTGGACATGAAGCCGTTCCGCATCGCGCTGGCGCAGATCAACACGACCGTGGGGGACATCGCGGGGAACGCCCGGAAGATTCTCGACTCCGTCGCCCGCGCGAGGGAGGCGGGGGCCGCGCTCGTCGTCTTTCCCGAACTGGCGATCACCGGTTATCCTCCCGAGGATCTGCTTCTGCGCGTCTCCTTCATCGAGAAGAACATCTCGGCCTGGAAGGAGATCGCCCGCCAGGTGAGGGGGATTACGGCGGCGGTCGGCTTCGTCGACCGCGACGCCGGGGGGAAACAGTACAACGCCGCCGGGATCGCGACGGCGGGACGCGTGCGCGGCGTCTACCACAAGATGCACCTTCCCAACTACGGAGTCTTCGACGAGGTCCGGTATTTTTCGCCGGGCAAGGAGCCGATGCTCTTCCCGGCGGGGCGGTCCGCCGTCGGTGTCACGGTATGCGAGGACATCTGGGTTCGACGCGGGCCTCTTTCCCGTGAGGCGAAGGCGGGGGCGAGACTGATTCTGAACCTGTCCTCCTCCCCGTACCATGCGGGGAAGTGGGAGGAGCGCAAGGAAATCGTGGTGAGGCACGCGACCGCCTCCCGGTGTCCGGTAGCCTATTGCAACCTCGTGGGGGGGCAGGACGAGCTCGTCTTCGACGGTGGGAGCATGGTCGTCTCCGCCGGGGGAAACCTTCTGGCACGGGCAAAGATGTTTGAGGAGGATCTCCTTTTCTGTGACGTGGACGGGAAAGGGGAGGGAGGGCGCATCGAGCCCCCGCCCGAAGACGAGGAGGAGATCTTCCGGGCGCTGGTCCTGGGCACGCGCGATTATGTGGAAAAGAACCGGTTCCCCGGCGCGATCATCGGACTGTCCGGAGGGATCGATTCCTCGCTGGTCGCCGCGATCGCGGTAGAGGCGCTGGGGGCAGAACGCGTGCTTGGTGTCACGATGTCGTCACCCTACACGGCGAAGATGAGCGTCGAGGACGCCCACCGGCTGGCGGCGAACCTGGGCATACGGTGCATCGACCTCTCCATCGACGAGATTTTCCAAGCGTTCGGGTCCGAGCTTGCCGAGTCCTTCCGGGAGCATACTCCCGACGCCACGGAGGAGAACATCCAGGCGCGCATCCGCGGCACGATCCTCATGGCGCTTTCCAACAAGTTCGGCCATCTCGTGCTGACCACGGGGAACAAGAGCGAGATGAGCGTCGGGTACGCGACCCTGTACGGCGACATGGCAGGGGGATTCGCCGTGATCAAGGACCTGTTCAAGACGAGCGTCTACCGGCTCTCGCGCTACTACAACCGCAAGCGCGGCCGCGAGGTCATCCCGGAGCGGGTGCTCACAAGGCCCCCGTCGGCGGAGCTTGCGCCCGACCAGAGGGATTCGGACTCCCTTCCCGAGTACGACATGCTCGACCCGATCCTGCGGATGTACGTGGAAAAGGACAGGAGCATCCCGGAGATGATCGCGGCGGGGTATCCCGAGGGGCTCGTCCGTCGCGTCGTGTCCCTCGTCGACAACAGCGAGTACAAGCGCCGCCAGGCTCCGCCGGGGGTCAAGATCACCCCGCGGGCACTGGGCAGGGACCGCCGCATGCCGATCACCAACCGGTCGAACCGGTAATCTATTCTTTTTCTCCGCCGTTCCGTACAGGGAAACGGGGTCCCGGAAGAATCCACCGATGCGAAACCCGGAGGGGCCAGAATCATCGGATTCTATAGGATTGCGGTCGGCCCGGGCCGCCGGAAGGAAGATCCCATGAAAGAGGCGATGAAGAAGCACGGGGCGGTCATCTCCGCGATCACTTACGTGGGCCCGTGAGGGAGAACCCACGCACGAGAAACGGCTGGCTTACGAAAGGGAAAGGAGGCATCCCATGGCGGAAGTGGGAAGAAACGTCATTTCGTTGCTTCGGGAGCAACTGAAATCCGGAATCGAACTCGTGGAAGAAACAATGGCCGACGTGACGCCGGAGCAGGCACACTGGATCCCGCCGGGCGTCGCATTGCCGATCGGGGCGTCCTACGCTCACGTGGTCGTCGGGCAGGACGGCGTAATCAACGGGATGCTCAAAGGGGGCGCTCCCCTCTTTGCCTCCTCCTGGGCGGGGAAAACGGGGCTTTCCGAGCTTCCCCCCGATGTCGATCCGAAGAAGCAGGGGCTTCCGGACTGGAGCGCGTGGAGCCGCAAGGTGAAGGTGGACCTCCCGGTGTTCCGGAAATACGCCCAGGCCGTCTACGCCGTTTCGGACGAATACCTTGCGACGCTTCGGGGGAAGGACCTGGATCGCCCCGTGGATCTCACGGTGCTCGGGTTCGGGCAGTCCACGATGGGGTTCCTCATCAACAACGCGGTCCTGGGACATGCATTCACCCACTGCGGAGAGATCTCGTGTCTGAAAGGTCTGCAGGGGAAGAAAGGGTACCCCTTCTGACAGGATGGCGGTAAGGATGAGCCCCCCTATTCCTTGAGCTTCATTACGCGGAATGCCTCGAGGTAGAGCGGCGAGGCATGGGGGTCGGGGACTCCGCTTTCGCTTTCCGGCTGCTCCAGGTTCGCCCTCTCCGCCTCGCGGGCGGCGCGCTCCCGGATCTTCCCAGACAGATCCGCCCCTCCCACCTGGCTTCCGTAGGCCCGGAGGGATTCGATCTTCGTGTCGATCGTCCCGGTGATGTCGATCCACGTGTTTGGGGAGTGGGTGGCGCTGACGTATACCGCGGGAACTTTGTGCGCCGCTCCCTCCTCGGGCCACAGAAGCTCCATCTCGGCGCAGGGAAAGACCGCATCGAGCGCGGCCGCCGCCGCGGCACGGTGGTCCGGGTGGTTGATGTAGTGGTTCTCGAAGAACCAGGCCTGCGGGTCGCCGCAGATCACGACCTCGGGCCGGTACTTGCGGATCTCGCGTACCAGCCGGCGGCGCAGTTCGAGGGTGGGGACGAGCTCGCAGTCATCGTATCCCAGAAAGACGACGTGTTTCACACCAAGAACCCGTGCCGCCGCCTCCTGCTCCGATTCGCGCGCGCGGGTCAGCGTCTTCCTGCTGTACTTCGGGTCGTGCGTTCCGACGTTGCCGCTGGTGATCACCACGAAAGTCACTTCGCAGCCGGCCCGGGCCCATTTTGCGATCGTGCCCGACACGATGAACTCGGCGTCGTCGGAGTGGGCGAAGATCGTCATCGCGGAAGGGGGAACGTAGTCGGCGTCGAACCTGGGCATCGGTCTCCTCGTATGGAAAAGGCGTTATACCAACGTTGATGCGCCGGGCGGACGATTGGATGCGCGACGAAGACCCCCTATCGGTGCCGCCGGAGGGCAATGGTCCCGGGCTCCTAGGCGATGCGAGGGGTTCCGCGCAGCGGCCTGTGGAGCGAGGAGGGAATTGCGTCGAGCGGAACCGGCAGCGAGCGGGCGCAAGGTCGCGAGCGTAGCTGCGCGGGATCCCCCGCGAGCCCGGGGCCCGGAACCATGAATCCCGGAGGGCATCCTCCTATCGCACGTTGATCGTCCGGTATTTTGCGATCCGGACCAGTCCCGGTTTCGCCCCCCTGAACTTGGAGACGTGCCGCGCCTCCGCCAGGAACACCGAAACGTTTTGCGATCCCCTGGCCTTGCTGTGGAGAACCGCGAGCCGCGCGGCCTCCTCCACCACCTCGTCCGGCACCTCTCTGCCCGGCATGCGACGGATCAGGACGTGGCTGCCCGGGATTCCCTGGGTGTGCAGCCAGAGGTCGTCCGGCGTCGCCAGTTCCTTCACGATCCGGTCGTTACCCACGTTGTTCTTCCCGATAAAGAGCATGTATCCGCGGAAAGAGCGTTCCTCTACCTGGGGCGGGACGGCCTTCCCGACGGCTTTCGCCGTCTTATCCCTTCTTTGCTTTTTGGGAGGAAAGGAGGCGGACAGCTCCTGCCGGACGGCCAGAAGGTCTTCCCGCGTCGAGGCGGAGGAGAGCTGCTCGTCAAGCGACTCGAGGTAGTAGACGCTCTCGGCCACCTCGCGTTTTCTCCTCCGAACGATCTCCGCTGCCCTCCGGGCCTTCTTGTGCAGGTGAAAGTACCGGGTCATGTTCTCCACGGGCGTCTTCGCCGGATCGAGGGGGATTCCGCGAAACTCGACCATCCCCTTCCGGAGAGAAGACAGGCTCGCCTTCAGTGTCTCCCCGGATTCCCCTCCTTTCCGGCCTTCCTCCAGTCGTTCCTCGTCACCGCCTACGTTTTCAAGCTTGTGGCGTTCCTTGCGGAGAAGAGCCGACAGGCGGGAACGGATGTGCTGTCGGAGGACGGCATCCTCGAGGTTCCGCGCGGTCTCCCCGTAGAACAGGTCCGCCGCCTCGTTGGCCGACGTCGCGGGGGCAAACGCGACAAACTCCGCCTTCGGGCAGGGGAACGGGAGGAGCCGATTCTTTCCCGAGGGGAGGGTGCCGATGCCGGGGGAGAAGTCGTCCTCCTCATACCGGCGTACCAGATCCCGAATCGCCGCGATCAGGTCGGCGGCGCTCCCCTTCCCCCGTCCGGCCGCTTCATGGGCGAGCTCCTGCCCCAGGCCGGAGACCTCCCTCTGGAGGACGCGCGGAAGCCCCTCCCAACCCATCGACCAGATCCGCTCCGCGTCTGCTTCCGTAAGCTCGGGGAGAACGATCCGCTCCGGCTTGGGGAGCGGCCGGTACGGGACCCCCGGGGCAACCTCCCGGATCCGGCTTTCCTCGGAGGAAACCGTCCGGAGGGGTTCGAGGATTATTCCACCCGGGTCCACGTAGATCAGGTTGGCGTGCCGCCCGTACAGCTCGGCGAAAAGAGTCGTCCTTTCGTGCTCCGCATCGGGCCGGTTCGATTGGAACTCCATCCGGACCAGCCGGTCGAAGGGGGTAACGGAGATCCCGGCGAGCCGCATCCCGGCCAGGTGGCGCCGCAGGTACTGGCAGAACCTCGGGGGAGAAGGCGGGTTGGGGACGCGACGCGTGGTGAGGTGGATACGGCAGAGCTCGGCATGGGCGGAAACGAGCAGGCGGACTTCCTCCCGGCCTGTCCATAGCGTCAGAACGATCTCCCGTTCTCCGGGTTGGTGCACCTTGGAAACGAGCGCGCCCCGAAGGCGGCCGGAAAGCTCGGCCACGATCCGTTTCAGGAGGAACGCATCCATTGTGCTGGTATTGTACTCCCATCCCGAAAGGGACAAGGTGCCCTGTCGGAGCATTCGCCACGCGAGACATGGGAGGGGAGGAAAGAGACGATGCCGTACACCGAAGCCCCCGGATTCCGCATGTATTACGAAACGCAAGGGGGGGGAGAACCGCTGCTCCTGATCAACGGGCTGGGAAGCGACAGCACGGAGTGGCTCTTTCAGTGCCCCGCGTTCGCGAGGCGCTTTCTGGTCGTCGCGTTCGACAACCGGGGGTCCGGCAGAAGCGATACCCCCCCCGGACCGTACTCCACCGCACAGATGGCCGACGACGCGGCGGCTCTCCTAACGCATTTGGGGGCGGACCGTGCGTACGTTCTCGGAGTTTCTTTGGGCGGAATGGTCGCCCAGGAGGTCGCGCTTCGCCACTCGGAACAGGTGCGGAAGCTCGTGCTGGCGTGCACGACGCCGGGCGGGGAAGGTTCCGTGCGCCCCGCGCTCGAGGTCCTGAAACATTTCGTCCGCTCCTCCGGCGGCGATCCGGAAGAGGAGGTCCGCCGGGTGCTTCCCTTCCTCTACTCGGAACGGTACCTTCACGATCACCCGGAAGAGATCGAGGAGTTCGTCCGGAGGAGGCTCGCGGGCCCGGTTTGCGTGGAGGGGCACGCCGCGCAGCTGGCGGCGGCCATGAGCCATTCGGCGTGGGAAAGGCTTACGACCATCGGAGCGCCGACGCTGGTGATCGCCGGGGACGGGGACAGGGTGGTGCCGACGGAAAATTCGCGCCGGATCGCGGAGCGCATTCCGGACGCGAAGCTCGTCATCCTTCCGGGAGCACCCCACCGCCTCTTCGCGGAGAACGCGGAAGACTTCAATCGGGCCGTGATCTCGTTCCTGCTATCGGGACGCCCGGAATCCCCCTAAAGTGCTCCCGCCGCCTGCAGGTCCTTCTCGAACCGGGACGGGTGGAACTGGTCCCCCGAGACGATAGTCCCCTCGATGTCCAACGTGGGAACCTTCTGCATCCCGTCGTTGAGCTTCATAACGATCTCGACGGCGTCCGGGTTTTCCTCGATGTCGATCTCTTCGTACGACAGGTTCCTCGATGCGAGGAACTTCTTGGCCGCCCGGCAATCGGGGCACCACGTCGTGGTGTAGATCACGATCCTCTTGCCCATCGGGTGGCTCTTTTCCGCAATCGTCGGCCGGCGTCGGCTACAGCGTGGGCGGATCTTCCGGAGGGGGAAGCCCCGTCTTGCGGCGCTCGCCGGTCGCCCGGCCGCTGTCCCTATGACTTTTGATGATGAAATCGGACGCGCCGTTCGGGTCATCCGTGACGTAGAAGAGGTTGAGGTCGGATTTCGAGATCGTCCCTCGCTTGACCATCGTGGTACGCATAAACTTGAGCAGGTCGCCCCAATACTCCGTCCCCATCAGCACTACGGGAAACCGGCGGATCTTTCCCGTCTGGATGAGCGTGAGCGACTCGAAGAACTCGTCGAGCGTCCCGAATCCGCCGGGCATGATGACGTACCCCGCGGCGTATTTCACGAACATTACCTTGCGTGCGAAGAAATACTTGAAGTGGAGGGACCTGTCCTGGAACCGGTTCGCCCGCTGCTCCTCGGGGAGCTGGATGTTGAGCCCGATGGAGAGTCCTTTGCCCCGCTTGGCTCCCCGGTTCGCCGCTTCCATGATCCCGCCCCCCCCCCCGGAGATGATGGAATATCCCTTGCGCGAAAGATTTTCCGCCACCTTGCAGGCGGTCTTGTACGACCAGTCGGTTCGTTTCGCGCGGGCGCTGCCGAATATGGAGACGGCCGGGCCGACGGCGCGGAGGGCTTCGAACCCCTCGACGAACTCGCTCATGATGCGGAACACGCGCCACGTCTCGACTCCTGCAAATTCCTCCACGCTGTCTCCTTCCTACGACTTCCGGGACGTCTTGGCGAAGAAGGTCTCGAGTACCTGGACGATATCCTTGCTCCCGCACTTGGGGCACTTGCGCTTTCCGCCCTCGTACTCCGAGAAGGACAGAATATTCTGGAATCTTTTCCCGCATTTTCTGCAGTGGAAAGAATACGTGGGCATGGCTTCCTCCCTTTTCGGCCAAGGGGTTTTCTACGGCGAACGGATCTATCTGTGTAAATGCCATAAAGTCGGTGCGGAGGCAAGAGAGACGATTGCCGGCGGGGGCGAACCATCCCGGCCGCAGCCGGCATCCTAGTGCACCGTCTCGCAAATACCTTGGCATTCGAGCGCCGCTGCATCCGCTCCCGCTTCGTTGCGCTTCTTCCGCGGGGGACACTCCTGATTTTCTCGGCGAATAACCCAGGAGTGTCCCCCCCCCATCCTCAGTCGCGCGCCTTGCTGTCGCGGCGCATCGACGCTCTCGGTGCGTCAAGCTATTTGCGAGATGGTACACTAGGGTCATGGAGAAGGTTCCGTTTCTTGACTACCGGGAGGTGCTCGTAACCGGGGGAACGGGGTTTCTGGGACGCCACGTCTGCCGCGCCCTGATCGCCCGGGGCTATCTTCCCCGCCTTCTTGTCCGGGTCGGCTCGGAGGGGCGCATTCCCGAGGATATCCGGCGCGCAGGCAGGGTGACTCCGGGCGATGTCACCAACCGGGAATTCGTGGAGATGGCCGCCCAGAGCACCGAGGCGATCGTGCACCTGGCGGGCATCATCCGGGAGTTCCCTGCGCGCGGCGTCACGTTCGAGAAGGTCCACGTGGAAGCCACGCAGAACGCGGTGCACGCGGCGAAGATGTGGGGCATCTCCCGGTTCGTGTACGTAAGCGCCCTCGGGGCGTCGCCTTCCGGACCCGGAAAGTATTTTGAATCGAAAGGCAAAGCGGAGGAAATCGTCAGGCAGTCGGGTCTTTCCTGGACCATCTTCCGGCCGAGCGGGATTGTCGGGCCCGGAGACCGGTTCCTCACCGAACTCGGACGGGCGGTACGGCGTGCCCCTATTTTTCCCGTTCCGGGCGATGGAGAGTTTCTCCTCCAGCCCGTGTTCGTCGGCGACGTGGTCAAGGGAATTACGGATTGCCTCAAGCGTACCGACACGGAAAGACGCGTGTTCGAGGTCGGTGGACCGGAGAGGATCACGTATAACGCCCTGATCGACCGGATCGCGGCGGCCCTGGGTGTCAGGGTTCGCAAGGTGCACATCTCCCTTCCGCGGTTCCGGCGTATCGTAGGCTTCTTCTCCCCGTTCGAGAAATTCCCCCTCGCACCGGACATGCTCGAAGTTCTCCTGGCGGGGAACACCGGTGATGGCGGACCGTACGCCTCCGCCTTCGGCCTGGTCCCACTCCGCCTTTCGGAGTACATCGATTCCCTTTGGAGAACCGATACCTCCCCCGGCGAAGGCGCTTCCGCGCGCGCGGCAGGCTCCGGCACGCGAAAGAGGGGAAGTGGAACCCGGTCCCGGGAGGCGGCCTGACGACACTCCCACTTTTTGGCATATCTGACATATGTTGGCCATGCTGGGCGCCCCGAATGGGAAAAATTTTCACAACAAAGGGCTATGTATGGGTAAATAACTTCCCTTTAATAATTCCGCTTTTCGGTCCGATGGAAAAACGTTAATAAAATCAAGGTCGTGTTTTTCTCGCTCCAATTGGACCGGATTTTGCTCTCTTTTCGGGCAGAATGCGAAAACTTCCAAGGAACATTGAAAAATCAAGTTCCTGGGTAGCGCTTCTTCTTCTCTTTCTTTCCCCGCTGCTGCTCTCTTCCCACGCCTCGGCGCAGATCTATTCGTATACCGACATCCATCCCCCCGGCTGGATCGACTCCCGCGTGACGCGCATAAACGGTTCCGGCGAGGTGGTGGGTTTCGGGGCGACGTCCTCCGGAGAGCGTGGATTTCTCTGGTCCTCCGGAAAGGTTACCGAGATCCTCCCCCCGGGAGCCGACAGTGCGCGGGCTATGTGGATAAACGACAGCGGAGAAGTGGCCGGGACCTGGGTGAAAGACGGTGTCCGCCACGCATTCCTGTTGCGTGGGCAGACCTATCTCGACCCGACGGCGGGGTGGGGATACTCGGAGGCGACCTATATCGGGGAGGACGGCGCGGTCGGCGGGACCGGCGAGTTCGGGGCATTTGTTTCCCGGGACGGCGCGGTCGAGATTTTCCCCGGATTCTCCGTTCTGGTCGCCGGGAACTCCTCGGGGCAGTTCGTCGGGAACGGGGACGACACGGCGCGCCTCTATCTCCCGGATCAGGGGTACCGGGACCTGACCCCGCCGGGGACGAGTTCCGCGGCCCCGCGGGGGATCAATGAGAACGGGCGGGTAGCGGTCAACTCCTTCCAGTCGGGTTTTGACAGGGGGTTCGTCTTTTCCGACCCCTTCTTCGTCTCCATGACCCCTCCCGGTTGGACTTCCTCGTGCGTCACGGCGATCAACAACCTGGAGGTGGTGGCCGGACACGGCGATTCCCCGGAAGGGAGGCGGAGCTTCCTGCGGTCGGGGGGGATGTACGAGATGCTGTCCGTCCCCGGCTGGACGGCAACGGAAGCGGCGGCGCTCAACGATTCCGGGCAGGTAGCCGGCGCCGGTACGACCGCGTCCGGCGAGACCCACGCCTTTGTCGCCTCCCCGCTGGGGCCTGCCGCAGCGTCCTCCCCGGTGCCGGGTACATCGGGGGGGTGCGCCATGGCGCCGCAGGACGCGGAAAGCCAAACGGCGGGTTCCGCAGCGGCATCCCTGATGGCGCTTGTTTTCCCCCTCCTCCTGCTGCGGGGGCGAGTCCGGAGTCGACGGGCTACTCCCCGATGATCTTGACGAGGACCCGTTTCCTCCGGCGGCCGTCGAACTCCCCGTAGAAGATCTGCTCCCAGGGACCGAAGTCGAATTTTCCCCCGGTCACGGCGACCACCACCTCGCGTCCCATCACCTGGCGCTTGAGGTGCGCGTCCCCGTTGTCCTCCCCCGTCCGGTTGTGCAGGTAGCGCGAGATCGGCTCGTGGGGAGCCAATTCCTCGAGCCAGCGCGCGTAATCCTGATGCAGCCCCCCTTCGTCGTCGTTGATGAAGACCGAGGCGGTGATGTGCATCGCGTTCACCAGGCACAATCCTTCCCGGATCCCGCTTTCCTTGAGACACCCGGCGACGTCCCGGGTGATGTTGACGAACCCCATCCGTTGGGGGATGTCGAACCACAGCTCCTTGCGGTAGCTCTTCATGGAAACCTCCCTTGTCATCCCGCCAGGGCGCGGAAGAACCGGGATTGCACCTGCCGGGAGAGCAGCGCCTTCTTCACCGGAGGGAGGGCGGTCACGATCCGCGTTATCGCTCGCAGAACGGCGTGGTCGAGCCGGTCGAAGTCGTCGAAGAGCAGGTTCTGGAACTTCCCCTGCTCGATCGCCATGATCACCGTCCGCTGCCAGACGTTCTCCGGGACCAGGATCTGTTCCTTCCGAGGCTCCATCCGCATGGCCCCCTGGACGCAAACTGGGCGGCACACTCCGCAGCCCAGGCAAATGTCGCGCCGGACATCGGCCTTTGCATCGGGCTTCTCCCCCCGGACCTCGACCGCGTGGATCGGGCATTTCTTCGCGCAGAGGCCGCACCCGTTGCAGGTTCCCGGGTCGGCCGCCGCAAGGAAGGGGGAGGTGACCACCGCGTCGAAGAGCTGGAACCGGTTGATCGCGGAGAGCATCCCGCAGCAGCACCCGCAGCAGTGACAGACGTATGCCGGCCGCTTCTTCACGTTGTCGGAGATGTGGACCAGCCCCGCCTCGCGGGTCCGGGCGAAGAGATCTTTCGCCTCCTCCCGGTCGATCTTCCGGGCGAGTCCCCTCCGGACCAGGAAGTCGGCCGCCGCGTTGAAGGTGGTGCACACCTCCATCGGCTTGTCGCAGCTGCGTCCCTCGTGCTCCGCGGCATGCCGGCAGAAGCAGAGGGAGACGGCGCACATCTTCGCCTTTTCGATCAGGTGCGAGGCCCGATCGTGATCGAGAACACGCGGAAGATCCTGCGGGTCGACCGTGTCCTCATGAACGAGCGTCCTTCCCGGCATGACCTTCCCGGCGAAGATCGACCGGACGAACTCCGGCTCGTCGTGGACATACTGCATCATGTAGCGGGCCAGTTCCTTCTGCGGGATGTCGTCGCGTACCCGCATGAAGGCGAATTCGAAGAAGCCGAGCAGGGTGGGGGAGAGAAGGTATCCCACCTTGCCCCTATGTTCGAAGTCCATCACCAGCCCTTTTTCCGCCATCCGGTCGAGAACGGGACGAAGTTTCTCCGGGCTTCTCCCCGTGCGCTTGGCGATCCCCCGGATGTCCGTGAACCGGATCGGCAATCGGCAGGCGATCTCCGCCTCCTCTTCCGAGTAGAGCCGCCGGAGGATTTCATAGAGGGCCGGCGCGGGCGGCGCGCCGATGGGGTACCGGTCAAGCCGCTTCTGGAGCCTTCCGTATATCCCCTGTCCACTTCCGAGGTGTCCCATCGGTTTTCTTCCTCGCCGTCTGCTCCTGCGGAGCGGTTCCCGCCGCTCTACGTCAGGCTCGTTCCCATGTCCTGCCCGAAAACGACGGTGCGGTTTTTTCCGGCTTCCTTTGCCCGGGACAGGGCGGTGTCCGCACGCTCAACCAGCTGGCGGGCACTCCGGCATTCCTGCGATGCGGCTGCGATTCCGACGCTGATGGTGCAATGCAGGGATGCCGCGGGCGGTACCGACGAATCGGCCGGGAAGGGGTGGATTTCGACTGTTTTCCGGAGTCGCTCGGCAAGGATTCTTGCCCCCGCCAGTCCGGTGTGAGGAAGAAGGATCATCACCACCTCCCCTCCGTACCGTGCCGCTACGTCGACGCTCCGGATGTTGTTCTTGAGGAGAGCCCCGATCTGCTTGAGCACGAGGTCTCCTATCGGGTAGCCGTAGGTATCGTTTATCTCCTTGAACCGGTCGATATCGATAAGAAGAAGGGAAAAGGGATATCCATATCGGCTTGCCCGGGAAAACTCATCCCCCACCCGCCGGTCCAGGTAGCGGCGGTTGAAGATCTCCATCAGGGGGTCGGTGATGTTCTCGGTTTCCCGCGTGACGATCCGCTGGATGTCCTGAACCGTCCCGTGGGCCAGAATGCAGACGAGCAGGACGAAGCAGGCGCCGGAGAAGAAGATCGAGGAGACGAGAATGCGGGAGGTACCGTGATCGAAGGTGAAGAGAAAGAGGTAGGCGAGGTATCCGGCGACGAAAAAGAGGATGAATCCGCGCAGGACTTTCCATTGGAGGTTCATCGGACCGGGCGGGAGCTCCCGGATGATACGGGAGGTGGGATAGAGGGAATATCCGAGGATACTCGCGCCGAGGAGGAGCATGGCGTAGGAAAACATCAGGGCATAGCCCAACGGCGGTCCCTCCCGCTATTTGGTATTCCTTCCGGCTCCCTGGTATTGCCGCCCGCTTATCCGCCCCCGGTGGGGAGTTCCCTCGCAACCCGTTCTGCGGTCAACCGGGATTGTAGCACACAGTCGTTCAGGGCGATCCCCCGATACGCGTTGCTGTTCAGGTAGATGCCCGGGATGGCGGCGAGGTGCTCCTCGATCCGCCCGAGCACCTTCCCGTGTCCGACGAGGTACTGGGGGATCCCCTTCTCGTGGAAAAAGGAGCGGGAAAGGATTGGGTCGGCTGTCACTCCCATCGTCGCCGTGAGTTCCGAGCGGACGAGCCCGAAAAGCTCTTCGGGAGGCAGGGCCGCAAGCGCAGGTGCCCGCACGCCCCCCACCATCGCCCGGATCAGGGCCTTCCCCTCCGGGGCCCGGTTCGGAAAGACGCTCGAATCCCACAGGGCGCCCAGGATCTTCCGCTTTTCCCCGCGGGGGATGAGGAAGCCGAACCCGTCGAGCGGGTTGCCCAGGGTCGCCTTCTCGTACCCGAGCGCCACCACCGATATCGGCGAGTAGGGGATGGCGGAAAGAGCCGCCCGAAGGGAGGGGTCCAGGCTCCCTAGCATCTCCGCGGCCGCGTAGGCGGGCACCGCCAGCACGACCACGTCCGCGTCGATCTCCCCGCGAAGACTCCTTTCCTCGAGCGAGAGGAGGATCTTCCCGTCCCGGCGGCTTATCCGGTCGACCTTCACGCCCAGATGAAGGCCGTCGGAAAGCCGGTCGGCCAGGATGTCGGTGAGTTCCTGGACGCCGTGGTTAAACGACATCAGGACTCCACCCGGCCCCGCCGACATCTCCCGTTTCTCCCCTGCGCTCCTGCGCTCCCGCTGGAGTGCGATCATCCCCTTTACGAGGCCTCCGTACTTTCGCTCGAGATCCTGGATCAGGGGGAAGCAGCTGGCGAGCGACATCCGGTCCGGGTCGCCGGCAAAGATCCCCGTGACCATGGGATCGATCAGTTTTTCCAGCGCCTCGGACCCGAGGCGGCGGCGCGCGAAGTCCCCGAGCGATTCGTCGATTCCCGCGGGGGGGCCCGGTGCGAACAGTTCTCCGATGATGCGGAGCCTTCCCGGAAGCGAGAGCAGCCGGGACCGGAAAAATGCCGGGGGAGTCTCCGGAAGACGGTGGAGCGTCCCACCCGAAAAGATGAAACGCTTTCTGGCAAGGTCCGACGACCGGGCGAGCCGGTCCTCGATCCCCAGTTCCTTCACCAGGTCGAGCGAGTAGGGCTTGTTCGTCAGGAATCCGTTCGGCCCCCATTCCATCCGGAAGCCGTCCTGCGGGATGGAGCGCATTTTCCCCCCGGGTACCGATTCCGCCTCGAAGAGGATGATCTCGACCGACTCCCCGGCCGCTTGGAATTCCCGGACGAGGTAGTGGGCCGTGCACAGCCCCGATATTCCCGCTCCGACGATGGCGATACGCCGCATCAAGCCTTTCCTTCCAGGGGGACACTCATTAAATTACGTTTCATGTTGAATGAGTGTCCCCCCTGGTGGTGTCCCCCGCCACCTGCGCAAGCACGATTTCCTTGAGCGCCCCGATGAACGCGGGCGAGTCGTTGAACGCCGGAACCCGCCGGAACGTGACGATCCCGGCTTCCCTCGCCGTTTCCCTGAGCCGGATATCCAGTTCGTGCAGCGTTTCGATATGGTCCGAGACGAAGCTCACCGGTACGACGACGAGCCGTTTGACCCCTTCCCATCCGAGTCTGGCAACCTCTTCCACGGTATCCGGTTTCAGCCATACCGTTCTTCCCAATCGGCTCTGGTAGGAGATCGAGTGGGAGATCGCCGGGAACCGCTCCCTCACCGCCGCGACCGTTTTTTCCACTTCGACCTGGTACGGGTCCCCTCCGTCGATGAACGACTTGGGCACCCCGTGCGCGCTGAAGAGAAGGTGGGTCTCCTCGGTGCCCGGCGTCCCTTCAAGCGTTTCCTCGATCTTCGCGCAAAGGGCCGCGATGTACCCGGGGTGGTCGGGCCAGGACCTTATCTCGGTCAGCGGGAAGTCGGCCCCGGCCCATCGCATCCACCTGCGGAGGTCGGAAAGGCTCGATCCGGTCGTTGCCGCGCAATATTGCGGGTAGAGGGGAAGGGCGATCGCACGGGCGACGCCGTCTTCCTTCATCTCGAGCACCGCGTGCTTGGCGAGGGGGTGCCAGTACCGCATTCCCACGTAGACGCGGAAATTCCCTCCGGTTTCCCCAAGCGTTTCCTCGAGCGCCGCGCGTTGCCTGTCCGTCAATTCCGCGATCGGGGAGCCTCCGCCGATCTCCTTGTAATATTTCCGGACGTGTCGGGCGCGCAGCCCCGAAACGATCCAGGCGAACAGCGGCTGTGTGACGGGTGCGAGGGGAAGGCGGATCAGCTCCCGGTCCGAAAAGAGCCGGGCCAGGAAGGGACGGATGGCGGAGAGCGAGTCCGGTCCCCCCATGTTCAGCAGGACCACCCCCGTGAGCGGGGAGGATTCGGACATGGACGGTCCCCCCCTCGGGGAGCTCACCCCTTTCTTCCGAGCCGGTGCACTGCCTCCACCATGGAGACCGCGTGTTCGGGGTTTGTGGGTGGAAGGATGCCATGGCCGAGGTTGAAAATGTGGGCGGCGGCGGACTGCCCCCGGAGGAGGATGTCGCGCACGCACTGCTCGATCTGCTCCGGCGGGAGGAAGAGCATCGTCGGGTCCATGTTCCCCTGGAGAGCCACGTTCCCCCCCACGGCAGCCGCGGCCTGGTCGAGCGGGATCCGCCAGTCGACCGCGATGACGTCGACGGGAAGGGTCCGGATGGCGGGGAGGAGCGTCGCGCAGTCATTGGCGTAGTGGATGACCGGGACTCCGTCGCGGTCAAGCGACTCCACCACCTCGCGGGTGAACGGAAGCGCATACTTCTCGTAGTCGCCGGGGGTCAGGATTCCCGCCCAGGTGTCGAATAACTGGACCGCCTGCACGCCCGCTTCGATCTGGGCGTTGAGGTACGCAACGACGGTCTTCCCGATCTTTCTCATCAACGAGCGGAATACGTTCGGAGCCTGGTACATGAGGGTCTTGAGCCGGATGAAGTTGCGGGAGGTGCCTCCCTCAACGATGTAGGAGGCAAGAGTGAACGGTGCGCCGGAAAAGCCGATGAGTGGGACCTTTCCCTCGAACGTCTTCCGGAGGATCCGGATCGCCTCCATGACGAAGGGGACCTTGTCGGCGGGATCGGGCACGGCGAGGACGTCGACGTCGGCCTGGCCTCGGATTTCCTTCCCGAGGACCGGTCCCTTTCCGTCATGGAACTCGAGGGGGATTCCCATCGCCTCCACGGGGATGAGGATGTCCGAAAAGAGGATCGCCGCATCCACGCCGAGCCGTTCGATCGGCTGGACCGTCACCTCCGCTGCCAGCTCGGGCGTCTTGCACATCGTGAGGAATGAGTTCTTCCCCCGAATCTTCTGGTATTCCGGGAGGTACCTCCCCGCCTGGCGCATGATCCAGACAGGCGTCACGTCGACCGGCTCGCGCCGGCACGCCTTTAAAAATCGATAATCCGCCATCGCCACCTCACAATAGGGGGACGTTCGTAAACTTTTTAATCCGGAGCCTTGCATTCGGCATGGGAATACCGGGCGTTTTATGCTTCAGATGAAACCCTTGCGCACAGGTGAAAGTTTACGAACGTCCCCGGTTTGACTTCCCTGCTTCGACCGCCGTTGCCAGCCGCCGTTTCGTGCGGATGGGGACGTAGTCGCAGAACGGCTCCTCCTCGAGATAATCCTCCAGGACGGCATCGGCCCGGGCCCGGCACCCCCCGCAGACGTTCAGGTATTCGCACTCTCCGCAACGCCCCTTGTACTTCTCGAACGCACGAAGCGACTCGAACAGCTCGGAGTGATACCAGATTTCCCGGAAATGCTGCTTCTTGACGTTCCCCGCCACCACGGGGAAGTAGGAGCATGGCTGGACGTTTCCCTTCGAATCGATGAAGGCGATCGACTGTGCGCATATGCACCCCTTCCCCCCGCCCGTGGAGAAGGAGAGCGTCCTCGGCTGGATCTTGAGCCCTTCCTCCCTGGCCTTCTGCAGCCGGACCCGGTAGTAGTGGGGGGCGCAGGTGGGCCGCACGAGCATGTCGATCTCGTTCTTCTCCATCTGGTAGTGCCACTCGAGTATCTCCTCGTAATCCTCCTTGCTGATCAGTTCGCTCATGATCTCCTCGCCCCGGCCCGTGGGGACGATCATGAACATGTACCATGCGTGGGCGCCGATCTTCTTGGCGAGCCGGTACGTGTCCGCGATGTCGTGCTGGTTCCGCTTGGCGAAGGAGGAATTGACGATGAATTTGATGCCGTTGCGGTTGAACGTTTCGGCCGCGCGCAGGGTGGCCTCGAAGGCCCCCGCCTGCTTTCGGAAGTCGTCGTGCACGGCTGCCGTGGACCCGTCGAGCGACAGAGAGACGATCTTGATCCCGCTCTCCTTCATCTTTGCGCAGACGTCGTCGGTCACAAGGGTTCCGTTGGTGGCGATGCACATCCGCAGGCCCTTGTCGGTCCCGTATTTCGCGATCTCGAACAGGTCCGGGCGCAGCAGCGGCTCCCCCCCCGAGAGGACGAGGACGGGGCTGCAGAAGGAGGTGATGTCGTCGATCAGCTTCCTGGCTTCCGCCGTCGTAAAGTCGGTGTCGTGGGACGTCATGGAGGAGGAGGCGCGGCAGTGGATGCAGTTCAGGTTGCAGCGCCCGGTGACCTCCCAGGCGAGCCATTTCGGGATGAATTCTTCCTTGGCCACGCGGTTTCCCTTCGTCTCGGCCTGCGGTGCTGCGAACAGGGTGTGAATCGAGACAACCAATCTTTTTATTATAGCCGATGAGGATCCTTATTTCGCCATTTCGGCGTACTTTTGCGCGTTCTCCCGGTCGCCGATCGCCTCGTACGACTTCGACAGCATCGCTGCCGCCTGCTTGGTCGGGAGCAGGTCCATGCTCCGGGACAGCTCCGGGATCGCCGCGCGGTATTCGTTCTTCTGGTAGTGCAGCGCACCGAGCAGGAGATGGGGCTCGAAGAACTCGTCGTCCAGGCGGATTGCCTTGCGGAGCGGACCTTCCGCGGCGGCGTAGTTCTTCCGGATCAGGTGCACCCTGCCGATCGACGAGGGAAACGGCGCCTGGGAAGGCTCGCGGGCGGCCGCCGCCTCGTACTTGGCAAGCGCCTCCTCGTACCGCTTCTCATTGAGCAGCTTGTCCCCCTCGTCGGCGATGTCGTACGCCTTCTGGACTTCCCTCAGCTTCTTGGTCTTTTGGAGGAAGATTGTCTCGTTGAACGTATAGTTCGGGTTTCTCCCCGTGTCGGGGTATCGTTTTGCGATGTAGGCCCGGGCGTTGTCCAGCCTCTCCTTGGAGAAGGGGTGGGTCCGGAAGAGCCCCTCCACAAACATCGGGTTTTTCCCGCCCTCCAGCTCCGAATAGAAATATTCCTGAAGTTTTATGGCTCCTTCCGGGTTGTAGCCCGCCTTGACCATGTAGTCGATCCCCAGCCAGTCGGCCTCGCGTTCCTGCTCCCGCGAAAAGCCATTGTTGACAA
The DNA here is from genome assembly GCA_049578085.1 of Candidatus Deferrimicrobiaceae bacterium. Lineage (GTDB taxonomy): Bacteria > Desulfobacterota > Deferrimicrobia > Deferrimicrobiales > Deferrimicrobiaceae > CSP1-8. The sequence continues at coordinate 45,772 of JBAULH010000068.1, forward strand.
GCGACGCGGTGATGCCGGATAGCTGCATCACTCCTGTGCTTCCCCCCGTGGCGATCGAGACCCCGGCAAGGAGGACGTTGGACGCCAGGGCACGCTGGTATCCCGCCAGGGAGTGCTTGGCGGTTACGTGGCCGGTCTCGTGCCCGAGAACCGCCGCCATCTCCGCCTCGCTTTTCAGCCCCACGAGCAGGCCCCGGTTGATGACGATGAACCCGCCGGGCAACGCGAAGGCGTTCGGGACGGACGAGTTCAGGACCCGGTACCGGTAGTTCAGGCCGGGACGGTGCGACACGCGGGCCAGCCGCATTCCGACGGCCTGGACGTACGCCTCGAGGGCGCTGTCGCGGTAGAACCCCCCCTGCTGCTGCACGGCCGGCCCGTAGGCTTTCGCCCCCAGGGCGGCCTCCTCCTCCGGCGAGAAGGAGACGAGAGAGAGTTCCGACCTTCCCGTGACGGGATTGACGGCGCAGGCGTACACCGCGAGGGCCAACGCGGCAAATGCGAACAGGGAAAGGGCGATGCCCCGCAGCGCTCGATGCTCCATCCTTGGCACCTCCTGATCCGAAACCATGCGATAGTTGGCTTTCTTTCATTATTTCACGCCCCCCCCGGGGGCGGCAACCGGGGACGGGTGCGTTGGACGATGCCGGCGCGTCTGATATATAAGAAAACCAGGGAAATCTCGCTGAGGAGGGACCCGATGGGACGGAAGAAATCGAGAAAACGGATCAAGCGATGGCTTCCTGCCGGGACGCGGCCGGGGACCCTGGTGGCCCACGATGAGGCGGGGACGGAGCCTGCCCAGATCCACATGTTCTTGTATGATCCGGAGCGGTGCGAGGAGAGGGTCCTGCGTCCGGAGGAAATCCCGTCCCTCTTCGTTCCGGAAAAGGGTGTCCTTTGGCTCGACATCTGGGGGCTATCCGATACCGGCGTCGTGAAGGCGGTCGGGGACCGGTTCGGCTTCCACCCTCTCGCCCTGGAGGACGTTCTGAACATCCCCCAGCGCCCCAAGGTAGACCGGTACGAGAACCACCTCTTCATCATCCTGCGCGAGGTCACGTATCCGGTGGAGACGGAGCAGATGAGCATGTTCCTCTCCAACCGCCTGGTGGTGACCTTCCAGGAGCGGCCGGGAGACCCTTTCGACCCGATCCGCGACCGCCTGCGGAAAGGATTGGGCAGGATCCGCTCCCTGGGGGCGGACTTCCTTCTCTACTCCCTGTGTGACGCCGTCGTCGACTCCATCTTTCCGACGCTGGAGAATCTGGGTGAGGAGGTGGAGACACTGGAGGAGGCAGTGATCAGCACCCCCGCCCCCGAGACTCTGCGGGAGATCCGCGGGGTCAAGAAGCAGCTGCTGGAGGTCCGTCGCGCCATCTGGCCCGCCCGCGACGCCATGAGCGAGCTGTTGCGCGAGGACTCCGACCTGATCCGGCCCGGGACCCGGGTGTTCCTGCGGGACTGCTACGACCACACGATCCAGGTGATGGACATGATCGAGACGTACAGGGAGATGGCGGCGAGCCTGGTCGACGAGTACATTTCCTCCGTGTCCAACCGGATGAACGAGATCATGAAGGTCCTCACCATCATGGCGACGATCTTCATTCCCCTTACCTTCATTGCCGGTGTGTACGGGATGAACTTCGACCATCAGGCCTCGCCGTACAATATGCCGGAACTGTACACGCAGTACGGCTACCCGGCCGTCCTGATCGTGATGGCGTTGGTTGCGGGGGGATTACTCTGGTACTTCCGGAAGAAGAAGTGGTTCTGACGATCCCAGACGAATTCCAGGCCGCGCAGCAAACCGCTGCAGCACGCCCGAGCGGACTATTCTCCGCCTCCGCCCAACGCCGCGTAAAGCCTCACCTGGTTGGCGATCCCCGCCAGGCGGACCTCGATCAGCGCCCGTTGCGCCGCGTAGAGGGACCGCTGCGCATCGTGGACCCCGAGGCTGTCGTCGATTCCCTTTTCGAAGCGCACGGTGGAGAGGCGATAGGTCCGCTCGTTCGCATCGACCAGGGATTGCTGCGCCGCGATCTGCCGGTTCACCGTACCCCGCACGGCAAGGGCGTCCGCCACTTCCCGGAAAGCGGACTGGATGGCCCTCTGGTATTGGGCAACGGCGATTTCCCTGTCCACCCTGCTCACCGCAAGCGCGGGCCAGGTCCGGGCGTCGAAAATCGGCAGGACGGCCTCGGGTGCGAACGTCCAGGCGTCGGATCCGGCGCCGAAGAGGCCGGAGAGCTCCCCGCTCGCCGTCCCGAACGCGGCGGTCAGGGAGATGCGGGGGAAGAACGCCGCGCGGGCGGCGCCGATGTCGGCGTACGTCCCTTTGAGCCGATGTTCCGCGGCGAGAATATCGGGCCGACGCAGGAGCACCTCGGAAGGAAGGCCCGCGGAAATCTCCCTGGGAGGAAGGACGCTTTCCAGGCCTTCAGGCAGCAAGTCGCTCGGCACCTTCGCTCCGGACAGGAGGTCCAGGGCGTTCTCGCCCTGCGCCACCAGCTGCATGAAGCGGGCGACGTCGGCACGCGCCTGATCCACGCTTATCTGGGCGCGCCGCAGATCCAGCTCGGACACAAGCCCGAGCTGGTAGCGCCGCCGGACCAAGTCGTAGGTGGCCTGCTGGGTTTCCAGGGTGGACTCGGACAGCCGTAAGTTTTCCCGGTCCGCGGCGAGGACCAGGTACGCGTTGGCGACGTCGGAAACGACCAGGATCCGAGCGCTCCGGCGGGCCTGCTCCGTTGCCAGATATTCCTCCAGCGCCTGATCCTCCAGGCTGCGGATCCGTCCGAAGAAATCGATCTCCCAGGAGGGGACGCTCAGGTTGACATCGTATCGCGTGGTCGTGATCGCTCCTCCACTGCCCCCGAACGTCGAGGCGGGCACGCGCTGCTTCCTCCCGCTGCCGACCGCCTCGAACGTCGGGAACAGCTCGCCGCGCCCGATACCATAGAGCCCGCGCGCCCTTTCCACGTTCAGGGCGGCCAGTTTCAGGTCCCGGTTGTTGTTCAAGGCCATCTCGATGATCTCTTGAAGCTTTCGGTCAGGGAAGAAATCCCGCCACCCCAGGTCCGCGGCTGCCGGAGCACCGGGCGCTGTCACGATGTCCCGGTACGCGGGACCCTTCGGCCAGTCCGCGGGGACCGGTGCTTCAGGCCGGGTATAGTTCGGAGCCAGGGAACATCCGGCCAGGAAGACGGCCAGGCCAGCCGGCAGAAGAAGGATTTTCGCGTTCATTTCGCCGGACCTCCGGGGGGAGGGATGTCGGCGCTCGTCGCCACTCGACGTACGCGGCGCTTCCCGAGGGTGCTTTCGATCAACACGTAAAAAAGCGGCGCGAAGAGCGTCACCAGGAAGGTGGCGGTCACCACCCCGCCGAGGACTGCTGTGCCGATGGCGTTTTGCGCTCCGGCCCCCGCCCCGTTCGCAAGGGTCAGGGGCAGGACCCCGAATCCCAGGGCCAGCGAGGTCATGACGATGGGACGAAGCCGCAATTTCGCCCCTTCCAGGGTTGCCTCGATCAGCCCCATCCCCGCATCTGCACCGGCCTTTGCGAACTGGACGATCAGGATGGCGTTCTTGGTGGTCAACCCGAGGGTGGTCAGCAGCCCGATCTGGAAATAGACGTCATTGGGCAATCCCCGCAGAGAAGAGGCGACCACTCCGCCGATGGCTCCCAGGGGAAGGGCCAGCATGATGGATATGGGGATGGGCCAGCTCTCGTACAGTGCCGCAAGGCACAGGAAGATCACGAGCACGGAGAAGGCGTACAGTACAGGGGCCTGGGAGCCGGTCAGCCGCTCCTGGTAGGAGATCCCGCTCCAGTCGAAGCCGATCCCGCGGGGCAGCTTCGCGGCGATCTCTTCCATGGCCTGCATCGCCTCACCCGAGCTTTTGCCCTGCGGTGCCTCCCCCCAGATGTTGATCGACGGGAAGGCGTTGTACCGCTGCAGCTGCGGGGATCCGTAGGTCCAGTGCCCCGAGGCGAACGAGGCGAACGGCGTCATCGCGCCCGCGCTGTTGCGAACGTACACCCGCTCCAGGTCGGTGGGCAGTCTACGGAAGGGAGCGTCGGCCTGCACGAACACCCTCTTGATTCGCCCGCCCTGGATGAAGTCGTTCACGTAGGCGCTGCCGAAGGACGCCGAGATCGTGTCGTGGATGGCGTCGATGGGTACCCCCATGGCGCCGGCCTTCTCCCAGTCCACGTCGATCCGGTACTCGGGCACATCCTCCAGGCCGTTCGGGCGGACGCGGGTCAGTCTCGGATCCCGGGCGGCCATGCCGAGCAACCGGTTGCGGGCCTCGATCAACGCGTCGTGGCCCAAGCCCCCCCGGTCCTGCAACTGGAAATCGAACCCGCCCGATCGGCCCAGCTCGCGGACGGCCGGCGGAGCGAACGCGTACGCTTTTGCATTGCGGATCTTCGAGAACTCCTTCATGGCGCGGACCACGACGGCGGTTACCTTCAGGTCCGGACGGTCGCGCAGCTCCCAGTCCCGCAGCTTGATGAACGCGAACCCCGAGTTCTGCGCGACGCCGGCGAAGCCGCGCCCGGTGATCGTGAAAATGGCCTCCACCGCTTCCTTTTCCTTTTCCTCGAAGTAGCGTTGGATCCGATCCATGACCGCCTGGGTCTGCTCGAGGGTCGAACCCGCCGGAAGCAGGACCTGGGCGTACATCGAGCCCTGGTCCTCGTTGGGGAGATAGGCGGTGGGCATCCGCCGGAACAGCAGTCCCAGGGCCGCGGTGATCAGCAGGAACACCAGGAGGAACCGCAGTTTCCGCTTGAGAGTGTAGCCTACGAGTTTCAGATACAGGTCCCTGGCCCGGAAAAAGGTACGGTCGAACCACCGGAAAAAGACCCGGAGGAAGGGGATCCCGGTCCCGGTCGCCTCCTCCCCCTTGTGCACCGGCTTGAGAAGCGATGCGCACAGTACCGGGGTGAGGATCAGGGCCACCAACACCGACAGAAGCATGGCGGCGATGATGGTCACGGAGAACTGGCGGTAGATGACCCCGGTGGAGCCGCCGAAGAACGCCATGGGGCCGAACACGGCCGAGAGCACCAGCCCGATTCCGATCAAGGCGCTGGTGATCTGGTCCATGGACCTGGCGGTGGCCTCCCTGGGCGGGAGTCCTTCCTCGCTCATGATCCGTTCCACGTTTTCCACGACCACGATGGCGTCGTCCACCAGGAGGCCGATGGCGAGCACCATCCCGAACATGGTCAGCATATTGATGGAGAACCCGAAAAGCCCCAGCACTGCGAAGGTCCCCAGGATCACCACCGGGACCGCGATGGTCGGGATCAGGGTGGCACGGAGGCTCCCCATGAACAGGTACATCACGAGGAAGACGAGCACGATCGCCTCAAAAAGTGTCTTGAACACCTCGCGGATCGCCACCTTCACGAAGGGCGTCGTGTCGTAGGGATAGATGACCTTCATTCCCGGAGGGAAGTACCTGGCCATCTCCGCCATTTTCGCCTTGACGCCATCGGCGGTGTCCAGGGCGTTGGCACCGGCGGCCTGCCGGACCGCGAGAGCGGCTGCGGGCTTGCCGCCGAACAGGATGTTGGACCCGTACTGCTCGGTGCCCAGCTCCGTCCGTCCCACGTCCCTCACACGTATGATGGAGCCGTCGGGGTCGACGCGCAGAGGGATGGCGCCGAACTCCTCCGGGGTGCGAAGCAGGCTCTGAACGATGATGGACGCGTTCAACCGCTGGCCTTCGAGCGCGGGCGCCCCGCCGAACTGGCCCGCGGAAACCTCCACGTTATAGGACTGCAGGGCGCGAACGACATCGTCCGTCGTCAAGCGGTACGAGGTCAGCTTGCCGGGGTCGAGCCAGATCCGCATGGCATATGGGGAACTGAAGGTCTCCACCTCGCCCACGCCGGGCACCCGCGCGAGCACCTTTTCCAGGTTGGACTGTGCGTAGTCCCCCAGGTCGAACGTATCCATGCTGCCGTCTTCCGAGACCAGGCCCACGACCAGCAGCCAGTTCCGGGTGGACTTGCTCACGGTAACCCCTTGGCGCTGCACCACCTCCGGCAGGCTCGGAATGGCTAGCTGGAGCTTGTTCTGCACCTGGGCCCAGGCCAGGTCCGGATCGGTCCCCGGAGCAAAGGTGAGCTCGATTCTCCCGGCACCGGACGCGTCGCTGGTCGCGGACATGTACAACAGCTTGTCGAACCCGATCATCTTCTGCTCGATGATCTGGACCACGCTGTCCTCCACCGTCTGGGCGGCGGCACCGGGGTAGAACGCGGTAATGGCGATCGACGGCGGGGCGATGGGCGGATATTGCGAGACAGGCAGGTTATAGATCGCCAGGCCGCCTGCAACCATCATGATGATGGCGATGACCCAGGCGAAGACGGGGCGGTCCAGGAAAAATCGCGAAAGCATCACTCGCTCCCGTTCGATCCCGCGGTTGTCCGGGCCGCATCTCCCGATGCGGCTTCCTGATCCTTGCCGGGAACCCAGGGCACCACTTTCACCGAATCGCCGGGCCGCACATTCTGCAACCCTTCGACGATCATCCGGTCGCCGGGCGAAAGGCCGGAGGAGACCAGCCATTTGTCCTCGATGGCCCGGTCGAGGTGAAGCATCCGTTGCTCGACCTTCCCCGTCCCGTCCACGACCAGTGCCATGGGATTCCCCTTCGGGTCACGCACGACCGCCTGCTGGGGAATCAGGATGGCCTGCTCGTTGACGCCCTCGGTCACGACCGCCCGGACATACATTCCCGGCAGGAGGACGCCGTCCGTGTTCGGGACGATGACCCGGAGGATGACGGATCCGGTGGTCGGATCCACCGAAACGTCCCGGAACTTAAGCGTTCCTTCCGAAGAATAGGGAGTCCCATCCTCGAGGATGATCCTGACCTTGTTCTGCTTCGTCCCGTTTCTCTCGAGGCGGTGGTCCTCCAGGCGACGCTTCAAACGCAACAGTTCGGTGGTGGCCTGGGGAACGTCGACATATGTGGGATCCAGCTGCTGGATGCTGGCCAGGGGCACGGGCTGATGCGCCGTCACCAGGGCGCCCTCTGTCATGTTGGACTTGCCGATTCGGCCGGAGATCGGTGCGGTGAGGCGCGTATACCCCAGGTTGATGCGGGCCGTCTCGACGGTCGCTTTCCACAACAAGACTTCGGCCTCGGCCTGCTTGAGCGCTGCCGCCGCGTCATCGTAGTCCTGCCGGCTGACCGCATTGTCGGCAAGCGCATCACGGTAGCGCTCCGCCTTGGACCGGACCGCCGGCAGGTTGGCCTCGGCCTTGCCCAGGGAGGCCATCGCATTCTCGAGCTCCGCCCGGAAGGGGGCGGGATCGATCTGGTAGAGCGCCTGGCCGGCCGTAACTTCCGCGCCTTCCGCAAACAGACGCCTCTGGATGAGCCCGTCCACCTGGGGGCGGATTTCGGCGATCCGGTAGGCGGAGGTGCGACCGGGCAGCTCCGTGGTCAGCACGACTCGCTGTGTTCCAACGGTCACGGTCGCGACTTCCGGAACGGATGGCGGAGCGGCCTGCCTCCCAGACGTGTTCTGGCAGCTCCCGAGCAGAAGACTGCTCGCCAGGGCGATGAATATCCTCGTCCGTTTCCGTCGTTCGCAACTCCTAATGGTAAATCGCATCGGAACCCCCCAAGGTCGATGGATGAGCGTATCCGGTACGCAAATGTCTATCCGTCCGCGAAATCCCGGGCAAGCAATCCCCGGAAAAACATGTCCAGAATGGCGTCCGGGGAATCCGGGAAAGGATGGCGTTCGGGCGCTTCGATCCACAACAGGAGAAAGGCGTTGATAACGGTGTCGAGAGCAACAGCGAGCTGGTACGGGCTGGCGATTTTTCTGAACCGTTTCTTCCTGATTCCCGCTTCGAACACGAGGGCAAGCTGTTCCAGAAAATTGTAATAGCGTTTCCGTACCTCGTCGTTCAGGCTTGACTTGAGGTTGTAGCTTACCCCCCGGCTCTCGGCGATGTATAGCCGAATGAAGGGAAGGTTGGCGGAATACATCTCCCCCTTGGTCCGCACATACTCCCGCAGCCTCTCGATCTCGTCTCCCGGCGCTTCGATCGCCTGCAGGAGAGCGTCGTGGAACCGGTCGGACTGCCCCAGAACAAGGGCCTGGTAGAGGTCCTCCTTGTTCCGGAAGAACTTGTAGAGCGTTCCGATGGCGAACTCGGCCCTCTGGGCGATCTCGTGCATGGAAACGTTGTGGTATCCTCTCTCCGAGAACAGCTCGAGCGCGGCGGCGATTATTTCCTGGCGCTGCCGCAATTTCTCCCGTTCCCGCCTCGGGAGTCTTTGCTC
>JBAULH010000069.1:0-1731 GCA_049578085.1 Candidatus Deferrimicrobiaceae bacterium
GGAATATCCTCCGTCCCCCATGTGCGCCGAGGCCACTGCAACCAACCCCGCCAGTCCTAACACCGCGACCAGAACCACCAGCAACTTTCTCATCTGCTCCTCCAGTTTCCCGATTCCGCAGGCCGAACTGCCCGTCTTCCGCGGATCGTTAAGTCTTGATGCATCCAAAGACGGCTGATGTCCAAATCTGTTCCGCGGGTCATCACCAGCACCAGTCGTTACGCGGCCCCATCATCATTATTCCCCTCATTCCGCGTCCAGTACCTCGTCCTGATCCTCTCGTCCCAGGACCGCACATCATCTCGCGCATCCGCCCCCAGCCGTCGTCGCACATCCGGACCGCCTCCGCAACGTCCTGGCGACGGTCAGGGGACACCCACCTCTCCATGGAGCGGAGCCGGTCTTTCTGGATATCCTCAAGGGATACAATCCGTGCTCTGTACGCCGACGACTTCGATTCGGGCATTTGCGCTGTTTCGGAGAGAGCGGCCCTGGCCTCGTCCAGCATCGCGGATATGAGTTCCCGGTCCACACCTTTCCCTTCCTTGAGCGTCTTGACGACCTCGGAGAGCCTCCTTTCCGAGAACGTGAGCCTAAGCTCCACCCGTTCCTCCGGATCGGAGGTCAGGGCGAAGCGCACCCGTTCCGTGAGGATTTTCACCGGGTACAGGAAATTCCCCGGCACGGTCCGGGCGGACAGTTCCACGGAACTTGCCCCGAGGACGAGCATGACGATTCCCGCGATTGCCGCCTTCGCCCAGCCCGATCCCCACAACCAGCCCCACCTCCGATACGCTGTTTCCTCCCGCTTTTCCTCGCGCCTCGCCAGTTCCCTTCCCATCCGCAGGAGAGCCGCGGAAGCCCCGGGAGCGGGAGCCTCGGGAGGACCGGCCGCTTCCCCGACCCCGAGAGCAAGCACCACCAGCGACTCCACTTCTGTTGAATGGGATGGATACGTCAGGAGGAATGCCCTCCAGTCCTCGCCGCGCCGCGCCATTTCCAGGCAGATGTCAAGTAGCTCCTCGGGGGTGTTCTTCATATTCTTCCCCCCAGGGCGCCCTTCAACGCGGACAGGGCGCGAAACTGGAGCGCCCGGATCGCGCCCGCCGAACGCCCCATGATTTCGGCCACTTCGCCGTGCTCGTATCCCATGACGAACCGGAGAATGACGGTTTCCCTCTGTTCCTCGGTCAACACCTGGAGCCCTTTCCTCAGCCGATCGCCGTCGAGTTTCCGCTCCACAACGGCCCCCGGGTCGTCCCCTCCCTGAATCTCCTCAGGAAGTTCCACCTCGCCCGATCGGACGGCCCGTTTACGGTAATGATCCGTCAGCACGTTCCCTGCGATCCGGAAGAGCCACGCCTCCAGACTCCCCGTCTGTCGCGGGATCGCTTCCAGCATCCTGACGAAAACCTCGCCTGCGAGATCCTCCGCATCCCGGACATCCACCACCTTGTAGGAGAGGTAGCGATAAATCCTCGGGTAGAGCCTCTCGCAGATGACCGCCAGCGCACCCGCGTCTCCATTTCGGGCCGCCTCGACCACCGGCGGCGGTATTCTGTCTTCCACGAGCCCCCTCTATCTCCCTATTAATGACGGACGAGATGAGAATCTGTTACGCGGTTCTTCGAACATAGATAGCCTCTGCGATCGTTCTGTCCACCGCCATCTGTGTCAGTCCTATCCGATAGAGGAAGGAAGGGAATTGCTGGAGCAGTTGCAACCGGCAAC
>JBAULH010000070.1:0-30838 GCA_049578085.1 Candidatus Deferrimicrobiaceae bacterium
CCATGTATAGTGCAAGAGGGTTTGCCTGGGGGTTCGCAAAAGGGAAACCATCCAGGCAACTATTTCTCCTGTCGCTTGCGGGTTTCTGTCTCTGGAACGGGTTTTTGATCTACGTTATGTACATGGTCTTATGAATTAGGAGGGGAAACAAATGGAGATGCATCCCCAGATGAACGAGATCGATTTTATCAAGTTCATTGATGACAATTTCTACTTTGATAGCGACCGTGAATACGAAGAGATCGCCCGGGTGGGTTGCTCGATTTCGGACAATGCTGCTCTCATGGTAGGTTTCCAGCTCGCTACCGGAGCATCCTACGCAAGCCCCGAGGCCAATCTGCGCATACTCGATATTTTTACGCAGGAACGGCCGACTCCCGTTGTCCTGGCGTCGATACCCGTGGTCAGATCGCTTCTCAACGGGGAGCCGGTTGCGCAAGAGGACACTCGTAGGCTACTGGATGCATGCCGGGAGCATTCGAATGCGGTGTGCGGTCTGGGCATTGTCCTGTGCGCCGATGTAGGCCAGGAACAGGCATGTGAAAACATCATGGTCGCCTGGCGAAGAGCACATAATATTTCACCGGACAGCTGACTGCTGGGAGAAGCCGGCATCGGGAACACCAGAAGAAAGGCTAAACGCGTGAATCCATACCATCGCAATCCCGCCCGCTGGCCGAAATGGGTGCTGTTTATCACGTTTCTGCTCACCGTGCCCGTCCCTTACGTCATGGTGGTTGTCGGGGGATTGATCCCCACCTTTTGCATCATGTATCTCGCAGTCCTCGGGCTGATTGTGGCGTTGCCAAAATTCACGGGGGAAGGGTTTTTCATGCTTGGGATTCTGTGGGCGCATGTCGTGGTTCTCGGCGGCCTTCTCTATCTCCTGGCGGCTGGAATCACGCGTGTCCTGTTCCGCCTGTTTCCCGGGCGGTATGCGGCATCGGTCGTGGGCATCCTGATTGTCACGCTCCTGGTCGCTTCCACCTTTACGATCTATCGATTGCCGGGACATAACAGCGCGCCGCCGGCCGACATATTTCGGATCCTGAAAGCGTTCCTGCGCTGATGAACCCCGGAACCCGGCGGACGTTTCCGCTTCCCGTGAAGTCGTGAAAGTCCCGATCCGGGAACAATGATGCGTGCCGCGATGCTGCCTGGACGACTCGGGATGCTCCTGATCGTCGCCGCTTTGGGGTATTCCGCGATTCTCCTGATCGCCTACCTGTTTCAGGAAAAGATCCTCTACTTCCCCGATGTCTATCCGTTGGCCGAAGCGAAGAGCCGAGCAAGAATGCTCAACTTCCGCGTTTGGCCGGAAACCGGATCCGACTACCACGGGTTCGTCCCTGCGGATCGTTTGGCCACACGGCAGGGAGTGATCCTGCTTTGCCACGGGAACGCAGGCACGGCGTTGGACCGCTTCTTCTATGCAAAGGAATTCGCCCATCTTGGATACCCGCTGATCCTCTTCGAGTACCCGGGATACGGCGCGCGCACAGGCGAATTGCGGGAATCTACACTCGTATCTGCCGCTGTAGAGGCGGCCCGCGCCGCGGTCGAACAGTTCGGCGAACCGCTGTATCTGTTTGGCGAATCGCTGGGGTGCGGTGTGGCGTCCGCGGTGGCGGGGTCGGGAGAGGTCCCGGTCGCAGGTGTCGTTTTGATTACGCCCTGGGATTCGTTGCCCCTCCTGGCGCAAAGCGTGTACTGGTACCTCCCGGCAAAATGGCTGACCAGGGATCAATATGACAATGTCCGGAACCTGAACCGATACCGGGGGCCCGTAGCGGTGGCGATAGCGGAAAATGACGAAATCATTCCGCCCCGGCGCGGCCGGCGGCTGTTCGATCTGCTTACCGGCCGGAAAAAACTGTGGTTATTGCCAGGCGCGAGCCACAACAATTGGCCCGACGCCGTGGATTTCCTGTGGTGGAGTGAAATCATGCGATTCGTAACATACGTTCCCGAAACTCCGGGAGAGGGGGAGTAATATTTTCGATCTACCGGCCGATAAAGAAAGGTGGGGTCTTTTCCCATTTTCGGCCCGGGAGGTCGCCATGGAGCACACAGAAGGACAGAAAGCCGAAATCCGGACCCTTTTCGCCCTCAGGCGCCGCAGGCAGTTTCTGATTTCCCTTCCCCTTATTGCCCTGATCATGGGATTCGCCTTCCTGGAAAACGGCAACCCGGGAGCGTATCTCGGGATTCCCCCGTCGATCGTTTTTCCTGGCTTCCTGGCCATAATCGCCGGGGCAATCCTGTTTTCCCTGTACAACTGGCGCTGCCCGGCGTGCAGCAACTACCTCGGGAAACAGAGGAGCCCGAAGTACTGCAGCAAGTGCGGAGCGGCGTTGCAATAATCCCTAGTGTACCGTCTCGTAAATAGCTTGACGCACCGAGAGCGTCGATGCGCCGCGCCGTGCTGCGGCGCGCGACCGAGGATGGCGGGGGACACTCCTGGGTTATTCGCCGAGAAAATCAGGAGTGTCCCCCGCGTAAGAAGCGCAACGAAGCGGAAGCGGATGCAGCGGCGCTCGAATGCCAAGGTATTTGCGAGACGGGCACTAGAGCCGGTTGATCACCGAGGAGATGACGCCCGCGCCGAAGCCGTTGTCGATGTTGACCACCGCCACCGTGGGCGCACAGGAGTTGAGCATCCCCAATAGGGCGGCCATCCCGCCGAAGCTCGCCCCGTAGCCGACGCTCGTCGGGACGGCGATGACGGGCTTGTCGGTGAGCCCTCCGACCACAGATGCGAGGGCGCCCTCCATCCCGGCCACCACGACGATCACTCTCGCGGAAAGCAGCGCCTTTTTCTGCATCAGCAGGCGATGGATCCCCGCCACCCCGACATCATAGAGCCTCTCCACCCGGTTCCCGAGAAACTCCGCCGTCACCGCAGCTTCCTCCGCGACCGGTATGTCCGACGTGCCCGCGGTGACGACGAGGATGTTCCCCTTCCCGTTCGCCTCAGCCCGGGTGGACCGGATGACCGCGCACCGGGCCTCCGGGAAGACATCGGCCCGGCGAAACTGTTTCCGGATCGCCGTCAGCTTTCCCTTGTCGAGTCTCGTGATCAGAACGTCCGCGCCGGCCTTCCGCATGGCGCGTGCGATCCGGATGATCTGCGCGGCGGTCTTCCCCTCCCCGAGGATCACTTCCGGCACTCCCTGACGGATCGACCGATGATGGTCGACACTGGCCATCCCGAGGGACTCGAAAGGTAAAGCCCGTATCTTCCGGAAGGCGGAGTCGACGGACGCCTTCCCTTCGGCCACCTGCCGCAGCAACTGCTTCAGCATCTCCGCTGTCAATCCGATCCCTCCCAGGGCTCCATTCCGAACCCCTCCTCGTCCTCTTCCGGGTACACGCCGCCGGACGGCCGGCTCGTAAATCGCACGCGCACCTCCTTCACCGCGCGCTCGGAAGCGGCAGTCACGGTGAACTCGGCGCCAGGAACAGAAAAGGATTCCCCCTCCGCAGGGATTCGCTCCGCAAGGGAAATGAGCATCCCTCCCAGTGTCGAATAGTCCCCTTCCGGAAGGGAAATACCCATTTCCTCCTCGAATCTGCCCACTTCCATCCTTCCAGGAACGAGGAAATCGCCGGAGGGGGTTTTTTTATAATATTCCATCCCCCGATCGTATTCATCCTCGATCTCCCCGACGACTTCCTCCACGATGTCCTCGGCGGTGACGATCCCCGTTACCCCCCCGTACTCGTCGACAACGATGGCGAACGACGTCCCCGCTTCCTGGAATTTGCGCATCAGCTCGTCGATCGGCATCAGTTCGGGAACATAGAGGGCCTTCCGCATGAGAGGCCGGATCAGCCCTTCCGGCGGCTCGCCCACGGTGTCGATCACGTGAAGGAACCCGACGACGTGATCGATCCGGTCCCGGTAGACGGGGTAGCGGGAATAACCGCTCATGGAGGAGAGAACGGCGGCATCGCGGCACGTCGCCTCCTCGGGAAGGGCCACGACGTGGACAAGGGGACGAAAGATGTCCCCGACCTGCTTTTCCCCGAAATGGAATACCCGCCGCACCATCGTCCGCTCGTGCGCCTCCACGTCCGACCCGGATCGACTCATAAGCAAAATGAGGCGGAGCTCCTCCCGCGTGACCATCCCGTGAAGCGGGGGAACCCCGCCGAACGGACGGGACAGGACGCGTGCGAAGAAGGCCGTGAGCGAGACGAGCGGGTAGAGCACTTTCTCCGAGAACCAGATGAACCGGGCGGCCGGGCTTGCCAGGCGGTCCGCCCGCGGCTGGGCGAAACTCTTGGGCACGACTCCCCCCAGGAGGATCACCAGGGGGGTGATCACACCGACGGCGATCCACGCCGCGTGATCCCCGTACCGCGGGAGAAGGTGGGACGTGGTGAGGACGGTACTCAGGACGACGAAGATGTTTGTCCCCGTCAGCGTGGTGGCGAGCGCGCGGTCCGGGTGCTCGAGCAGCTTAAGAGCGGTCCTCGCACCGCGCCCCCCGCTGCGCGAGCGATCCGCCAGCTTGTGCCGGTCGGCGGAGACGAGGATAATTTCGGCGGCGTTGAACAGCGCCTGCATCAGGAGGCAGAACGAGATGGCGAGGATAAGCTCCATGTCGGCTATTCCGTTTCCTCCCGGATGTTGCGCACACCGACCTCGACGATCCGGATCCCGCGCATCCTCTCCACTGTGAACCGGAAGGAACCGAGAAGAATCGAGTCGCCCTTCCCCGGGAGCCTGCCGAACTCGTGAAGGAGCAATCCCGCCACCGTGTCCCATTCCTGGTCGGGGAGCCCTGCCGCGAAGGCGTCGTTGAACCGGTAAATCGGCATCTTCCCGAGTACGCGCCAGGAGCCGTCCGGCCGGGGAATCAACTCCTTCTCCTCGCGGTCATGCTCCTCCCGGATTTCCCCGAAGAGCTCCTCGAGCACGTCCTCCAATGTCACGATCCCGACGAAATTTCCGAACTCGTCAACGACCAGCGCGAGATGCACCTTCATGCGCTGGAACTCGCGCAGCAGCAGAGGCAGTTTCTTCGAGGTCGGAAGGACAACGGGGGGCCTGAGGAGTCGGGAGAGCGAGGCATTCCCTCCCTCCGGCACCGGGCGAAGCAGGTCCTTGAGGTAGAGGATGCCGATGATCTCCTTCCGATCCCCCCGGTAGACGGGAATCCGGGAGCAGCCGTACTTTCGGGACTGCGCCAGAAGCTGCTCGCGGGGGATATCGACGGGCACCATGAACACATCGGCAAGCGGGGTCATGATCTCGCCCGCCCTCTGGTCGGTCATCTCGAAAATATTGTGGATGAGCTCCCTCTCTCCCGGATCGAGCGTCCCATGCTCGCCTCCCACATCCACAAGAAACCGGAACTCCCGCTCGGTAAGCCTCCATTTCTTGTTCACGACCTTCCCCCCCCCCAGCACGAGGAGGATCCCGTCAGCCATCTTCTCCATGAGGTAGCGCAACGGCGCCACGATGCGGGAAAACAGGAGGAATGGACGGGCGGCGATAAGGGAGAAGGATTTGGCCCTCGGCCACACGATGCACTTTGGAGTGATATCCCCCAGGATCAGGATCCCGAGGGTGCCGGCGGCGAGCGCGACGATCTCCCCGTGCGCCGGAACGACCGGGATCAGAAGGGCCGCAAGAACCGAGGAGATGGAGACGTTGGCGAATTCGTTGCCGATGAAGAGGGTCGAGATTAGACGGCTCGGGGACTCGAGCATCTTCCCGATGATGCCCGCCATCCGGTTCCCTTCCGCCTTCCATTTCAGCAGATCGACGCGGCGCAGCGCAAAGAGGGCCGTCTCCGTGGCCGAGAAAAATGCCGACGCGAGGAAGAGGAAGGGAAGAAGAAACCATTCCAGTGTGGGCATCAGTTTCTCCCGCCTACCGGCAGGAGGCGGACGGCGCTGCCGAAACAGCGCCTTGCAATATCGATGGCCCCGAATATCCCGGCGTCGCGCGGAATCGCCGGATTCGGGTCGGTATCGTTCACTTTTTCTTTCGAACCCCCCGTGCCGCTCCGCCACGCCTGCCTCGCGTCACGGTGCGGAATGGATTTTTCTTCAATGCCTTGGATACGACATCATCCATGTTGTCCACCAGGGTGAAACGGAACCGTCTCGCCTCGTTGCGCGGGATTTCCTCGAGGTCCTTCCGATTCTGTCCGGGGATGATGACTTCGGTGATACCGGCCCGCAGGGCCGCAAGGGCTTTCTCCTTCAACCCGCCGATCGGCAGCACCCGGCCCCGTAAGGTGATCTCCCCCGTCATCGCCACATCGCGGCGGACGGGAATTCCCGTCAGCGAGGAAATGAGCGCAGTGGCGATCGTGATACCGGCGGACGGGCCGTCCTTCGGGATCGCCCCCGCCGGAACGTGGATATGTATGTCGGAATTGGCATGAAAGTCCTTCGGCAGCCCGAGGAGGGCGGCGCGGGACCGCGTATAGGTGATGGCTGCCTGCGCGCTTTCCTTCATCACGTCCCCGAGGGACCCGGTGATGGTGACCGCCCCCTTGCCCTTAACGAGGGACACCTCGATGAACAGGATGTCGCCTCCGGTGGGGGTCCACGCCAGGCCCGTCGCAACGCCCACCTCGTCCCGCTCCCCTTCCGTCTCGGGGAGGAACTTCGGCACCCCGAGAAACCTCGAGAGGTTCCTGTTGGTCACCTTGAACGGACCCTTCTCCCCCTCGGCGATCCTGCGCGCCACCTTCCGGCAGATGGTGGAGATCTCCCGCTCGAGATTTCGCAGTCCGGCCTCCCGCGTGTACTCGTGAATGATCGCCAGAATCCCTTTGTCCGTAACCCTGATCTGCTTCTCCGTGATCCCGTTTTCCTCCCGCTGCCGGGGGAAGAGGAACTTCTTGGCGATCGCGAGCTTGTCGATCTCGGTGTAGCCCGATATCCGGATCACCTCCATCCGGTCCTTGAGTGCGGGCGGAATGGGGTCGATGATGTTCGCTGTCGTGATGAACATCACCTTCGACAGGTCGAACGGGACGTTCAGGTAGTTGTCGCTGAAGGAGAAGTTCTGCTCGGGGTCGAGAACCTCCAGGAGCGCCGCGGAGGGGTCCCCCCGGAAGTCGGCCCCGACCTTGTCGATCTCGTCCAGCATGAAGATCGGGTTCCTCGTGCCCGCCTGCTTCATCCCCTGGATGATGCGGCCCGGAAGCGCCCCGACGTACGTCCGCCGGTGCCCGCGGATCTCGGCCTCGTCGCGGATCCCTCCCAGGGACATCCGTACGAACTTGCGCCCCATCGCACGGGCGATCGATTTCCCCAGCGAGGTCTTCCCCACTCCGGGAGGACCGGCGAAACACAGGATCGGTCCCTTCGCCTTGTCCTTGAGTTTCCGGACGGCGAGGTACTCGAGGATCCGCTCCTTGACCTTGTCGAGGTCGTGGTGGTCCTCGTCGAGGATCGTCTTGGCCTTGGCGATGTGGATGTTGTCCTTCGTCTCCTTCTTCCAGGGGAGCTCGACCATCCAGTCAAGGTACGTCCGGACCACAGAGGACTCCGCGGAGTCCGGGTGCATCCCCTCCAGGCGGCGCAGCTGTTTCTCCGCCTCCTTTTCCACCTCTTCGGGCATCCCGGCCTTCTTGAGCTTCCGCCGAAGCTCCTCCATCTCTTCCGACTTGCCGTCGATGTCTCCGAGTTCCGTCTTGATGGCCTTCATCTGCTCCCGCAGGAAATACTCCCGCTGGCTCTTGGACATCTCCTCCTTGGCCTGGTTCTGGATCTTCGCCTGCATCTCCGCGAGCTGAAGCTCGCGGGAGAGGAGGTTGTTGACCAGCTTCAGGCGGGCGACGGGGTCCCCCTCCTCGAGCACCCCCTGGGCTTCCTCGAGTTTCAGCCGCAGATTGCTCGCGACGAGATCGGCCAGGATACCCGGATTCTCGATGTTCTCGGTAACCATCAGGATCTCGACCGGCATGTTCTTCAGGGAAAGGATCTTCTCGATCTTTTCCCGGCTGGCTCGCATGAGCGCCTCCACCTCGAGGGATCCTTCCCGGACAGTCCCCTCGACCATCCGCTCGATACGGACGCGCACCGAAGGTTTTGCCTCGATGAACTCCACGATCCGGCCCTTGACCACGCCCTGGATCAGAATCTTGAGACGACCGTCGGGGAGCTTGAGCATCCGCATGATCATGGCCACGGTCCCCGTCCGATACAGGTCTTCGGATTTCGGCTCCTCCAGAGACGGATCCTTCTGCGTCGCCAGGAAGATATACCGGTCGCGGCCGAGCGCCTCGTCCACCGCCGCTATCGAAGCCTCCCGCCCGACGAACAGGGGCAGCGTCATGTACGGGAAGATGACGATATCCCGCACCGGGAGAAGGGGAAGAACGCCCGGGATCTCCGGCGCGGTCTCCTTGGCTTCCTTGATCACTCCCTCGTCCTTCACCGCGGGAACCTCGGCCTCCTGCGCGCCGCTTTCCCCTTCCTTCGGATCATCCTTCCGGATCGGTTCGTCTGCCATGCCTGTTCTTCCCCCGCATTCTTGAAGAATGATGCTATCCCTCTTCCGTTGCCACCGTGATGCGCCGCCTCTTCCCCCGCTGTTCTTCGCACTTGGGGATGCTCAGCACCAGAACGCCGTCCTTCAACACCGCCTTCACAAGCCCCATGTTGAGGCAGCCGGTCGTCTCGAAGGTCCGCCGGAAATTGCCGAAGGTCCGTTCGACGCAGAGGAAGGAGATATCGGATCCGCACGAGTCCCGCTTTTTTTCCCCGACTACCTCGATATTCACGCCCTCCACGAAAACGGCAACCTCATTCTCCCGAACGCCGGGCAATTCCACCCGGATGACCAACTCTCCGGCGTTCTCGTTGACGTCCGCGGGAGGGAGGAACGCCGGGTCGCCGAACGGGTCGAGGAACGTCACTCTTCCCACCCTCTCCTGGAGAACGGGATCCTCCCCCTCATCCCACTTTTTCCTTCTGGACGTTTTTCTCATCGCTTTTTCTCCTTGTTCATAAAAGCGCGGAGCCCCGGTCCCAACTCCGGATCCTTCAACGCAAACACGATATTGGCCATCAGGAACCCGAGCTTGTTCCCCGCATCGTACCGGACCCCCTCGAACTCGTAAGCGAGCACCCGTTCCCTGGCGAGAAGCTTGCGGATCGCGTCGGTTAGCTGAATCTCTCCCCCGGCGCCGGGCCGGGTCGCCTCCAGGGCAGGAAAGATGTCGGGGGAAAGGATGTACCGGCCGATGATCGCCAGATCCGACGGGGCCTTGGCGGGTTTCGGCTTCTCGACCATGTCCTGCACCTCGAAGACTCCCTTTGCAATCCGTTTCCCCTTTATGATGCCGTACCGGGAGACTTGATCCCGGGGAACCCGCTGGATCGCCAGGACCGAGTCGGCGCTGTGCCGTTCGTAGATGTCGATCATCTGTCGGAGCACGGGGACCTTCGAGTCGATCACGTCGTCGGAGAGGATGACGGCGAACGGCTCCTCCCCGACGAGGTCCTTGGCGCGCAAAACCGCGTGGCCGAGGCCAAGGGGCATGTTCTGCCTCACGTAGAAGTAATCGGCCATTTCGGTGATCTCCCGCACCGCTGCGAGCTGGGCGCTGTCCCCCTTCCTTTGGAGGAGAGCCTCCAGCTCGTAGGCCACGTCGAAGTGGTCCTCGATCGCGTATTTCCCCCGCCCGTTCACGATGATCATGTCCCGCACGCCGGCGGCGCGGGCCTCCTCCACGCCGTGCTGGATGAGCGGCTTGTCCACAAGGGGAAGCATCTCCTTGGGAGACGCCTTCGTCGCCGGAAGGAACCGCGTCCCGAAACCCGCTGCCGGAAACACCGCCTTGCGAATCATCGCGCCCTCTCTTCCCCGCCCTCTCCCCTGTCCGTCCCGAACCGGAGGAAAAAATCGGACACCGCGGACCGATCGCGGGTCCACGGCATTGCGGGCAGGTTCTCCCGGAAAATCGACCCGTATCCTCTCGTGATCACCCTGTGGTCAAGCAGGGCGATCACTCCGAAATCGTCGCTTCTCCGCAACAGACGCCCGATCCCCTGGCGCAGAGCCAGCACCGCTTCGGGGACCTGGTACTCGGCAAAGGGATCTCCGCCTCTGTCCCGGATCGCCTGGATACGGGCCGTCACCACCGGATCGGTCGGCGGGGCGAAGGGAAGCTTGTCGATCACCACGCACCGCAGGGATTCCCCGGGAACGTCGATCCCCTCCCAGAACGTTCCGGTCCCGATCAGGACGGCGTCGGCATCCTCCCGGAACGCCCTGAGCAGATGCATCCTCGGAGCCTCCCCCTGGACAAGAAGCGGGTGCGGAAGAACACCTCTCAAAATCTCCACCAGCGCGCCGAGCGTCCGGTAACTCGTGCAGAGAATGAGCCCGCCGCCGCCGGATAACCCCAGGATTTCCGCGATTTCCCCCGCCGCACATGTCGGGAACGCGTCGTCGCCGGGTTCGGGAAGGCCGGCAGGGACGTAAACCAGCGCTTTCCCTGCGAAGTCAAATTCATTATCCACAATCAGTTCCCTTGCATCAACCTCGGCAAGCCCCACCCGTTCCCGGAAATAAGAAAGAGTCCCGGAAACCGAGAGGGTTGCGGACGTCAGGAGGACCGGGAATCCCCCGCTCCACAATCCGTCGGCGAGAAGCGTCGCTACCTCGACGGGTGTCCTCTGGAGCGCCACGGCGTTCCCCCTCCGCTCGCCCCACACGACGGTGGTCGCCGGCTCCGCCTGGTGGAGGGATGTGAAGTCCTCCACGAAGGAACCGACACGGCGCAGGAGGGACTCCGCCTCCCCCGCGTCGTCCGCTCCCAGGGACAGGGGTACCGGAGTAGCGGATACGGCCTGGGACAGTTCCTCCCCCGCCCGGAGAAGGTCCGCGGAGAGCCGGTCGAAGATCCTGTCCGTTCCCGGCCGGGGAAGAAAAAATCTTCCGTCACCGCTCCCCACCGACCGGTACAGCGCATCCGCGGCCCTTCGGAACTCTTCCGCTGCGGAAGGAACGAGCCGCCAGGCCTTCTCGTCCCTCGCAGCGGCGCGTTTGATATCCCGGAACAGTTCCTGTGCACGCGCGAGCGAGATGGAGACCCCGAAGAAGGAGGAGGCGGTCTCCTCGATGCCGTGGGCCTCGTCGAAAATCACGGCGTCGGCTGCGGGGAGGACTTCCCCTCCCCTGCTCCAGCCTCCTCTTCCTGCCGGGTCGGGAGCCCCTTCGCTCTTCCTCCGGATCGCCAGGTCGGCAAAGTAGAGGTGGTGGTTCACCACCACCAGGTCCGCCGCATGGGCGCGGCGGCGGATTTCCGCCAGGTAGCACCGCTCGGTTTCCTGGCAGGACGAGGGATCGCAGGTTTCGCTCCGGGCATTGACCTCCGACCAGGCATGGAAGTCGTCGGGGATGCCCGGACATTCGGAGATGTCGCCGGTCTGCGTCGTCTCGGCAAAACGGCACATCCTCTCGTATTGCCCCGCCTCCCGGGAGAACTCGAAGAGCGGCTCGGCGGCAAATCGCTTCCACCGGCGGCGGCAGAGATAATTCCCCCGCCCTTTCACCACGACGCAGGAAAAGGGGGCTCGCAACGTCTCCCGGACGAGGGGGACGTCGTTTTCGACGATCTGCTGCTGAAGCGTCTTCGTCCCCGTGGAGACGATCGTCTTTCGACCCGACAGTACGGAGGGGATCAGATAGGCGAGCGTTTTCCCGCTGCCTGTCCCCGCCTCCGCCACCAGGATCTCCCCGCGGGTGAGGGATTCCGCCCAAGCGGAGGCAAGCCGCAACTGGCCGGGCCTGGGCTCGAACCCGGCAAGCGCGCGGGCCAGTGGTCCACCCGCCGCGAATACCTCCCCCACCTCTTTTTCCCACCGGCGCCCCATGAGAGATAGGCTTACGGATCCGCGATCGGCACGAAGTTCCCGAGTTCGACGCCCAGGAGGGAGACCTTTCGGCGCATCTCCCCGGCGGGTCCGAACTGGAACGTCCCGGTCACACCCCGGAACGTTCCCAGGATGGGGATCTTCTCCCGCGTCCGTTCCCCCGCCGGTTGGGAATCCCGTTCGGCATCAAGGTGGAACGATTCCGCCAGCAGAAGAGCGGCGTCGTATCCTATGGCCTCGAAGCGGGAGGGCGCGCGCTCCGTCGCTTCCTGGTACTCCTTGCGGAACTTCTCTCCCAGGAACCCCGGCAACGCACCGGCGTAATCCACGGAGAACACGGACCCTTCCACGGCCTCCCCGGCCTTATGCAGGAGTCTTTCGTCGCTCCAACCCGAAAACCCGGCCAGGGGAAGGTACACGTTGTAGAACCGGAGCTGGGAAGCGAGGAGAAACACTTTTTCCCACCTGTCCGCGATGACGATCGCATCCTGGGACAGATGCAACGCCTCTCCCCCTTTTTTCCCGGAGTACCGGGAGGAGAGGGCAGCACTTCCAAAACCCTGCCGGATCGCCACCGTAAAATCGCTCGTGTCCGGGGGGTAGGAAACACTGCGGCCCACCCGGATGCGCAGCTCCCCGGCGGCAGAGTTGACCGCGTCCGCGAATCCGCGGCCGTAGCCGTTATCGGGGTAGAAAAGAACCAGGTCGTCCCTGCCGGCCCTCGCCAGGTAGGAAAGCACCGCCAGCGCCTCTTGTAGGGGGGTAAGCCCGAAACGGTAGAAAAACGGCTTCTCCGGGATTATTTTCTGTCCCAGATAGAGGGCAGGGGGAGATTCCGGGTTGAACGCGACGCTTACGGATTGCCCCTCCTCGCCCGTCAGCGGGCCGATGAACCCGGCAACGGACCGGTCCTGGGCGGCAGCCTGAAATTGCGCCCGGGCCCTCCCGGGCTGTCCCCCGGTATCCTTCCAAAGGAGTACCGGCGAGAAAACTTCCGCTTCCTGGCCGCGCAGCTGGCGAAGCGCAACCTCCGCCCCGGCGAGCACGGAAAACCCGATGTCCGCGTATTTGCCGCTCAAGGGAACGAGCCCGACGATCTTGGGACGGTAATAGAGGATCCTCTCCAGCCAGGCCAGTTCCCGGGTCGCCAGCTCCCCCGACGCCCCTCCTCCGCGGGAAGCCTTCTCCAGGGCGAAGGCACCCATGCCGGTGAATCCTTTTCGGACGGCGACCTGCGCCAGCCGAAGATACAGGAGGTTCCGCACTTCGGATTCCTCCTCCGACTCGGCGACTTCCCGGAGAGCAAGGATGCCCGTCAGCCCGTTGATCAGGGCCTCCCTCTCCCGCCTGAGGCTTAACACATTTACCGGGTCGGACGCGGCGGCGGCGATCGCCTGCCGGTACTCGGAAAACGCGACGGAAATCCTGCCCGCCCGGCCGTCCGCGCGGGCCATCTCCGTGAGAAGATCCGACGCTTCCTCGTTGATGTATCCCTGACCCAGGAGGTACGCCGCGATTTCGCGTGCCTCCGCCCCCCAACCCAGGCGCTGGTAGATCCGGTACTTCAGATCCATCGAGGAAAGAGCGAGGAACCGGGCCCTGGTCAGAAGAATCGCCTTGTCCGCCGCGTCGAGCGCCTGCTTGAGCTCTCCCTTCCCCAGCAGGAGCTCGGCGATCCTCATCCAGACGAACCCCTTTCGCTCGTCGTCGGAATAGGCATACGCGAGGTCGAGAAACAGGGGGAGGGCCCTGGCGGCGTTCCCGGACTGAAACTCCGTCTCGGCCCGCCACAGGGGAAGGAGGGGAACGCTTCCCTTCCCGCCCCCTTCCGCCGCTCCTGTGGTCCTGTCGAGGCGCTCGACCGGCACGGTTTCCGAAAACACTCCAAGGAGAGGCTTCGGCTCCTCCGCGTGCGCCGTCACAGCGAGAAGAACCGCAATGAGGAAAACAATTCGTTTTGCCCTCTGCCTCCCGGAGCAATCACCGTTCAACCGAAGATCTCCTTGACCTTCTCGAAAAAGCTCCGCGAGGCGGGACCCGGCGATTCTTCTGCAATCTGCTGGAACTCGGTCAGCAGCTCCTTTTGCCGTTTCGTGAGTTTCTTGGGCACGTCGATCACGACACGCACCACGAGGTTCCCCCTGCGGTGGGAATTGATGACCGTGACCCCTTCGCCCCGAAGGATGAATTCCCTGGCGGACGGCGTCCCGGGGGGGATGGAGAGCTTCTTTTTTCCTGCAAGCGTGGGCACCTCGACCTCGCAACCGAGGGCCGCCTGCGAGATGGTGATCGGCACCTCGCAGATCAGGTCGTGCCCGTTCCTCATGAAGAACGGATGGTCCTGCACGGAGACCACGACGTAGAGGTCCCCCACGGGACCGCCTCCCCTCCCGGCCTCCCCCTCCCTCCGGAGTTTCAGCCGGGTCTCGTTGTCCACCCCCGGGGGAATCTTGATCTTGAGCGGCCTCTTTTCCTGGACGGTCCCGTTCCCTGCGCAGGCGGGGCAATGCTCCTTGATCACCTCGCCCGTGCCGCGGCATCTCCCGCACGTGCGGGAGAGGGAGAAAAACCCCTGCTGGACTGTCACCTGCCCCCGGCCGTTGCACGCGCCGCACCTTTCGGGGCGGGTCCCCTTCCTCGCTCCGGCCCCACCGCATTCTCCGCAGGATCCCGTCCGGGGAACGACGATCTCTTTCTCCGCCCCGAAAACCGCCTCTTCGAAGGTAACGGTGAGGTTGTACCTGAGATCCGCCCCCCTGCGCGGCCGATCGCGGAATCCACCGAAAACGGACCCGAACCCGAAAAATTCGCTGAGTATGTCCTCCACACCTCCGAAGCCGAATCCGCCGGCTCCCTCGAACCCCTGGCCGGCCGGCGCTGCGTGGCCGTACAGGTCGTACTGCTCCCGCCTTTGCGTGTCAGAGAGGACGGAGTAGGCCTCGTTAACCTCCTTGAAACGATCCTCGGCCTCCTTATTGCCCGGATTCCGGTCGGGATGGTATTCGAGGGCGAGCCTCCGGTAACCCTTCTTTAAATCCTCGAGCGAGCAGTTCCTCTGCACCCCGAGCACTTCGTAGTAATCACGCCTCGCCATCAGCACTCTCCTGCCCGGTGCCTCCGCCCGGTTCGGTCTCCGGCGCTCCCTGTGCTACGGTCACCTGTGCCGGCCGGAGAAGCCGGCCGTTTAAAAGATACCCCTTGCGGCTCTCCGCAAGCACCGTCCCCTCGGATTTTCCCTTCCACGCGACTTTGGCGATCGCCTCGTGCAGAGTCGGGTCGAACGGTTCCCCGACAGCGGATATCTGCTCCAGGCCGAACTTCCTCAGTTCGCCAAGGACCTGTTCATACGTCATCTGCACACCGGACAGGAGGGATTCCGCGTTCTCGATGGCCTGGGACTGGGAGATCGCACGCTCCAGGTTGTCCAGAAAGGGCAAAATCGCAAGGAGAATCCGCTCGTTGCCAAAGGAGACGATCGCCTCCTGCTCCCTGGCTATCCGCTTGCGATAGTTGTCGAACTCTGCTGCCAGGTAGGCCAGCTGGCTCTTCACCCGGGAGAGCTCGTCCTCCTCCTGTTCGGCGAACGCCTCTCGATCCTCCGGCTCCTCCCGTTCCGGGAAAAGCTCTCCGGCGTGCCCTCCCCCTTCCTGCGCGGGGCCCTTTTCCTTATCCGTCATGATTGTTCTCTCTCCTCAGGGTGACATGTTCTTTCTCGCCTGTCCGATTGCGGAAGATCGGGCGCGTTACCGGTGCTCCAAGAAAGAGCTCAGAACACGGGCCGTATACTCCACAAGGGGGATGACCCGCGAATAATCCATGCGGACAGGGCCGATGAGCCCGATGCTTCCCATCGCGGTTTCCCCCTGGTGATAGCCGGAAGAAACGACCGAGATGTCGGGCAGCCCCTCCACCGTGTTCTCGGAGCCGATGGAGACCTGGATCGCGTCGCTCTCCAGCGCGGCGTCGAGAAGCCGCAGGATGACGCTCTTCTCCTCGAAGGTATGGAGGATCCGCTTGAGCTTCTCAACGTCCTCGGCAAACTCCGGCTGTTCGAGGATGTTGGCTCTGCCCTCGATGTAGACTTCCCCGGGAAGAGATTCGGCGAGCGCCTTGGAACCGAGCAGCAGGGCCTTGTGCATCAGGGTGTCGTAGTGCGCCTTCTCCTGCCGCATCTCTTTCAATATTTTCACGCGAAGCTGGGGAAGGGTGAGCCCCACCGCCATCTCGTTCAGATAGGCATTGATCTTTTCCAGATCGTATGTCGTGATGCCGGGTTCGTCCTCGATAAGGCGATGCTGGACCCAGCCGCCCTGGAGCACGGCCACCAGCAGAATCCGGTCGGTCGATGCACGGAGCAGGCTCAGGGACCGGAGCGCTTGGTGCGAGGACCGGGAGACGACGACCACGCAGGCATGCCGGGAAAGGGTCGAAAGGAGACGGCTCACATGACGCACCACTTCGTCCGCGCCGGTGACCCCCTCCTCCGCCACCTTCCGGAGCAGATCGCGCTCGGACCGGGGCAGCTGCCGCCTGGCCAGCAGGTAGTTGACATAGTACCGGAAACCCGCGCCGGTGGGGATGCGACCCGCGGACGTATGGGGCTGGCACAGGTATCCTATCTCCTCCAGATCCGCCATGATGTTCCGGATCGTGGCAGGCGAGAGGGCCTGACTCATCTTCTTGGATATGGTGCGAGAGCCGACGGGCTCCGCCGTTTCGATATAATCCTCGACGACGAGGCGAAGCACCCGAGCCCCGCGGTCGTCCAGCACCGCCGTCACGTTTCCCTTCCTGGAGAACAAATTAGCACTCGCCCAAGCAGAGTGCCAAAACCCACTGTATCAACCATGTGCAACCGGTGTCAAGGCGCGGCAATACTGGACAGGCATCCCGCCGGGCCCCCCGGATGTCCCGTCCGGGCCTACTTTTCATCCAGGCGGGACATCCCCTTTTCCCGCGCATAGTCCCGTGCTTCCTCCCACTCGGCGTGCGCGGTGCGCCGGCCGATTTCCGGAAACTCGAGCGCATGTCCGCACGGACGATACTGGTTCATCAGATTCAGGTAGGTCCCCTGACCGATTTCGTCTGCGAGGAAATCGATCACCTGACGCGTGGTCGAGGCTTCCCCGGGCATGACGAGGTGGCGGACGAGCAGTCCCCGCCGGGCGTTCCCCCGGCGATCGAGAACAAGAGGACCCACCTGCCGATCCATTTCCCGCAACGCGGCCTGCACCACCTCGGGGTAATCCCGGGCGTTGCCGTACCGGTCCGACTGCTCCGCGCCGAGAAATTTGACATCGGGCATATATATGGCTACCACTCCCTCCAGCTCCCTAAGCGTCTCGACGCTCTCGTACCCGCCGCAGTTGTACACTACCGGGATCGACAGCCCGCGCGGGACGGCCAGGGAGAGGGCCGTAAGGATCTGGGGCGTCACATGGGTGGGAGTGACCAGGTTCAGGTTGTGGCATCCCATTCGCTGAATCGAAAGGAAAATGCCGGCAAGCCGTTCTGCGGACACCTCGCTTCCCTCGTCCAGATGGCTGATCTCATAGTTCTGGCAGAAGACGCACCGGAGATTGCAGCCCGAGAAGAAGACGGTCCCCGAGCCGTGGATCCCCACCAGGGGAGCCTCCTCGCCGAAATGAGGACCGAATGACGACACCGCGGCGTTCGCCCCACCCCGGCAGACGCCCAACTCCCCCGCTTGCCGGTTCACGCGGCAAAACCGAGGGCAGATGTCGCACTGCGAGAGCTTTGCGGTGAGCCTCTCCGCCCGTTCGGCCAACCTGCCGATATCCGGAAAAACCGCCATCTCTTCGCCCTCCCACGACCCGCCGGGCGGCCATATTGTACCTATTTTAACGGCACTGGCTCCCCCCGGCAAAACCGTATTCCCGCTTTCCGATCGGACCCGTTCCTTGCGCCGCACCACTGGGAACGACGGTGCACCTCCCTTGAATCCCCGCGAAAAGATGGTTTCCTCCGGAGGATAATGCTGGTACCATCACCCGGATCTGGTTCCGTCCCACCCTGCCCTCCGGGCGGAAAGGGGACGTCGCTGACCCGGGAAACGGAAGGACCCTGACGTAGATGGAAATAGAAACCCTGTATTCCTTGCTGATCCTGGTCCCCCTGGGGGGGGTCATCCTGGGATTCCTGATCGGCTGGGGGGTCCGGAGATCGGCCGACGCAACGACTGCCGCGGAAACAGATCACCTCAGGACAACCAACCGGGAGCTCTCCCAGGAGGTGATCAAGGCACAGCAGGAACTCTCCCGAAAACGGGATATCGCCACCAAGATCCCGATGGTCGTGAAACGGCTGAGCGGAAGATTGTCCCACGACGCGATCCCCGCGATAGGCGTCCGGTTCGCGAGGGAATTTTTCCACGCCTCCCAGGTGGGGTACTTCGCGCCGGTGGGCAGCGGGGACCAATACACTCTGGTCGAGGGAGTCGGCTTCCCGCTGGACTGGAAAGGAACGGTTCGTCTCGCCGCCGACGAAGGGATCCTGGCGATGTCCCTCCAGACCAAGACCATCACCACGCAGGAAGATTACCTGACGTCGAGGACAAAATGGCCTACGGGAATCCACTCTCTGGAAAAGAACGGGATATCCCCGGATTTCGTGGCCCCGGTGATGATGAGCGGAAATGTCATGGGTATTCTTGTCGTTGCATCGAGCATCGTCCAAAGCCGTGACGAGATCCCCTTTGTGTCGATGATCGCGGATCTGCTCGGAATCTCCTACAAGCACGCGACAGAAATCGAGTCGGTGGAACACAGCGCATCGGTAGATCCCCTGACCAAGCTTTTCACCCGGGGGCATTTCGCACAGCGGTTCGAAACGGAGATCCGCCGCGCCAAAAATTACGCCCACCCCCTGTCGCTCTTCCTGTTGGACATCGACTATTTCAAAAACATCAACGACACGCACGGACACTCGGCGGGAGACATCATCCTGATGAAACTGGGCCAGATCCTGCGCCAGTCCATCCGCAGTTCCGACTTTTCGGCGCGGTTCGGGGGAGAGGAATTCGTTGTCATGATGATGTCCACGGGCAAGGAGCAGGCATTAAAATTCTCGGAAAACTTGAGGAAAATCGTTGAGTCCACGGAATTCAGGATCCCCGGCCTGCAATCCCCGCTGAAGGTGACGATTAGCGGAGGATTGGCAACCTACCCCGCGGACGGAGATTCCACCACCGACCTCCTCCGCATGGCGGATGAAGCCCTCTACAAGGCAAAGCAGACGGGAAGGAACCGGATCGTTCTGGTGCCGGAGCTCGGCCTGGACGGGAGACCCCTTTTCTAGGAGAAGATTCCCGGGGAGAAGCATCCCCCCTGCCGGGAAAAAGTGATAAACTGATTCCTATCCCGGGGAAAGAGGAAGGAGTTCATCTCTTGGCCAAAGCGGACCTGGCAAAACTGGAAGGAACGGTCACCGACACAAAGGGGGGAGGGAACTACATCATCACTCTGGAAAACGGAATGACTCTCTCGGCGAAACTGAGCGGAACCCTGAAACGGTACAAGATCCGCGTCGTAAGGGGTGACGCCGTAACCGTGGGCGTCTCTCCGTACGACCCTACCCACGGTCTCATCCTTTATCGCCATAACAGGTAGCCGTACCAATACTTTTGGCTTTTCCCCGCGCCCCCACACTGTTCGCAAAAGAGCAGGCGACCCTCTGTTGTACAGTTCGGGCCCACCTTCGAAATAGCATGGAAACCGCTTCCCCCATTCCGTATTACCATTAAAGGGTAAGGACCTTGTCGATCTCGTCGAGGGAGGGGATGCCTGCACGACCCCCCACCTCCCGGCAGGAGAGTGCTGCGGCGGCGTTACCGAAAGCGAGCATTTCGATGAACGTCCTCCCGGCGAGGAGGGCGAAGAGGAACCCCGCGTGGAAGACGTCTCCTGCCCCCGTGGTGTCGACCGCACCCACCTCGATTCCCGGTGCCCCGCAGGTCTGCCTGCCGTCGAACCCCAAGGCGCCCTCCGGCCCCCGGGTCACGGTCACGGTGCGCGGCGAGAAGCGGCGGTGAATCTCGCGAACCCCTTCACCGGGCTCCGCACCCGGGACGAGTTGCGCGACGAAGGAGGACGCCGCCACGATGTGATCGCACAGGAAAAGCAGGTCCCCCGTCCCCTCCTGGACCTTTTCGGCGTCGAGTACGACCGGCACGCGCGCCTCCCTGGCCACCCGGGCCGCTTCGATGGAAGCCGGAACGTCATGGCCGTCCAGAAGAACGGCACGCGACCGCCGGATCCCGTCGTGGGGGATGTCCTCGGGGCGGATCCGGATCCGGGCGTCCCTCTCCCACAGGATCGTGCGCTCGCCGGAATCTTCCTGGACGAGGATGACGGCGAACTGCGAGGCGGCATCGGGAACGGTACGCGCGAGGGCCACATCGATCCCCTCATCCCGGAGAAGGGAGAGGGAAAGGATCCCGTGTTCGTCCTCCCCCACGTTCCCCACGTACATCGTCTGCAAACCCCACCGCGACAGCGCCACGAGGGCAGTGGCCACCTGCCCTCCACCCTGTTTCGAGAACCCGGTAATTCGAAGCTTTTCCCCCGGGACGGGAAAGCGCGGAATGGTGCAGAGGTAGTCGATCGCGTTCAGCCCGATTCCTACGACGTCGAACATGGCAGCCTATTGTATCCCGTGGAGGCGAAGCCTCCATCCCGCAATTCCCCGGGGCTTCGGATCGGCGTCCCTGCCGGCCTTCCGGATATTCCGTCGCCCCCGATGCATGTATAATGGCCGTTCGGCCTACCCCGGAAGCGGGGACACCAAGGGCGGGAAAGGCGCCTCGGAATACGTGGCGCCGGATCGGAAACGATGATCTCCCTTGTGGTTGCAGCGGTTCCGGCTGCCGTGCTGGCGGCAACCGCCTTCCTGTACAACCGGCTAATCCGGCTGCGGAACACGGTTCGTGCGTCCTGGTCGGACATCGACGTCATGCTGAAGAAACGGCACGATCTCGTTCCCAACCTGGTCGAGGCCGTCAAGGGATACGCGGGCCACGAAAAGACCACGCTGATCGGCGTCACGGAAGCCCGGGCCGAAGCGATACGCGCCGAGGGTCCGGAAGACAAGGCGAACGCGGAGAACACCTTCACGGACAGCCTGAAATCCCTGTTCGCCCTTGCGGAAGGGTACCCCGACCTGAAAGCCGATACCGGCTTTCTCGAGCTGCAGAGACAGCTTGTGGAGATCGAAAACGGAATCGAATACGCCCGCAGGTATTACAACGCGGTCGTCCGGGACTACAACACCATGACCGAGGTCTTTCCCTCGAACCTCGTTGCATACGGGTTCCGGTTCGAGCGCGAGAAGTTCTTCGGGCTGTCCTCCCTGGCAGAGAGGGACCGGGTCGATGTCTCCTTTCCTTGACGCTTCGCGCCCTCCCGGCATCCGCGCATGGCGTTTCCTTTTCTCCTTGTCCCTTCTTTTCCTTCTCGGTACGGGAGGGTCCCCCGCCCGGGCGGAATATTTCACCATCGAGTCGTTTCACGCGGACATCGTCGTCCACCCGGATTCCTCCCTTTCCGTGACGGAAACGATCGAGACCCTCTTCACGCGCCGCCGACACGGGATCTATCGCGACATCCCCTTCCGGTACACCGACGAATTCGGGAAGAAGACCAAAGCGCCGATCCGGGTCGTTTCCGTTTCGGACCAGGTCGGGAAGAAGAGGCCGTACAAGGTCACTCGCGCCGGAGACGCGGTACGAATCCGGATCGGCAGGAAGGATGCGTTCGTCGACGGCCGGCAGGTGTACGTCATCAACTACACCGTGCGGAACGCCATCCTGTTTCTCGACAGCCACGACGAACTCTACTGGAACGTAACGGGGAACGACTGGGATACCCCCATCCGGAGCGCCTCCTCGCGGGTGACCGTCGAAGGCGGACAGGGAGAGATGCATATTCGGGGGAGCTGCTACACGGGTTTTCGCGGTTCGAGGAATTCCTCCTGCACCTTCCTCCCCTCAGGCAAGGGGGGAGAATTCCGGACCGGCGGCTCCCTCTCTCCCCGCGAGGGACTAACCATCGCCCTGGGCTGGGACAAGGACATCGTGCGGCCTCCTTCTTTCCTGCAGAGATCCTTCTGGACCCTCAATCTCTCCGAAAACGGGGTGCTCCTGCTTCCCCTGGTCACGCTCGTCTTCATGCTCTCCCACTGGTACAGGAGGGGGAAGGACCCCGACGTCGGGGGCAGCGTCACCGTCATGTACGCGCCCCCGGAGGAAGGCGGACAGCCTCTTCCCCCCGCCGAGGTCGGCGCCCCTTCCGACGAGCGGCTCGACCCGAAAGACATCACCGCCTCCATCGTCAACCTCGCCGTCCGGGGCATTCTCACCATCCGGGAAGTCAAGACGGCCGGGTTCCTGTTCGACCGGACCGATTACCAGCTGGAAAAGGTCAAGGAAGCGGGCGACGATCTGCCCCTGTTTGAAAAGAGGCTGTTGGCCAACCTCTTCTCCGGGCATTCCCGGGAGATCCTTGTATCCGACCTGAAATACTCCTTTTATAAGAACCTCGATGAGCTAAAAGACGCCGTCTTCCGTCGTCTCCAATCCCTGGGCTACTTTCGGGGCCTTCCCGGCAGCGTCAAGGCCTTGTACCGCGGGATCGGGATCGGAGTGGGATTCGTCGGGGGAGGCCTTGCGGCATTCCTCCGGGGAATGACCGGCGCAGATCCCGGGAAAGCGGTTGCCGCCTTCGTCCTTTCGGGGCTGGCGGTGTTTCTCTTTGCCCCCATCATGCCGGTCAAGACCCGGAAAGGGGCACTGGCGCTCAAAAAGGTCAAAGGATTCGAGGAATTTCTCCTCCGGGCGGAAAAGGACAGGCTGGAGAGAATGGCCGATCAGAACCTGTTCGAGAAATATCTCCCCTACGCGATCGCTCTTGACGTCTCCGACCGTTGGGCCGGGGCCTTCGAGGGGATCTACCAGGAAGCCCCGCGATGGTACTCCTCACCGGGGGACATCGGCACGTTTCACCCCGTGTCGTTCCACCGGTCGCTCGACAGTGCGCTCTCCACCATGGGAAGCGCAATGTACGCGGCGCCCCGAAGCAGCGGGGGCGGAGCATCGGGGGGGGGAGGAAGCTCCGGTGGGGGTAGCGGAGGAGGCGGCGGAGGAAGCTGGTGACCCGTGGCGGGCTCTACCGTCCCTTCCACCCCTTCATTTCGTCTTTTGCAACAGAACCACTCCTGCCGGGACCGATCCCGCCTCCTTCCCTCTCACGCTTTCGGGCCAGCCACAGGAGCAATGGATCCGAGTCTCGTGCTTGATGCAAACGTCGCAAACCCTGTCGCCGCAGTACCAGCTCCAGTGGTAGGAGTGCCCGTTTCTGCGGCATTCGGTATGCTCGGTTGCCATCACCGCCCCTCCCTACTGGCGTCGGCTTTCTCTCCTGCTACCCTTTCCGTCACAGCAAACAGGATGCCAACAGGCAGGAATTCGTTTTTCGATTAATTCCCGGGCGGTTACCTTCAATCTCTGCATCAGGAAGGAATACCCCGACTGAGAAAAGGGGGTGCCTATAGGGAAAAAAAACTCATACATGAGCGAATTAATTGCCGAAAAACCTTAAGAGTGGCAGGAAGGAGATCTGGCGGGTTGGAATATAATAAAAGTAAGGATCTGCTATGCTTGCGGGGGAGCGGCAGAAACCCCTATTCACGAGGAGCGCGGGCGCGGCATGGAAACCAGAAACCGTACAATCCTTTTCCGGGGACTCGTGGTGGACGTGGAGCAGATGGAGGTGAAGTTCGGCGATAAGGGATGGCACCTCTACCAGGTCGTGAGACACCCCGGGGGCGTAGGCGTATTGCCCCTGCACGAAGACGGTACAGTCACGCTGATCCGGCAGTTGCGCCCGGCGGTCGGCTCCCGCCTGTTGGAAGTGCCCGCCGGGCGTCTTGCCCCCGGCGAGGATCCGGAGGTGTGCGGACGCCGTGAACTCGCCGAGGAGACGGGCCTGCGGGCAAGCACCATCTTGTCCCTCGGGACAATCCACTCCTCCCCGGGCGTCTTCGACGAGACGATCCACCTCTTCCTGGCCACGGGGCTTACCCAGAAGGAGGCGGACCCCGAGCAGTACGAGGAGATCGGAACGGTACGAATTCCGCTCGAGCAGGCCCAACGGATGGCCATGAGCGGCGAGATCAAGGACGGAAAGACCATCACCGCGCTGTTCCGCGCCGGGGGAAGCATCGTCGGGAAAGACGCGGGATATAAACGGGGGGAGACCTGACACTTGCCCAGACGGATTTCCATCGCCGCCAAGTTCTTCCTCACCTATTTCGTGATCACGGGGGCCGCTCTGGCCTTTGCCGGTGTGGCGGGGTACTTCCAGTTCAAGAGGTACGTGATCGAGGAAGCCGACGCAAGCCTCAAGGCTCAGGCCCTCCTCGCCGCGGAGTCGTTCCGCCCGCTCCTTGCCGCAGCCGAGCGGGACCGCGATACAATCGCCCGTGAAGGGGACCGTATCGGGAAGGACCTGGAGACCCGCCTGACGGTCATCATGCCCGTCGGCGAGGTGGCGGCGGACTCTCGAATCGGGTCGGCCCACCTGGGCGAACTGGAAAACCATGCCAACCGCCCCGAGGTGCGGGAAGCCCTTGCCGGGCGAATAGGCTTCTCCCACCGTCGCAGCATCTCCCTGATGGAAGAACAGTGGTATTGCGCGGTCCCCATCCTCTCCAGGGGAAAGATCGTGGGAATCGCCAGAACGTCCATTTCCGGCGATATCCTGAACCGGCGGCTCCGCCGCGTGCGTGTGATCACCTGGGGCACCGGATTCGCGGCGTTCCTCCTGATGCTTCTGGGCACGGCCATCCGCGCTCGTGCCATCAGCGGCCCCCTGGAAGAGATCCGGAAAGCCGCGCTGGAATTTTCTGCCGGGGACCGGTCCAGACGACTGCGGCTGCGGACAGGCGACGAACTCGAAGACGTGGCGGAAGCCCTGAACCAGACGGCCGCTCAGCTGGAACAGACCATTGCCCAGCTGGACGCGCAGAAGGTCCGGCTCGCCACTCTTCTGGAGAACCTGTCGGAGGGTGTGATCGTCATCGCGAGCGGGCGGACGGTTCGCATGATGAACCGGGAGGCCGCCAGGATCCTGGGAATCTCGGTCGTTCCGCCGGAAGGGCAGCCGTACGCGGAGGTCGTCCGCCAGCCGGATCTCCTCCGGTTCATCGACGGCCGGATAGACGGCAGCACGATTCCCCCGGAGGAGATCATCGTCCCATCTCCCGGGGGAGAAATCGCCACCCGCGTCTCGGCAACGACCGTCCGGTACCCCTCGGGAAAGGATCCGGACATCCTGATCACTCTCAGAGACATCACGGAGGAGAAACGGCTCGCCCGGGTCAAGAGCGACTTCGTCTCGAACGCCTCCCACGAGCTTCGGACCCCGCTCACGAACATACGCGGATACCTGGAAGCCCTGCAGGACGCGGCGAGCGAAGGGGCGCCTCCCGATCCTTCCTTCCTGGGAATCGCACATGGCAATGTAATCCGGATGCAGGAGCTGGTGAACGATCTCCTGCTTCTCTCCCGAGCGGAGTCCGCCCACGTCGCCCTTGCCAAAGAAGAGATTCCGCTTCCCGCCTTTCTCGACCGGGTCGCATCCCTTCACCAGCCTTCGGTGGACCGGCTGGGCAAGACCCTGACCGTCCAGGCCGAAGAGGCCAATTTCAAGGCGGATCTCAAGAACCTGACACTTGCGGTCTCCAACCTCGTGGACAACGCGATCCGGCACGGGGTGGAGGGGGGGCGGATCCGGTTGACGGGATGGGGCGAGAACGGGGCGATCGCCCTTTGCGTGGAGGACGACGGGCCGGGGATCCCCAAAGAACATCTCCCCCGCATCTTCGAGCGGTTCTACCGGGTCGACAAGGCGAGGTCCCGGGAACTCGGCGGCACCGGCCTGGGGCTCGCCATCGCAAAGCACATCATCGAATCCCACGGGGGAACGATCCGGGTGGAAAGCACGATGGGAACGGGAACCCGGTTCATCATCCGGATCCCCGCCTCCTGAGAAGGGCTTTCTCCAGAACCACGAACAGGATGAGGGCGGCCAGCCCAACGGCGTGCACGCCCATGTGGGGCCAAAGCAGGCAGACCGCGATCCCCGCGAATCCCACCCTTTGGGGCCACGTGAGGGGTCCCAGATGGAACCCCTCGAAAAACGCGGCGAAACAGTACAGGCCGAGCAGGCCCATTGCAGCCGTCTCGATTACCTGCCAGGTCGGCCCATTGAACAGAATCGGGGTGTAGATGAACAGCAGGGGGATGACGTAGAGCCCCTTCGCCAGCTTCCACGATTCCAGGCCGGTCTCCAGCGGACGGCTGCCGGCGATCCCCGCCGCGGTGTAGGCCGCCAGGCAGACGGGCGGTGTGACATTGGCATCCTGGGAATACCAGAAAATGAGCATGTGGGCTGACAACAGGCTCGCGCCGAGCATGGTCAAGGCCGGAGCTGCCAGAACCGCCAGGACGATATAGGAGGCGGTCACAGGAAGGCCCATCCCCAGGATGAGGGAGGCAAGCGCGATCAGGACGATGGTGACTAGAAGGTTCCCCCCCGAGATGGTCGAAATGAGGATCGAGAACTTGATCCCCATCCCCACCAGGAGGACCACGCCGATGACGATGCCGGAACAGAGAAGGATGACCCCGGTGGACACCATGTTCTGCGCTCCCGCGGCCAGTGCGTCCAGAATGTCCCGGAACCCCATCCGGGTTTTCCGGTTCAGCCAGCTCGAGGCCACGATCGATGCGATGCCCACGCTGGCGGCATACGTGGGGGTGAATCCGTAGATCAGGAACCCCATCAGGACGCCGATGGGGAGGAAGAAGTTCCAACCCTCCATAAGAACCTTGCCGACTTTGGGGATCTCCTCCTCGCGCAGCGGTTGAAGACCTATCTTCTTGGCCCGGAAATGGATGAAAAAAGCGACGCTTAAGAAATACATGATCGCGGGGATGAACGCCACGCCCACGATGGTCAGGTACGGGATCTGGGTCCACTCGCTCATGATGAAGGCGCCCGCGCCCATGATGGGAGGCATGAGCTGGCCGCCGGTCGAGGCGGCCGCCTCCACTCCCGCGGCGAACTTCGGGGAAAACCCGCATCTCTTCATCATCGGAATCGTGATGGACCCGGTCCCCACGGTGTTGGCCACGGCGCTCCCCGAGATCGAGCCCATGAGCCCGCTCCCGAACACCGCGATCTTGGCGGGGCCCCCGACGGACCGCCCCATGGCGGCCATCGCCAGATTGATGATGAATTCCCCGGCGCCGGATTTGAGAAGGAATGCCGCGAACAGAACAAACAGGAACACGAATGTCGAGGAGATGGTGGCGATCGTCCCGAAGATGCCGTCCGGCGCGAAATACATGCGGTAGAGTATCCGGGACACCCTGACGCCGGGAAAATTCCACAGTCCGCCGAAGGATTTCCCGAGCCCCAGCGCGTAGGCCAGAAAAACCGCAGCCAGAATAGGGATCAGCAACCCGGTTGTCCGCCGGGTGACCTCGAGCATCAGGACGATGGCCACTGCGGCGGCAACCAGATCCACCATGGTAGGAACCTCGTTCCGGGCATGGAGAGCGTCCTCGAAAAGAACGAGGTAGAGCGCCACCGCCACGGACAGAATGGCCAGTCCGTAGTCGATTATCAGGGTCTTTCCGGGATGTCGCTTGAGAAACGGGTAGAGCAGGAAACCCATGAAGAGCATGAAGCCGTAATGCACGGCGTTTCGCTGGATCTCGGGCATGATGCCGATGGTGTTGACCCAGAGATGAAAGAGGGAACAGAGGATCCCGACGCCGTAGAGGAGCTTCTCGCTCTTCCCCCCGAGAATCCGCTTCACCGCCAAGACTTCGCCACTTACGTCCGTTTGGGCTCCCCGGAGGGCGCTATCTGTTTCCTGGTTGGTCAAGGCGGTCGCCTTTTCAGGGGTTCAGAGAACACGGCCAGGGGTGCCACCCCCCGGCCGTGTGACAGGAAGACCGGATTACTTGATGATACCTTTCTCCCTGTAGTACTTGGCTGCCCCGGGGTGAAGCGGAACCGGGAGGCCGAGCGTGGCGCGCTCCAGGCTCATGGCCGTAGTCGCCTTGTGGATATTGAGCAGGAACGGAAGATTCTCAAAAATGGTCTTCGTGATCAGGTAGACGGTCTCCTCGGGAAGATCGGGCCGGCAGGCGAGGAAGTTGGGCTGGGCGACGGTGCGGATGTCAACCGTCTGCCCCGGATAGACGCCCGCCTTTATGACGTATTTCGTCCAGACCGGGTACGATTTCTGCAAAAGCGAAACCTGCTCGTCGGTGAAATCGAGTACCCTGACGTTTTTTGCCCCTACCTGGGCGAAGAGCTGGGTAACCGCCGCCACAGGAGGACCGGCCGGCAGGTTCGCACCGGCGATTCTGCCGTCCATCATGGCCGACGCAGAAGGGGAGTAGGCCAAGTACTCCAGGGTCATCTCCTTCTCCGGGTCGATCCCCAGCGACGACAGAATGGCCCGGCCCGACCCCTCGGTGCCGCTCCCCCGCTTCCCGATGGAGAACTTCTGGCCCAGCCCCTTGAGGTCCATGATCGTTCCCGTCTTTACATACTTGCTGAGCAATACAAAATGCTCCACGTTCTCCCAGAGCATGGTTATGGCGCGGAACTCCTTCATGGGCTTCCCTTCGTACTTGCCCGTGCCGTTGTACGCCTCCTGTCCGAACAGGGCCTGGAGAATGGCCATGTCCGCTTCCTTGTTCTTGAGCATCTCGACGTTCTCGCCCGACCCGGCGGAGTTGATGGCCGTCGCCGTGATCTGGTTGGGCCCGGCAAGTTTGATGCTGATCAGGGTCCCGATGGCCACGCCCACGGGGTAGTAGGTCCCTCCCGTGGTGGCCGTCGCGATGATGAGGTTCTTGTCGTCCGCGCGCACCTCCCCGATTCCGAACGAGAGGGCCAACAGCGCGCAAAGGAAACCGGCTACGATTTTCTTGGACATCGCATCCTCCTTTCTTTGCTTGTTTGAGAAGGGAAACCACAGATTGCTGAATAAATCTAATTTTATATATGCCACGGATGCAATATTAACGCAAACTGAACATCCGCCTCTACTCATCTTGACATAGGGTTCGTATGATTCCTCCACTCCGAAAACGAAACCAATATAAAGAGCACGGAAGAGGACCTGGACAAGCGGTACGCTATCGTGGTGGTCACGTACAACATGCGGGAGGCCGCCCGGGGCGGGATCACGTGATATCGCATCGACTCGTTTCCCGGGGGATGCCTGATCAGATCGCCATTCTCCTTGGAATGCTCCTGGCTTCCCGGAGCATCGAGCGAAAAAAGCAGTCCGCTGTCCCCGGATTGAGGGCTGCGGGAATGTCATATCGATCCGCCATCACCAACACGGCGCCGGGGTCGATTCCGCTGAATTTCCGGAACATCCGTTCCCAGAAAAACAGGATCAGGTCGACGTTCTCCTCCTCGATCATCCTCCTCAAGGCCTCGTGTTCCCCGCACGATCCGGTCGATACGGGACGGACCGTAAGCCCCAGCTCCCCGAAGGCTTCCCTGCCGGACGGACCGGTGGCATACAGTTCCATCCCCTCTAGTTCTCCGCGCCAGGACCGAATCCACCGGACCATGGCTTCCCTTTTTGTGTCATGAGCGATCAGAACCATTCGTTTCATCGTTTCCTCCGTTTTTCGTTTCGTATGCCGGAAGCATACGACGGACATGTTTCGCCGGGATGAAGACGCCGTAAAGATCGGGTTCTCCCGGGTTCCCGGATGCTTGATTCAATCTTCCCCGGGAGGAAATATCCACGAAACACCGGGGGGAGAGCCTGAGCCAGAGTGTGGGATGCGCTCCTCGCGGCCCCCGCAACAGCCTTTCTCGATGCATGGGACGACGGAGCGGAGCTTACGGACGAATACGGACGCCCGGTATCGCCTGACGATGCCGTGCGGTCCGGACAGGAGATCGTCATCCGCCGCCGCGATGCAGGATCGAGGCCATGGCAAACATCCCGGTACGGGCAGGCGTTGGCCCCGCAATGAACGGCAGCCCTATGCCGGGCAATCCATGAAAGAGGACACGATTTCGATCTGCCGGACTCCCCATCAGGAACCGGGAAAGGATATAATGAGGCGCGAGCCGGAACCCCCGGGAGACGTGATGGGCATGTCGATTCTCATCGTGGAGGACGATAAGGAGATCCGGGATCTTCTTGCCCACTATCTGCGCAAGGAGGGGTTCCGACCCCTGGTTGCCCTGGACGGTGAGGAGGGGCTTTCGAAGGCCCGTTCCGAGAAGCCCGACCTGATCCTGCTCGACATCCTGCTGCCGAAGATGGACGGACTGGAACTCCTGAGAGTGATTCGGGCCGACCGGGAAATCGCACGGACCCCGATCGCGATGCTCACCGCCAAGGGGGAGGAAACGGACCGGGTCGTGGGGCTCGAGATGGGCGCCGACGACTATATTTCGAAACCGTTCAGCCCCCGCGAGGTCGTCGCCAGGATCAAGGCAATCTCCCGGCGCACCCGGCAGGCACCCGAAGAAGCGAAGGAGGCGGTATACGAGCACGATGGGCTGCGATTGGACGTCTCCCGTCATGAGGTCCGCTTCCGGGGGAAGCGTATCCCGCTCACGTCGAAGGAGTTCCGGATTCTCCAGGCATTGCTGTCCTCGCCCGGACGGGTCCTCACACGAGAAGCGATTCTGCAAAAGGTGTGGGGCGATGAAACCCATGTCATCGACCGGACGGTCGACGTTCACATCGCGAAACTCCGGCAGAAGATCCCGTTCCTTTCGGAAGCGATCGAGACGGTCAAGGATGTCGGATACAAGCTGCGGGAGATCTGATGCCTGCCCGGATTTCTTAACGCAACCTTAACATCCGCCTCATCCCTCCTTGATGTAAAGTTCGTATGATTCCTCCA
>JBAULH010000071.1:0-6432 GCA_049578085.1 Candidatus Deferrimicrobiaceae bacterium
GCTTGATGTAGGTGAAGACCCCGGTCAGCGGGTTGTTGATCTCGTGGGCCACCGTCGCCGCGATCTTTCCCAACGCGGCCAGCTTTTCCGTATGCAACAGCTGGAACTGGGCGTCCTTGAGCTCCTGCGTCCGCTCCTCGACCTTCTGCTCCAGGGTCCGGATCCATTCATGGATCTCGTTGTTCGCCCGTTGCAGACTCGCCGTCATCTGGTTGAACGAATGCGCGAGGTGTCCCATCTCGTCGTCCGAGTCGATGGGGATGACGTGGGTCAGGTCCCCCCGGGCCACCCGGTCCGTCCCGACGACGAGTTGCCTGACCGGCTTTCCCACGAAGACCAGGAGGGAGAACACGGCGATGATCGAGATCGAGAGGATCGACAAGAGGTTGAACGCGATGATCTGCTGGCGGGCGGAGTGTATCTCGGCGTCCACCCCGGCCAGCGACATCGTGATATCGATCACGCCGAGAACTTTCTGGGATTCCGGGTGCGCATGGCATTCCGCGGAGGAGCAATCGCGGTCGTTGTACATCGGGTTGATCATGCCGAGGATCCGGTATCCCTTTCCGGAAGAAAAGATCCGGTTTCTCGAGGGAGTCCCGAGCTTCTCGATGGGGGTGTCCTTCGCGTGGCATGCGAAGCAGGCCTCCGCTTTCTTGTCCACCATGGTTCCCCGCTCGCCCTTGTCGGTCGAAAAGAGAATCGTGCCGTCGCTTCCGTAGATCCGGACTTTCTCGATCCCTTCCTGCTCCGCGATGGTCTTCATGATCCGGTACGCATTCTCCTTGCGGTTCACGAGCATGTCGTACTGGATCGACTTCCGGATCGTCTCGCTCAGTTGCGTAGCGTTGTTGAGGATCGTT
The DNA here is from genome assembly GCA_049578085.1 of Candidatus Deferrimicrobiaceae bacterium. GTDB lineage: Bacteria > Desulfobacterota > Deferrimicrobia > Deferrimicrobiales > Deferrimicrobiaceae > CSP1-8. Next base: position 864 of record JBAULH010000071.1, read on the forward strand.
TCGTCGAGGTGCCTGGCCTGGACGCCCAGATACAGGAACGTGAAAAATCCGTTGACCGCCAGGGTGGTGATGGCCACGCACAGAATGATCTTGGATTCGATGCTCTTGTACCACCGCACGCCTTCGGGAACGGTCCGGTCAGTCTGCATTCTGCGGCATCACTCCGAAAGGGTCCGTATGGTTTCCCTTATCTGCATACAGTATATGCGTCAGGGGAGAGAACACAAGCGATGCGCGGTGCGCTGCCTCAGGCAGGGCGCCTCTTCCGGGGCATTAGCCCGGACGGGATCTGCCCTCTTCCTCCTTCGACCAGTACAACATGTCCAGGATCAGGAGGAAAACGCCGACGGTGATCCCGACGTCGGCCACGTTGAAAGCCGGCCAGTGATGGTGGTGCCAGTGGACGTCGAGGAAGTCCACCACGTATCCGAGCCGGGCGCGGTCGATCAGATTCCCGATCGCTCCCCCCAGGATAAGGCCCAGACCAAAGGGTGCGGGCCCCCGGTGCGGATGGAAGTGGAGGTAGGCGAGCACCCCCCCGATGGCGAACATCGTGGCGACGATGAGCAGGGGGTTTCCCCACTTCGGATCGAGGTTGGACAACAGTCCGAACGCGACTCCCTTGTTCCGGACGTGGACGATGTGGAAGAAGTCGACAAGGACCGCCCTGGCATCGTAGAGGGCGAGGTGGGATACGATCCAGGCCTTGGATCCCTGGTCCGCGATCGTGAGCCCGGCTGCGGCCAGGGCGGGGAGGGCGAATTTGCGGAGAGTCGCCAACGGGATCCGTCAGGCGCGTGTCGCGGCGGCGCAGCGGCCGCACAGCTCGGGGGCGGAAGGGATGGTCCCGACCTCCGCCGTGTGGTTCCAGCATCGCTCGCATTTCCCCCACGGGGCCTTTTCCACCATGGCGGCGAGGCCCGGGAAGGCTTCGCTGCGGTGCGCGCTGGGCCCGGAAATCTCGCCGACCGCAAGTCCGGAAACGATCAGCGCCTCCCGGATCTCCCGGAGATGGCTTTCGAACAGGTCGGAGAACGGTCCCGGAGACACGGTGACGAGCGCATCCTGGTCGCTTCCGATCCGTTTCTCCTTCCTCGCTGCCTCGAGCGGCTGGGCGATCTCGGAGCGGAGGGCCAGGATCCGCTCCCACCGCGTCGCGATCTCGTCCCCGCCGGGCAGATCCCTGGGCTCGGGCATGTCCGTGAGGAAGACGCTATCCGGCTTGCCGGGATAGGCGGGGAGAAAACCCCAGGCCTCCTCCGCCGTGAACGAGAGGACGGGGGCGATGAGGGACAGGAGGTCGCGGCTGATCTCGAACATCGAGGACTGCCCGGACCGGCGGGCCGGATCGTCCGCGCGGGAGCAGTAGAGGCGGTCCTTGAGGACGTTCAGGTAAAAGCTGGACATGTCCACCGAGCAGAAGTTGTTCACCGAGTGGAAGATCGCATGGAACTCGTAGCTTTCGTAGGCTTTCCGAACCTTCCCGACGAGCCGGTGGAAGAGGAGGAGGGCATACCGGTCCATCTCCTCCATGTGGTCGTATGGGACCGCGTCCCGGTCGGGGCGGAAATCGTGGAGGTTCCCCAGCAGGTAGCGGATCGTGTTCCGGATCTTCCGGTACGCCTCGGTCAGGCGGTCGAGGATGTCCTTCGAGATCCGGATGTCGTCCCGGTAGTCCTCGGCGGCCACCCAGAGCCGAAGAATCTCGGCCCCGTGCTTCCGGATGATCTCCTCCGGGGCGACGACGTTCCCCCTCGATTTGTGCATCGCCTCCCCCTTGCCGTCCACGACAAACCCGTGGGTGAGGACGGCCCGGAACGGGGCGAATCCCCGGGTCCCGACGGCCGCCAGCAGCGTGGAGTGGAACCATCCCCGATGCTGGTCGGACCCTTCGAGGTAGAGGTCGACCGGCACGCCGAGATTTTCCTTCCCCTCGCAGACGCAGGCGTACGACACGCCCGAATCGAACCAGACGTCGAGGATGTCCGTCTCCTTTCCGAACGCCTTCCCGCCGCAGGAGGGGCAGACCGTCCCGGCAGGCAGCAGATCCGCCACCTCGCGTTGGTACCACGCATCAGCGCCCTCCTTCTCGAAGATCGAGGCGACGTGGTCGATCAGCTTCCGGTCGAGGAGGTGGTGCCCGCACGACTCGCACCGGAAGATGGCGATCGGCACGCCCCAGGCCCGTTGGCGGGAGATGCACCAGTCCGGGCGGTTCGCGATCATTCCCTCGATCCGTTCCTGCCCCCAGGCGGGGATCCATTTCACCATCCGGATCTGGGCGAGGGCATTCTCGCGCAGTCCGGTCCCGTCCATCGAGATGAACCACTGCTTGGTCGCCCGGAAGATGACGGGATGCTTGCACCGCCAGCAGTGTGGGTACGAGTGAGTCATCCGGTCCGCCCGGACCAGCGCTCCGGCCTCGGCGATCTTTTCGTTCACCCGCGGGTTCGCCTCGAACACCTGCATTCCCCCGAAGAACGGGACGTCGGCGGTGAAGCGTCCCTCGTCGTCGAGCGGTGCGTAGATCGGAAGGTCGTACCGGAGGCCCGTCTCGTAGTCGTCCCGCCCGTGTCCGGGAGCGGTATGGACGCATCCGGTACCGGCATCGAGCGTGACGTAGTCCCCCAGCACAAGGAGGGAGTCGCGTCCGAGAAAGGGATGCCGGCAGCGGAGCCTCTCCAGGTGCCCCGCCCCGAAGGTCGCCAGGCGCGTCACCTTCGGCAAACCCGCCTCGCTCGCGAAACGCTCCGCCAACTCTTCCGCGATGACGTACGCCTCGCCGTCTGCTTCGATCGCGACGTAAGAATATTCCGGATGGAGCGCGATCGCGAGATTCGCGGGGATCGTCCAGGGGGTGGTCGTCCAGATGACGAACGATACCTTCCTGCCGGCAAGCGCCGGGTGGATCGATTCCGGTGAATCCGCGAAGGGGAACTTCACGTAGATGGAGGGGGAGGTATGGTCTGCGTATTCAACCTCGGCCTCCGCGAGGGCCGTCCGGCAGGTCAGGCACCAGTAAACGGGTTTGGTTCCCTTGTACACCGCACCGGTCTCCACGAACCGCCCGAACTCCCGCAGGATCCCCGCCTCGTAATCGAACGTCATGGTCCGGTACGGGTTTTCCCAGTCGCCCAGGACCCCGAGCCGCCGGAACTCCTCCCTCTGGACGTCGATGAACTTCGTGGCGTAGTCGCGGCAGAGGCGGCGTTTTTCCGCGGTGGGGATCGACTCCTTCCTGCTCCCCAGGCTCTTGTCCACCTGGTGCTCGATCGGCAGGCCGTGGCAGTCCCAGCCGGGGATGTACTCGGCCCAGGCGCCGGACATCCCTCGATATTTGACAATGATGTCCTTCAGGAGCTTGTTGAGAGCGTGCCCGATGTGGATGTGCCCGTTCGCGTAGGGGGGGCCGTCGTGGAGGACGAACTTCGGGTTTCCCCTGCGTCTCTCCACCATCCGGTGGTACAGTTGCTCCGTTTCCCAGCGGGAGAGGATTTCCGGCTCGCGTTGCGTCAGGTTCGCGCGCATCGGGAATCCGGTCTGCGGGAGGTTCAGCGTGGTTTTATAGTGCATCGGATCTCCGCCCGGTTTTACCTTGAAAAAGTACCTTATATCACAACGAAGCCGGCCGTGTCCCCCTGCCGGCTGTCCCTTCCCGGTTCCTCGGGACATACTCACTGAAAGAGGTTGTTGAAGAAGTCGATGAGGCCTTGCCACCCCTTGCGCACCGTGTCCACGATCGGGTGGGAGGGATGGAGCGGGCACGTCTGTGTGGGCACCAGGTCGTCGGGGAACGCCTCCGGAAACGTTTCCGGGCAGGCGGATGTCGCCAGGAATCCGGATTCCGGGTCGATTTCGGCGATCGTGATCCCCGGGGGGATCGCGAAGGCGTATCTCCCCCCGGCCGGATAGACCGATTTCATGAACCTCGTCCAGATCCTGAGCGCTCCCGAGGAGCCGGTAAGCCCCGTCGGTTCCCCGGAGTCGCGACCCACCCAGACCACGCACACCAGATCGGGGGTGTACCCCACGAACCACGAGTCGCGGTAGGCGTCCGTGGTCCCCGTCTTGCCCGCCGCGGGGTAATCGATCCCGGCCAGCCGGGCGGCATGCCCCGTCCCGCGGTCGAGAACTCCCTCCAGGGTGTAGGTAACGAGATAGGCCGCCCGGGGGTCCACGGCCTCCTCCCGTATCGGGACCTCCGACTGCAGGAGATCTCCCTCGCTGTCGGTTACCGCCCGGAGCGTGAAGGGCTGGAACCGGGTCCCGCCGGAGGCGATCGTTGCGTAGGCGTAGGCCAGTTCGACCGGGGTTACCTCGAAGCTTCCCAGGGCAAGGGAGGGAACGGGACGGATGGGACTGGTCAACCCCGCCCCCCGGGCCGCGGCGATCACGTCCGGAAGGCCTACGTCCAAGGCGAGCCGCACCGTTGCCGTGTTCACCGACTCTTCCACCATCCTGCGGATCGAGATCTCCCCGTATTCCTTCCTCTCAAAGTTCGCAGGCGTCCACACTTCGTCCGGAGCCTCGACGGAAATCGGCTCCCCCGAGATCCGGCTGGCGAGCGTGATTTTCCCCTTGCCGTTCACGGCCTGCTCCATGGCCGCGAGGAGCACGAACGGCTTGAAGGCGCTGCCCGGCTGGCGCCTGGCATCGGCGGCGCGGTTGAACTGGGTCTCCCCGTAGCTGCCCCCCCCCACCATGGCGGTAAGTTCGCCGGTGGCCGGGTCCACGGCGACCAGCGCGGCCTGAAGCGGGTCCTCTTTCTTCCCGGGAAGAGTCTTGTCCCCTCTCAATTCCGCCAGCCCCGCGGTCACCGCCCGTTCCGCCGCTGCCTGTTGCGCGAGATCGAGAGAGGTGTAGAATCGGTAGCCCGTCCGGGAGAGTCTCCCGGGCCCCAGTGTCTCCTCGGCCGCCCGCTCGATGTAGTCGACGTAGTACTCCGCGATCTTCACGGGGACCCGGCGCGGGTTCGTCCGCAGAGGCGTTTGGCGCGCCCTTTGCTCCTCGGTTTTCGTAATCATCCCGAGAGCGGCCATCCGGGAGAGGACCCAGTCCCGGCGGCTCCGTGCGGCGTCCGCCATGCGGAGAGGGGAGTACCGGTGGGGGGACCGGATGATCCCCGCGACAAGGGCGGCCTCCTCCAGGGTCAGGTCGCCGACGCTCTTGGAGAAGTAGAAATCCGCCGCATCCTCTACCCCGTATATCCCGCGGGGGCCTTCCTGGCCGAAGTAGATCTTGTTCAGGTATGCCTCGAGGATCTCCTCCTTGGAGAAGCGGAGCTCGATGAGTATCGCGAGTTCGGCTTCCCGGATCTTCCTCCAGAAGCTCCGTTTCGGCGTAAGGAAGAAGTTTTTCGCGAGCTGCTGGGTGATGGTGGACCCCCCCTGGACGATCCGCATCCGCCGCAGGTTCTCTCTCAGGGCCCGCCCGACCCCGATGATGTCGATACCAAAGTGGGTGTAGAAGCGGGAGTCTTCCGCCGCGAGCACCGCATTCCTGAGGTGCATCGGTATGGCTGCCAGAGGGACCGGGCGGCGCGACTCCATCTTCGGCCCGAGGATTCGGG
>JBAULH010000072.1:0-13160 GCA_049578085.1 Candidatus Deferrimicrobiaceae bacterium
CCCGAGGACCCTGGCCAAGTTCGTCGGCCAGGAGGCCATTTTGGGGGAGGGGAGGTTCCTCTCCTCTGTCCTCTCCGCGCGCCCGCTGCCTTCCCTCATCTTCTGGGGACCTCCAGGATCGGGGAAGAGCACGCTTGCCCGGATCATCGCCGCCGAGACGAACGCGGTATTCCTCCCCTTTTCGGCGGTGCTCGCGGGGATCCGGGAGATCAAGGAGGCGATATCGGACATTCGGAAGGTCCGCACCGGCGCGGACCGCCCGGCGATCCTGTTCATCGACGAGATCCACAGGTTCAACAAGGCCCAGCAGGACGCCCTGCTTCCCTTCGAGGAGGATGGGACCGTCACCCTCTTCGGGACCACGACGGAGAACCCCTCCTTCGAAATCCGCAACGCCCTCCTGTCCCGCAGCCGCGTCCTGGTCCTCGACCCCCTGTCCGCGAAGGACGTGGAGACCATCGTTCTCCGGGCACTCGCGGATCCGGAGCGCGGTCTCGGCAAGCCCGGGGAGTTTCTTGCGCCGGATGCCCTCCGCCACATCGTCGAGATTTCCGACGGCGACGCCCGGGTGGCGCTCAATGCCCTGGAGGCGGCCGTGGTGATTGCGGAGCACCGGGAGCTGTCCGCCGTGGACGTTGCGGTGGCGGAAGAAGCGCTGAGGACGAAGGCCCTCCTCTACGACAGGGACGGGGAGGAGCACTACAACCTAATCTCCGCTTTCCACAAAAGCTTGCGTGGATCGGATCCCGATGCCTCCCTGTACTGGCTGGCGCGGATGCTTGCAGGGGGGGAGAACCCTCTCTACATCGCCCGGCGGATGATCCGTTTCGCCTCGGAGGACGTGGGAAACGCCGCGCCGGGGGCGCTCCAGGTCACGCTGGCCGCGGCCGAGACGTACCGGACGCTCGGCAGTCCCGAAGGGGAACTCGCGCTGGCGCAGGCGGCTGTCTACCTCGCCACTGCCCCAAAGAGCAACCGGGTGTACATCGCGTTCCAGAAGGCGATGGAGGACGCGAAGGCCAGAGGCAGCCACCCCGTCCCCCTGCACCTTCGCAACGCCCCCACCCGGTTGATGAGTGAGCTCGGCTACGGTAAGGAGTACCGTTACCCCCACGATTTCGCGGACGCCTTCGTGCCCGAGGAGTACTTTCCGGAGACGCTGGGAAGGAGAACCTACTACTACCCTTCAGGGGCCGGGCACGAGAAGATTATCGCGGAACGCTTACGCAAGTGGTGGGGACAGCGCAAAGGTGAGGGACAAAAAAGAAAGGGACGTTCCTGAGCTTTCCGGAACAGAACGGGGACGTTCCCCTACTTTCTGCAATCCGGTTCCTGCAACAGTTCAACAACGTCCCCGTTTTGTCTCAGGAACCGCCGGAGGCAGGCGCGCCGCCCGTCACCAGGGTCGCCTCGATCCGAAGCAGGGAGTGCGACACGAACAGCGTACGGGAATACGTCTCGAATCCCGGCTTCCGCAGTTCCAGCCGGTGCGTGCCGCTTCCCACCTTCAAATACCTTTCTTGCGTAAAGTCGGACGCTTTTCCCTGTGTGACCCCGTCAAGGACGACCTCCGCGTCCGGAGGATTCACGTCAAAGATCAGTCCTCCGACGTCTCCCACACCATATATCTGGGCTTTTGGATAGCAGCCGCCGGCCAGGGCGAGTCCGCCGCAAGCCAGGAGGCCAAGCAACCAAAAGACAAAAGCGGCCTTGCGTCTCGCGCCGCTGACGATAGTAGCCCTGCTCATCCGGCGCCTCCTATCTTGCCAGTTTCACGATATCGTTGACGGCGAATCCCTCGCCGCTCACCCGCCTGCATATCGCCGCGTCCTCGCCGAAAAAGCCCGAGACGACGATCTCCCCCTTCTCCCTGCCCGGCTTTCGCCCGAGGGAGAGCTTCGTGTCCGGATCGATCACCTCTCGGCCCTCGCCGAAAACCCGGAGTCTTTCACCGATGACCAACCCCGTCTTCTGCCCGGCGTTGATGGCGATCTCGGCCTCGTCGACGGCGGCGATTTTCCCGCTCCACGGGATCGCTTCCATACGCCGGATCAGGTTGTCGATGAACTGGGAGACGGCCGCCCGCAGGGCCTTCCCCTCCAGGGTTTCGTCGTACCCCTTGGCTCCTCCAATCCCCAGAACCTGCGTCGAGCTCTCCTCGTGGACCCCCGTGCCGCTTTCGGCAAAGATGACCTGCCCGGTAGTCGCGTCCACGACCCGGACGTCGACGATTGCCTCGGCCGTCTGTGTTTTACTCGCGCCGATCAGATAGGTGGCCGACTTCTGCTTGACCCCGAACTGCGACACGGCTCCGGTGATGATCGCGTTGAGGCCCAGAACCTCCCCCGATTTCGCCCCTGTCCCTTCCTTGACGACGCCCGACGTCCCGAGGTCCTGCTCGTCCAGGACCAGGTCCAGGTCGCTCCCGCGGGCAACGAGGATGAAGAGGTTGGATTTGGAAAGTTCGGTCATCAGGATGTCCTGGACCGCCCCCCCGAGGCGGCCCCGCCCGTAGGCGCTTTTGTCCTGGAATTTGAGGACCGCCACCCGCTTTTTCGGCGCCCGCGTCACGATGGGAGCCGCGGGCTCAACCTTAGGCATCACGGCGGCCGGGGCCGAGGGACGATCCGAGGGGCCCGTGACAGGGGGTGTCGTGGCGCATCCGGCGAAGGACAAGGCGGTGAATCCGGCCAGAACGATCGCCATGCCGGTTCGAAAAGCCGAAAAACCCATCTTTGTCATCTGGTGCCTCCCCCTTCTGACGGAGTGACCGCTTCCTGTGTCGCGTTGTCCTGCGCCGGTACGGGTTCGTGTCCTTCAAGCAGTCCGCCCGGCAACTTTCCGGCGATATTCCTGGCAACCGATTGCCCGTACGGGGTCATCGGATTCAACAGCAGGTTCCCGAGGGCGTTGACGACGATCTCGGCCCCGATTTCCCTCCCCCCGTGCGGGACAAGCACCTTGGATTGCGTGTCGCTGCCCTGCCACACCCGGGTACCGTCCCGGGCATACAATTCGAAAGAGGCGGCGACAGTGACGTTGTTGTACACCCCGGTGGTCGTCTTGTTCCATTCCCGGATTTCTCCGTAAAACACCCCCTCCACGCCCAGGTTCCGGCATGCCTCCCCGGGAGTGGTGGAGGCGAGCTGGCCCCCGTAGGTGATCCCCAAAGACTCCCGAAGCGTCCGGTCGCTTTCCTCCGTCGGCACGACGTTCCACCCTTTCCCGGCGATGGCTCCGACGAACGCGGACCGGATGATCTCGGAAGCGTTAATGTCGTTGCTCCTGTTTTCCATCGGTGCCACGGCAACCCTCGGTCCGGTCGTATCGGGCCGGGGCGGCTCCTCCCGCATCGCGGCCTTTCGCCCCCCGCAACCGGTCAGGGACAGAAGCAGAAGAGCACACAGAAGGGCTTCTCCGGCTCGCACCTTCCCGACTTCCATCCGGATAAGACGGTCGGCGCCGGAAACTATTCACCGCCTCCGGCGCCCGGCCCCCTATTCCTTCCAGTGGATGCAAGTGACGGGGCAGGAGTCCATCGCATCCTGGATATCCGCCTCGCTTGCGCCGTTCGGATCGAACACCTCTGCCCTGCCCTCTTCGTCCGCCTGGAATACCGTCGGAACCATATCGACACAAACATTACACATCGTGCACTCGTCCTTGTCGACATAAGGAACTTTCGCCATGCTCTTCCTCCTGAAAACCGATTTGTGAGACCATACCATTATACTGAAAACGTTTCCTAGCTCCAGGGAAGGGGACATGAACAGGAAAAACGAAGCGCGTTCCCTCGAAACGATCGAGTCCCCGAAACGGGTCCCGGGGAAACGCAAGACTGCCGAACCCGCTCCGAAACCGGCGGATTACGACGTCCTGGTGGTGGGCGGAGGCCCGGCGGGACTTGCCGCCGCCGCCTTTTGCGGGAGGAAACAGCTGCGGACGGGGGTGTTCGAGGGTGATTCCTGGGGGGGGATCCTCACCCGGTGGTGCCCAGACAAGCGGATCGACAACTACCCGGGGGTGCGGCCGGGCATCCTCGCCCGGGAACTCGCCCATTTCCTGATCGAAGACACGAGGCGGGCCGACGTCGACCTGATCGAGGGACGGGTCGAGGAGATAACACCCGGCAGGGAAGTCCTGGCGGGGAGCGTGAAGGAGAGAGGAAAGATTCTCATACTCGCCAACGGAAGCACAGCTGCCGAAGCGGGGATCCTTCGAGAACGGGAGTTCGCCGGGCGCCGCGGCGGAGTCCATTACCTCGTTCGGAACCCCGCCGCCTTCCGCGGGAAACGTGTGGTCGTCGTCGGGGGGGGCGAAACCGCGATCTCGTTCGTCCAGCGGCTGTCGGGGATCGCCTCGCGGATCACCCTTGTCCATAGACAGTCCGCCTTCCGTTTTTCGGGCGCCCTACCGAAAGAGTTCGATCGCGAAAGGGGGATCCATCTTCTCCGGGACTCCACCGTGGAGGAGATCCTGGGATCCCGCTACGTCGAGGGTGTCCGGATTCGGGAGCACGCGACCGGAAAGACGGCGAATTTGCCTGCCGATGCCGTGATCATGGCCGTGGGGAGAAGGCCGAACAACGCCATCTTCCGCGATCTTGACCTCACCCTCGACCCTGGCGGCCGGGTTCAAACCGACCTCTGGCAAAGGACGAACGTCCCGGGGGTCCTCGCCGTGGGCGATGTCTCATCGCATCTAAAGATGATCGTGACGGCCGTGGCGCAGGCGGCCACCGCCGCCCATCAGGCATACCTCGACATCCGGACACCGTACTGGAAGTGACCGGGCACGGGAGGGGTTCGCCGGTCTTGACGGAACGCATCCCGCGGCGATATCGTGGTTTTTCCGTATACAGAATACGCATGAAGGAGACGACCGATGCCGGAATTTGTTTACCAGGATCCCTTCCCGCAGGGGCAAGACGATACGAAATACCGGTTGCTCACCAAGGAGTACGTCTCCGTTTCCCGGTTCAACGGGAAGGAGATCCTCGTGGTCGACCCGGAGGGGCTCACCTTCCTGGCCAACCAGGCGTTGCGCGACGTATCTTTTTTGCTGCGCCCGACGCACCTGGCGAAGGTGGCCGCCATCCTGTCCGACCCTGAGGCCGCTCCCAACGACCGCGGCGTCGCCGTGGCGATGCTGCGCAACGCCGAGGTCTCCGCCCATTTCGTCCTCCCCTTCTGCCAGGACACGGGAACCGCCACCATCATCGGGAAGAAGGGGCAGCAGGTCTTTACGGGCGCCCCGGACGAGGAGTATCTCTCCCGGGGCGTGCACAAGACGTACACCGAGGAGAACCTGCGGTATTCCCAGACGATCCCGCTCACGATGTACGAGGAGAAGAACTCCGGGACGAACCTCCCCGCCCAGATCGACCTGTACGCCACCGAGGGGCAGGAGTACAAGTTCCTCTTCGTCGCCAAGGGAGGCGGTTCCGCCAACAAGACGTACCTGTTCCAGGAGACGAAGACGCTTCTTACCCCCGCGAGCCTCGAGAAGTTCCTGGTGGAGAAGATGAAGACCCTGGGGACGGCCGCATGCCCTCCCTACCACCTCGCCTTCGTCGTCGGGGGAACGTCCGCCGAAGCGTGCCTGAAGACAGTGAAGCTCGCCTCCACCGGCTACCTGGACCACCTCCCCACGAAGGGGAACGATGGTGGCCAGGCGTTCCGGGACCCGGAGACGGAGGAGAAGATCCTGAAAGCGGCGTACCGGTCCGGCTACGGCGCCCAGTTCGGCGGCAAGTACTTCGCCCTCGACGTACGGGTCGTCCGCCTGCCGCGGCACGGGGCCTCCTGCCCGGTGGGGATGGGGGTCTCCTGCTCCGCCGACCGGAACATCAAGGCGAAGATCAACGCGGACGGGATCTGGCTGGAGGAACTGGAGAGGAACCCGGGCCGGCTGATCCCCGAAAAGTACCGGAAGAAGCACGAACATGGGGTCGTGAAGGTCGACCTGAACCGCCCGATGAAGGACATTCTCGCCGAGTTGTCGAAATACCCCGTCAAGACGCAGCTCTCCCTCACCGGGACGCTCATCGTCGGGCGCGATATCGCCCACGCCAAGATCAAGGAGCGGCTCGACCGCGGGGAGGGGATGCCGAAATATCTCAAGGACCACCCCGTCTACTACGCGGGACCGGCCAAGACCCCCAAGGGGATGCCGTCAGGCTCTTTCGGCCCGACGACCGCGGGCCGGATGGACTCCTACGTGGACCTGTTCCAGTCGCAGGGGGGATCTCTCATCATGATCGCCAAGGGGAACCGCAGCCAGCAGGTGACCGACGCCTGCAAGAAGCACGGCGGGTTCTACCTGGGCTCGATCGGCGGTCCGGCCGCCCTGCTCGCCCAGGAGAACATCAAGAAGGTGGAGGTCCTCGAGTACCCCGAATTGGGGATGGAGGCGATCTTCCGGATCGAGGTCGTCGACTTCCCCGCCTTCATCCTGGTAGACGACAAGGGGAACGATTTCTTCCGTCAGATTGCCGGCTGAGCGGCAGCGCCCGGGCGTTCCGCACGACACGCGATCGGGGCCCCTAGGCGAGGCGGGGGGGTCGACGAGGCGGCCTGTTTCGCTAAGGAAGAAATCGCGTCGAGCGGAACCGGCAGCGAGCGGGCGCAAGGTCGCGAGCGTAGCCGAGGGGACCCCTCCACAAGCCAGGGACCCCGGGAGCAGGCCGCGAGCCCATGCGCGCAGGCAGGAAACGGCGCGGCGGGCCTCACGGGAGCAAGGAGTTCACCTTCGCCGCCATGATGAAGTCGTTGCCGTGCAGACCGTGGATCTTGTGCGTCTGGAACACGACGGTGCAATAGCCCCACCCCACAGAGAGGTCGGGGTGGTGCCCCTCCCCTTCCGCCAGGACACCCACCTTTTGCGCGAACTCCATCGCCTGGGCGAAGTTCCGGAACCGGATCGTCCGCCGGATCTTCGTCGCGCTCTCCTCCAGCTCCCACCCGGGGGTTCCCCGGAGCATCTCCTCCGCTTCTTCCCGTGACATCGGGGATACGGCTTCCCTGCACGGTTCGCACTTTCTCGATGCAAGCCCCATGACGTCCTCCCGCCTTCCCCCCGATTGGGCCTCCGCCCTTTTTCCTTCGCTTCCAGCATAGCAACCCCGAAGGGACCGGAACATCCGCCGGGGAAAAAACTTTCCTCCCTGCGCACTGCCTCTCCTATACTGAACTCGGAACGAACGACAGCAGGGTTTTCGTTTACCCCCGTTTCCGGCCGCTTCCGGCCGCCCCACAAGGAATCCGGAGGAGCATCATGAACATTCTGGCACTCAACTGCGGAAGTTCCTCCGTCAAGTTCCTGATCGCAGACGTCGAACCCGACCCTTCCGCAGGATGGCGCGAAACGCGATGGGCCCGGGGGGTCGTCGAGCGCATCGGTGGAAATTCCCTCCTTACATTCCGCCGGGAGGGGTGGCCTCCCGAACAGCTGGCCGCCCGCGTCGGCAACCACGAGGAGGCGATTCGGAGAATTCTCGCATGGGTCGATTCCCCGGACGCCCCTCTGCTCCCGGGGCAACCAAACCACATCGACGCAATCGGGCATCGGGTCGTCCACGGCGGCAGGCGATTCTCCCGAACGACCCTGATCGATGAGTCGGTAACGGAAGCGATCGACTCCCTCGAGGAGATTGCCCCCCTTCACAACCCGCCAAGCATCGCCGGAATACGGGCGGCGCGCGCGGCGGCCGGAAAGTCGGTGCCGATGGTGGCGGTGTTCGACACGACCTTTCACACCGGGTTGCCGGAACGCGCCTCCCTGTACGCGATTCCCTACGAGTTTTCGACCCGGCACGGCATCCGGCGGTACGGATTCCACGGCATCTCCTACCAGTACCTGCTGTCGCGCTACTGCTCGCTGACGGACACGCCGCCCGGGGACGCGACGATCGTCGCCTTCCATCTGGGCAACGGGTGCTCCGCCGCCGCCATCCGGAAGGGGGCACCGGTCGACACCTCGATGGGGTTCACCCCGCTGGAGGGGCTGGTGATGGGCACGCGCAGCGGGGACATCGATCCGGCGATCTTCGCCTTTCTCGCCCACGAAGAAGGGCTGGCCCCCGCGGAGGTGGAAGACATTCTGAACGCGCAATCCGGGCTTCTGGGCCTTTCCGGCCGCAGCCGGGACATGCGGGACCTGTTGGAAAAAGCGAGAGACGAGCCACGCGCGCGCCTGGCCGTGGAGATCTTCTGCTACCGGGCCCGGAAGTACCTGGGAGCCTATCTCGCCGCGCTCGGCGGCGCCGACGCGATTGTCTTCACCGGCGGGATCGGGGAGAACGCTCCCGAGGTCCGGGCGCGGATCCTGGAAGGGATGGAATGGTTCGGCATCCGGATCGACTCCTCACGGAACGGGGAAACGGCCGGAAAGGAAGGGGAGATCGGAGCGCCGGAATCCCGGCTGCGCATCTTCGTCATCCCGACGGACGAGGAACTCCTCATCGCGCGGGAAACGGCCGCCTGCCTCAGGAGGGGACCGATCCCCCCCTGAACGCAAAGGGAAATCAGAGAACTCCCGGGTTGCTGCTACATGCCGGACCTGCCCGGATCGGGTTTCCCCGTGCGAAGCTGGTTTGCGAATTCGGCGGGGTCGCTCGTGGGAAGTCGGCAAACCCGGTTTTCACAGACATAGGCGGTTACCTGTCCGCCCGTCGCTTCCTTTCCCTCCAGAAGGCGGACGGTCTGGGCGCTGCGTCGGAGTTCCTCTCCTTCCGTAACTAGCGAGAAGATCCGATTCGGCAGGAACTGGCGCCGGAACGCGTCCAGCAGCGGGGCCGCATCTGCCTTTTTCCCCTGCGGGGCGACGACGAGGACCTGCTTGGGCGAGTCGAGATAAAAATCGACGGCGAGCAGCATCTCGGAAAGGGCGACGGGATTTGACCGCAGCGTCTCCGCCAGGTACCGGAACGTCGTTTCCGCCCGTCTGCGATACCCACCGTTCGTCGTGAATTCGTGGAGCCGCAGAAGGTTGAGGACCTCCACGGAATTTCCCGACGGCTCGGCGCCGTCGTACGCCGGCTTCTCGCGCACCAGCAGGGTCTCGTGATCGTCACGGGTCAGATAAAATCCGCCATTGGCCCTGTCCTCGAAATGGTTCTCCAGGATGCCGTCCAGTTCGACCGCCTTCATAAGCCATCGCGGATCCCCGGCGGCCTCGTACAGGTCCAGGAGCCCGGCGATCAGGAACGCATGGTCTTCCAGGTACGCGTTGTTCCTCGCTTCCCCGTCCATGTAGGTCCGGTAGAGCCGGCCGTCGCGGTACAGGTTCGCAAGGAGAAACTCCGCCGCTCTGCCGGCCTGCCCGACGAAGCGGGAGTTGCCAAGGACGAGGCCGGCGCGTGCATACGCTGATATCGTCAACCCGTTCCAGGCGGACAGGATCTTCTGATCCCGCAGCGGAGGGGGGCGGCGGTTTCTTTCCCGGTACAGGATCTCCTTCGCCTCCGGAAGGATGGCGCGCAGCTCCGTTTCCGGGGAAATTCGGTTATCGGCGACGGCCGAAGGGGGGTCCGGCGCATGCAGGATCGTCCGCCCCTCGAAGTTCCCCTTATCGGTCACTCCGTAATACCCGCCGACGATACGGGAACGTTCCGGGCCGAGCGCCGCTTCCAGTTCCTTCGGTGTCCATGTGAAGAAGTATCCTTCCTCCCGCTCGCCGTCCGGGGTGAGGCTGTCGGCATCCGTGGCGGAATAGAATGCCCCGCCGGGAGCGGTCATGTCCCGCTCGATGAAGCGCAGCGTTTCCTCCACGACCCGCGCGAAATCCTCCTCGCCCGTTGCCTGGTAGGCTTCCAGGTAGGCGATGACGAGGAGGGCATTGTCGTAGAGCATCTTCTCGAAGTGGGGGACAAGCCATCTCTCGTCCGTCGAGTACCGGTGGAACCCCCCTCCCGCCTGGTCGTACATCCCTCCCGCCGCCATCTTCACCAGGGAAAGCTTCGCCATTTCGAGGAATTCCGGGTCCCCGGTCCGCCGGTGGTAACGGAGCAGAAACCGAACGGGCAGGCTGCTGGGAAACTTCGGAGCCCCCGCCAGCCCTCCGTTCACCGGGTCGAAACGGCTCTTGTAAAATTGCGCGGCGGCGGCGAGGATATCGACGGACGGAAGCGCCTTCCCCCCTCCCGGGGACAGGGTCTCCCGGATGTGTCCCGTCAACTGGCGGCCGATCTCCGCCACCTGCTCGGGTTGATCGTCGTACGCTTTCCGCATTCCCTTGAGGAGGCTCAGGAAACCGATTCCCCGTCCCGAAGCGTCATCCCCGGGGGGGAAATAGGTCCCCCCGTAGAACGGCGTACGATCCGGAGTCATCCAGACGTTGAGCGGCCAGCCGCCATGCCCCGTCAGGGCCTGCACCGCCCGCATGTAGATGGCATCCACGTCCGGGCGTTCCTCCCGGTCCACCTTGACGGCGATAAACTGTTCATTCAGGAACCGGGCGATCTCTTCGTTTTCGAACGACTCCTCTTCCATGACGTGGCACCAGTGGCAGGTGGAATACCCGATGCTGACCAGGACGGGGCGTTTTACGCTCGCGGCCTGTTCGAACGCCTCGTCCCCCCAGGGGTACCAGTTGACGGGATTGTGCGCGTGCTGGAGCAGGTAGGGGCTCGTTTCAAGAAAAAGCCGGTTCGTATATTTCGCCCGGCCGTCAGGCAGCAGGTGCCTCGTCCTCGGTCGGTACCCTTCCCCCCTCGTTTTCCTTGTCTGTTCGAACCGTTCGATCAGTTCCTCATCGAACGCGGAGACGCCGGGCAAAGGCGTGTACATGGGCCTTTCCTCCCTCGGGCCGCTCGTTCTCGGGACGGGAACGCCGTCTTTCCCGACACAACCGGGGAGGAAAGCAATGGCGATGATTTCCAGAACCGCAAGAAAAAGCAGCATATATCCTTGTGATGTCTTCCCGCATCCGTTCGTTTTGTCCAACGGGCAGAAATCGGCTAGGGCCGGAGAGGAGACGATGCGGGAAAACGAGAAGAATAAAACCCCCCGGGGTCCAGCAACCCGGGGGGCTTTATAAAAACTGGCGGGGTGGACGGGATTTGAACCCGCGGCCTCCGGCGTGACAGGCCGGCGTTATAACCAAGCTTAACTACCACCCCGAACGGGAGACTAACGGTAGGCGGAACAAGGTAGCAGACCTGCCGGGCACCTGTCAAGAAGTGTGGCATGTCAGGGCAGATGACAGGCGATGTCTTGGCAGTCCCGGTCGGGAGCGATAAGATATCTTGCAGGAAGACCGATGCGTTCGTACGGGCAAGCCTCTATTGTCGGGACCGCCCGGAGTTGCCACGGGGAGAAAGCGGGGAGGAACGATGAAGCGTACGCGTTTCGATAGGAAGGGGAGGACTTTGGACAGAAAAATGTGGGCGATTACGGTATTTCTGTTGTCGGGGATCCTTCTTCTGCCTTCCCTGCTCAGAGCGGGAGAGATCGATCAACTTCAGACCAGAGCAAAGCTGGGCGAGGTCAAGGCACAGGTCCAACTGGGGGAGAAATATTTCAGGGGAGAGGAAGTTCCGCAAAATTACACGGAAGCGTATCGATGGTTCGCAAAAGCTGCGGAGCGGAGAAATCCCGAGGGGCAGCACCGTCTCGGGCAAATGTATGCACGCGGGATCGGAGTTCTCCGGGACGACGCCGAAGCCGTCAAATGGTACTTTTTGAGCGCGGAGCAGGGATATCCCGAAGCACAGTACGATCTCGGAGAAATGCACATGAACGGCCGCGGGGTTCTCCGGAATGAGGCGGGGGCGGCGAAATGGTTCCGGAAGGCGGCGGAACAGGGGAATACGGAGGCACAGTACAAACTCGGGTTGATGTACGCAAATCGCCAGGGGGGACTGGGGAACGACGCAGAGGCGGCGAAGTGGTACCGGAAGGCGGCGGAACAGGGGCACGCGGACGCACAACGTGATCTCGGCATTCTTTATTACAACGGTTACGGCGTTCCGCGGGACTATGGCGAAGCGATGCGGTGGTACCGGAAGGCAGCCGAACAGGACCACGCGGACGCGCAGAACAAGCTGGGTTTGATGTACCACGAAGGGAAAGGCGCTCCGCGAAATTATACCGAGGCCCTGAAATGGCTGAAAAAAGCAGCGGCACAGAAAAACGCCGCGGCGCAAAACAACCTCGGTCGGATATACGCGTCGGGAAGCGGTGTTGTCAGGGACGACGCCGAGGCCGTGCGGTGGTTCTTATTGAGCGCGGCGCAGGGATATCCCGGCGCGCATTACGGCCTTGGCGTGATGTACGAAGGAGGCCGCGGGGTGCCACAGGATTACGCCATGGCTCTTCAATGGTACCGAAAGGCGGCGGATCAGGGGTACCCGGCGGCGCAGACAAACCTCGGCATCATGTACTTCGACGGCAGGGGAACCCCCCAAAACTACGGCGAGGCTGCGAAATGGCTCCGAAAAGGTGCGGAACAGGGTGATGCAGCGGCGCAGACCAATCTCGGTTTTCTCTACAGCAGTGGCCTCGGTGTTTCCCGGGATTACGCCGAAGCAGCCAAGTGGTACCGGAAGGCGGCGGATCAGGGGAATCCCGAGGCGCAAACCCGCCTCGGAGAGCTTTATGAGAGGGGAGAAGGCGTTCCCCGGGATTACCCCGAGTCGGTAGAATGGTACCGGAAGGCGGCAGCGCAGGGATATGCGGAGGGGCAGAACAAACTGGGTTCCGTGTATGAAAACGGGAGAGGCGTTCCCCAGGACATCGGGGAAGCCTTTCGCCTGTACCGGGTGGCTGCGGAGCGGGGTTCCCTGGCGGCCCGGGATAACTTTAAACGACTGGAGTCGCTATACGAGTGACAAGGGGAGGGGTCGTTGAAGGAGAACGAGGGGCAAGACATGGATGAGCAAGAAATTCGTCCCCGTTACAGAACCACTGCGTACGACGGGTATTTATCTCTTCCCCTTGCGGCTGCCTACCTCTGGCGGTCACGCAGGGGTCTACGGGGGCGACTCTCTCAAATTGTCTACTATCGGCCGGATGGACGACAAATAATCTTCAAGAAGTCAGACTCTGACGCCTATATGGAACGGTTTCGCGTCGACCCCGTAGACATCAAATCATCCGACAGGAAAAAGTCGATGAAGAAGGAGAAGTCCCGTTAGTCTATAATTGTGAAAAGACTTCTCC